>JAVZQA010000011.1:0-26647 GCA_038881315.1 Methanomassiliicoccales archaeon
GGCTGTTTGAAGCTGAAGTCATCTCACCTATCTGGAAGTAATCAGGAATACCACCGACAGGACCTCCGACAGCATAGTTGCCGATGAATATCCAGCTCTCGAAGGGATTGCCCATAGCGGTGAAGTTGACAGCGGAATCATTTACCGAAACCCATACACTTGCAGTACCATTGGCCCCTGTCACGCCGCTCACAGAAGTCATGTCATAATCGTACGTTCCGTTGATTACCGTAACGTTCTGGAAGCCGAAGCCCGCCGCGCTGAATGAGGTTGTGTATGATAAGGTCTGTCCTGTTATAGCGGGAACCATGTTAAGGGCTCCTGATAGGACCTGTATTGTATACGAATAGTTGTTCACGGGTTGTCCAGTCGATGGATTCAGGACTGTAAAGCTGAACAGAGTAGGTTTTGCCCCATAAACAAGCGTGGGTGACTGAGTTGTCTTAAACTCAACCGGATAAGGCGATACATCAATCGTATAAGTGCCAATGTTAGGGGCAGCGGATGACGAACTCAAAGACGCTGCTGCTGTAACAGTTATCTGGCCGCCATAGTCGGAAGTATATGGTATATTTGCTGCAGGAGAAACCTGGAATTCCCATTCAAACTCACCGGCAGAGTTTGTGGTACCGTTGTTGGACGTGATGTTAACAAGGGGACCACTTGGTGTATATCCCATCACCACATTCGCACCTGGAACAGGAGAGCCGTACTGATCCCTCACTTCAACCGTTATATTGCCATACATGCCATCCCAGTAGATCTTTTGAGGCGAGGACATTCCAACTTCGAGCTGCAGTTTCGGTGCGGATGGAACCGGTAAGGGCTTAGACCTTAAGTGGAGGCTCAGGAAGTTCCAATACATGAAGGAACTGTACGGTAGAGTGTCCCTTACCACACCTACGAAACTGGTGTTGGTAAACTCGAGTATGTCTATTGGATATCCAAGTCCTATCATTGTGGATTCCTGGGCAGCTATCCCCTGGATTTCATCGGCTATGTTTATCCTCTTCGAAAAGTTAGTTATGAGATTAAGTTGAGTTGTGAGATTGTTCATCAGATCGTTTACCTGAGTGCCAGTGTAGAATACTCCGCCAATAGTGATATTTGTGTACGGTCCAAAGTAAAAACCACTGCTGACATAGTTGGAGTTATAGAAGACCACGAAATCGCCTGTTGGGTCACCGTAGATTCCAGTAAGGCCCAAATCGGTGGCTTGGAATGTATAACTGATCGTATTTGCCACTTGCGTAGTGAATGACATCTGTTCAACTGTAGTAGGTATACCAATAGCATCCCAGTCCTGAGCAATGACTTCGGCCCCTTCAACTCCGAGCGGGTTTGTGGTGTAGGTGGAAATCTGGATGGTAATCGAAACAGGTTTCCCGAAATAATACCAGTTTCCATTCGAACCTCTGCTCATGCCGGTAATATTCTTTATCATGGAAAGTGCAAGTTGCGGGTTATAGTTGTATTGAGGAACAGTCGCATTGTACCATACGGAATCGGCGACAGGTAATGCATTTTGTCCATTGATGTTGTAGCCCTCTTCAATGACCGCAGATATGTACGCCTTATCTGTTGCATAATTAAGCGCCTGCCTAAAAGCGGTTATATTGAGCGGTGCGTATTGCGGCCTGCTGTTGAGCTGAACATATCCAAATGAAGAGGCAGGTTTGTGATATATGTATGTGTTCGGCATTGTTGATATGGTTGGGATGAACGTGGGTGGTAGACCTTGCTCTATTGTATCCAATTGTCCCAGCTTCTCCGCTGTTGCAGCATCAGATACAGATGAGAACTTTGGAACTGAGAGTTCGAAGAATTTTGGTGTCCATTGCCTTAGGGCAGGCACATACTGAACAAAGTAATGTGGATTCACAATAAGGTCCCAGTAACCTGTTGCTGCATTGAGTTGACCAGTGGGCATACCATAGCCACCGTTCATCATGAAGGGTCCAGTGCCAACTAAGCCACTTGCTACGCCTGTTGCTGCGTTGTAATTCATATTCCACGAGTCGTATCCGTTGGGTGCACCAGTATAATTCCATGCTCCAGGCGTTTCTGACCAGTCATGGTTGATCCACACATTATATGGAAGTATTGGATCCTCGAGAGCATAGTCAACAAAACTGGCTGATTGCGCATTGAGGTAATAATCGACAGTAAGATTGCCGTCTGGTACCACATTAACAACGTTCAAATAGGTTCCGGAGAAGTCAAAAGAACTGCTCAACATGAGCCAGCTAAGAACAAAGTCTGCAGATTGGACATAGTAAGTCAACATTCGCGTGCTGCTCCAGTTGTATGTGTAATTGAAATATTGTGTCGTCCCTGTTGTGGTATTGTAGAGGCTAAATGAGGTGTGGTTGCTGAAAACATATGTGCTTGAAGCATCTGCGCTGGTCCAGTCAGTCCATGTCACACCGGGTCTTATGTGCACTACCCAGATGTAAGAAACATTTTGCAGGTTCCCAGTGAGAGGATCAAAGGTAGTGAGATGCTGTGAACTCACATTCATTTCATTCCATGAGGTGGCAAGCCAAGGAATTATTGTCCCGTTTGGGGCAACGGTTACTGGGCTATCATATATTTCATCAAGCAGCATGAAACTGTATAGATCCTCTGCAAGGTATATGTTGAGATGCTCTACAGAATCAAGCGCACCCATTGTGTATGTCCCATTGGTGTAGCCAGGCTCCTGCATAGTAGTGGTCGGCCATGTCCATGAAGCACTAGATTGAGATGGGCTGGCTACCACACTCTGTTTCAACGCAGTTTCCGCATTCCTTCTTATCTTGAGAGCTGGAGTCAGCGAGACCCCCGCGGCATACGCACTTACCAAAATAAGCACGACAAATGCGGCTATCAAGATTTTCTTCCTTCTTCCCAGAAAAAGCACCCCCATAGACCATCTACGCGACCTTGCCATTTATTCACCTTGATGGCTAAATTCGTTTAGGAAATATGGCGAAGCTATATAAAATGGGCTGTGCACCGTAAATGGTCACCGACTGGGCAGCCGGGACAGATAAATAATGAAACTCCATTTTTTCACACATCGTCTTTCGGGCAATTTATTATAGCTCAGTGGCGTTCTCTTTCTCATGTCCCTTTTCGAGTCTGTAATAGTCCGTTCCTTCAAAAGAAGGATAAGGACTATGAAGGGAGAACGCATTCCACTCATTGCGGGACACAAACTCCTATACACATGCAATCTAAAATGCAAGATGTGCCCCTTTTGGCGCAGACCAGACGAGAAGCTTCTGACGGTTGAGGAAGAAAAGCGTATGATGTTTGCACTCAAGGATTTCGGTGTTTCATTTATGGGTTTTGAGGGAGGTGAACCCTTGCTTCGGCACGACATATCTCAAATACTCTCAGTATCGCACAACCTCTTTCACACATCCCTCGTTACAAATGGATGGATGCTCAAGGAAAAAATTGGTAGCATAGGTGAATACCTTGACCATCTCTTTGTTTCAATTGATGGTGTTGGCAAACTCCACGATGAACAGAGAGGTGTTGATGGATCTTTTGAGAAGGCGGTTGAAGGCATCAGGGCCGCAGCTGAATATGTGCCTGTGACCATAAGCAGCACAATAACTGCAATGAATGTTCATCAGGTAGATGAGGTTCTTGAACTTGCTAAGGAACTTGGAGTAAGCGTGAATTTTCAGATTGCCTACAATTACTCGACGGCAGAATTCATGTCGCCTGAACTGCTTTCTCTCAAGCGAACAATTGAGAAGCTCCGCAGTGCAAAAGTCAATGGCGCGCCGATTGTAGAGTCTGTCGAATATTTTGATGCCATTCTTAACTCCTGGTATTCTGGAATCAAATGGGAGTGCAAACCATGGCTCACAATAAATATAGATCCAAAGGGGAGGGTGGTGCTTCCATGCTATGTACTGAATGAATACACAGGGGGCGGAAGGGTCTGGGAGATCGATCTTCCAAAGATGTGGAATTCGATTGACTGGGATACGTACAGGACTTGCAACAAATGCGCTTTGTCCTGTTACCTCGAGCCTTCCCTCTTTCGCTGGACGAATCCATCAATGGTCAAGGAGAGGATTGTCGACTCAGTCGTTGAATACATCATGGCCTAATGTTTTCAAACAGTTTCAAGCACCATCGCATATCCCTGCCCGCCACCGACGCAGAGAGCGGCGATTCCCCTGCTTCCCTTGGCAGAATGTAGAAGCCTTGACAGCGTTCCGGCGATGCGAGCACCGGTAGCGCCTAGCGGGTGGCCGATCGCAATCGCGCCTCCCCTCGTGTTCACCCTTTCCTCTTCTATGGAAAGTTTCCTGATAGCGTTAAGCACTACAACTGCAAACGCTTCGTTGATTTCCCAAAGATCTATGTCTTTCGCAGTCAAACCAGCCCGCTGCAGAGCGACCCGCGCAGCAGGCACAACGGCTTCACCCATAATTGATGGATCTACGCCTGCCCAACCAAATGACACAACCTTAGACAGCGGCTCAATGCCGTACTCCTTTAGCTTCTTTCTTGAGATCAGCATCACTAGAGAGGCCCCTGCATTCAGAGGGGACGAATTCCCAGCCGTAATCAAACCTCCTTCGGAGAAAGCAGGCTGGAGTGCAGCCATCATTTCGATGGAGGTTTCGTGACGTATGCTCTGATCTTTGTCAACAACTGTCCTCTTTCCATTATTCTCAACCGTCAGTGGCATTATTTCGCCGCTGAGATATCCATCTCTTTCGGCTCTCGAAGCGAGATTGTGACTCCGAAACGCGAAGCGATCCATTTCTTCTCTCTTTATTCCTTCCAGTTTGGCAAGCTTTTCGGCTGTCAGTCCCATCTGGTAGCCTATATTCATTTCGTATTCAGCATATTCAGGTTCCAAAAGCTTCTCACACAATCGGTTGGAGAGCCGGGGAACGTGTGTCATATGCTCGAAACCGCCGGCTAACACAATGTCAGCATTTCCAGTCATTATCTCCATTGCACCCATTGCAATCGCGTTGAGAGAAGAAGAGCATGCCCTGTCGAGCGACACAGAAGTAACCTGTGTGGGCAAATGGGCAAGCAACACCGGATGCCTTCCGCCGAATGTCCAGTTTTCATCTCTCTGATAGGCGCAGCCGATTATGACATCACCGATGTCGAGTGGATTTATGCCAGTCCGTTTAATGCAATCCTTGATCAAATTAGAGAGCGCATAATCCATCCTAATACCGTTAAACAGATCTCTCTCAGGTTCCTTCGGTCTTGATCTTGAGAATGCAGTTCGTTTGTAATATGCAATAAATACATCTTCCAAGGATTTCGCCAGACCGTAAAACACACAATGGGATTAATCTATTACCTTTCTGAGGCATGAACAGCTATTTTTAAATTGTAATGTATACACCGCCGATGCGCCGCATTTGGTATCCACTCGCACTCTTATCCATATTCTTCGCTTCGCTCGCGGTACGGCTTATCCCTCCCATAGTCAACAGTGTATGGGGTCCTGATACTGGGGAAAATTACTATCTTGCCAATTACTTTGCTCTCCATCTTTCCCTTCCTGCCCATTATCTTGGCTTCGGTATGACTTATACAGAGTTTCCGGCAGTTTATATTATCACAGGTCTTGCTGCAAGGCTCACCGGTCTGTCAACATTTATGGTGGCTGAGCTAATTATGCCTTTTCTAACTTCATTTCTTATTTTCCCTATAGCAGGGATTGTTCTCTCTCTTACAGGCAGGCATGACATTGCGTTGGCGTCTGCTGCTTTCTATGCTGGCGCGGCCCCAGTAGTCGGTCACACATCTATACTTGCTTCGGATACGCTTGGTGAATTTCTCCTCGTCTATTTCTATTACTTCTGTTCGAGACGGGGCAGATTGACTCTTCCTGCTGTACTCACAGCAATAGCGATGGTGCCCGCATATCATGTGGGAACCATCATGCTGCTCCTCTTCGCATACTGTCTACTCGCTTTACATGCTTCATTTTCAAGCAAAAAGCAGGCGATCGCCTGGCTGATTTTCATATTTGCCATTTCAACCGAAGCGTGGGTTTATTGGCTCACATACGCAAAGGTCTTTCTTGAGATTTTCATTCTCGGAAATCCACATCTTAAATTGGCAGAGGCCATCCTTGTGCCTTATCTACTTGCCTTGTTAGTCTATTTCCTTTCACCGAAGGTAATTCCTGCATCCCTACGTGCGCTCAAAGGTCTGTCGCATTTCAGAGGGGTGCTGCCTATCTCTGGACTAGTTGTGGTTCCCTTCTTGATATTCTCATTTACAGGTCTTCCTTCCGAGTCGCTACTTCCCTCGCCTCTGCTTATGCTTTTCGTTCCGACGGCATTTATTGCTGTTGCAGGCGGACTTTTTATCTCTCAATTCACGCAGGAACACGAGATGCTGCTGCCTTTTGTTATAGCCTTTCTACTGACTCTATTAATTATAATAGTGGGTGTGCTGACAAACATCGCGTATCTGGTGCCAGCCCGAGTGATAGAATTTGCAATACTCCTGTTGTGCCCTTTTGCTGGATATGCAGTCTTCCGTATGGAAAAGGTAAGACGCGGGGTGGGTATTGCCGCAGTCTGTATTCTGCTTGTAAGCACCGGGGTATCTATGGCAACGATAGGACAGGTAATTTCCCCTTCCAAAATGGGTCTAATGCCATATCAGGATGTGGAGGCCTCAGTGTGGCTCAAGTGGTACACACAGGATAATGTCACTGTTGCATCGGATCATCCACTCAGCTCCATCGCCTTCGGTATTGGCGAAAGGAATGCTACTTGGGAGATAGGCGGGTATCCAATTTTCTCTGCTCGCAATTCTGAAGCGCTGCAGCTGGCCCTTCAAAATACGTCCACCCCTGCAGGAGTTCGAGAAACGAATGTGCTTTTCATTGACGCTTATATGATCGATGCAGGAAATTATTACCCAACGCAAACTACGATTCCGATGTCGGGAGCGTTGCTCAAAGCTCTCAGCAGTCATGCTTTCATTTTGATCTATAGCAATGGATTTACTTCGGCATATGTCTATGTCAGATGATCAGGTGCGTCTGTACTTCACTATAAGATCGCGCAGTATGTCAGCCACATCCTCACATTTGTCCGTAACTGTCTCAAGATTATCGTAAATCTCCTTTAGCTTGATAATTTCAATGGCGTCTCCGCTTCTGAATAGTTCTTCTAGTGCCTCTCTTAAAATTTCGTCCCCTTCGTTTTCATATTGATTGATCTTTATGCAGCTATTCTCTATTCTATCAAACCGCCGGGAATAGATGTCGTTTATGCTCCTAATTCCCTGGCGCACTTCGGAGATGCAAGCGGCTATTACATCTGCAAAACGACGCATCGGCTGCGTTGGTTCCTTTATATCATACATACTGAAACGCGCAGTCGCAGCCTCAAGATAGTCCATTATATCATCGAGTCCTTGTGTCAATGTCACTATATCCATACGATTGATTGGCGCTATGATCTTGGAGTTCAGGCGCACGAATACAGAATGTACTATCTCATCGCATTCGTGCTCAATACCCTTTATATTTTTGGCAAGTATCGCGGTATCTCCCCAGTTGTCGACAAATCTCTTTAGCTCCTGTGATGCGTCCTCAGTCTTGTCAGCGAGTTTGAGTATTAAATCTGAAAATTCGGAATAGGTTCGGAGCAATCTTTCCTCCCCGGAAATACTTTCTAGCCGCCTTGCCGAACCTTCCGGTATGAGGATTGCAGTCACAAGAACCCCAACAAGACTAACAACCGAAAGCACAGCAAACACACCTGATATGTGTATGGCTTCTAATGCAAATGGGAAGAGAAAGGTACTGATAAATGCGCCTGTCTTTCCAGCAGAGGCAGCGATACCATGCCCAGTTGTTCTGACCTGCGTCGGAAAAACTTCCACGGGGACGACAAAGGTGGTGGTATTCGGGCCGAAGTTTATGAAGAAGAAGCTAGAACCGTAAACAGCAATAAGATATATCACATTTGAAAGAAGAGCGGGCACAGCCGAGATTGCTGCATATGCGCCGACCATGAAGCTAAAGCCAAGGAGCTGAAGGGCCCGCCTTCCCACATTGTCTATGAGGAAGACCGCCGCCCAGTAGCCAGGGAATGCAAACAGAGCGAAGACAGTGGACGTAATCTCTGTTGAATGGATGAGGTATGTGTATTCAGTCGCTGCAGTCGCATGAACACTTATTATCTCATTTATCATCGTATTCGAAAAGATGCTGGTGCCGTAAAATGCCACATCGAGAGCGAACCAGCAGATTGCTGTACCTAAAATGAGCGGCACGTAGTTACTCAATATCTCTCTTCTTGGCAAAACCAGATTGGCATTGCTCTCGGAAACAATGAAGTGACCATTTCCCGCATGTATTTCTGTTTTCTTGGACTGCGCCAGAAAGCGGGGTGTTTCCCCAACCCTCCTTCTTGCAAAAAAGACAGCGAGTGCAGGAACAGCTCCCAGAGCGAGAGGAATGCGCCAAACAAGCCAGAAAGGCATATGCAGAAGAAGACAAAGGAGCGATACCACCGCCCCCGTAAGGAGTCCGAAGCCCTGCATTGCGAAAACAGCACTTACCAGTCTGCCACGGTCCCTCCTGTTGGAAAATTCAGACATGAGGGTCGCGCTGACTGGATAGTCACCACCAACGCCTACGCCTAACAGGAAGCGCCACAAAATCAGTTCGAGCGGAGTCTGCGAAAAAGATGAGCCTATTGCCGCAAGTATGAGTATGGCCAAATCCACACCATACACGGCGCGTCTCCCGAATCTATCGGAGAGCGGGCCGAGGATGAGTGGTCCTACCACAGCCCCGAGCAGAGCCGAGCTCGAGATGAAAGCATAGTCAAGGCTGGTGTGCGAGAGCCCAAAATAGATGGCAATAGCAGGCAGCAACGCGCCAATGACGAAAAGATCGTATGCATCCGCAAAAAAGCCCATACCTGAAACAACGAGCGTTCTGAGATGAAATCGTGTTATCCCCGACTCGTCAAATCTCTTAAAATCCGTATACGAACCGGCGCCAGGTTGTCTGGTGTCCCTTCCACTGTTTTCAGTCATCTGACTGCCTTGCCACCTTCCAGTTTGTCGATAAATATATTCTAAAGTGTCTATTTAGAAAGAAATGAAATATATACTATGTTCTGTAACTATCTATCAAATATAAAGGGTACGAAAAAATGGAAACAAGGAAGGTTCAGTTCACCGGTAACTCGACGTTCACCCTATCGCTGCCAAGGGAATGGGTGAACAGGATGGGTATCAAGAAGGGAGACTTGCTCGGTCTGATGCAGGAGGGAAATGGAAGAATTGTGATTACACCTGCACTGAATGAAAAGAAGCTGTCCATGGAGCGCACAATAACCATAAATAGAGAGCAACCGGCGCATGTTCTACGCATGCTCATAGGAGCATATGTGATGGGTTTTGATACTATCACAGTCAAGGGAAGGGACAAACTTGATCTACAGATAAAGGATGTTGTGCGCCAATTTACACGCAGCGTTACGGGGGTGGAAATAGTGGAGGATACAGGAAACAGCGTGTCAGTTAAAGATTTAAGTGATATTTCCGAACTTTCTCAGGAGAAGGCAACAAGACGTCTGTATCTAATAGGGCGTTCTATGCATGTTGACGTTATGACCGCCCTCCTGACAGATGACAGGACACTGGCAGCAGATGTCGTGGGCAGGGACACGGATGCAGATCGTATCTACTGGCTAATAATGAAGGAACATAACATGCTCTCCAGAAATCCAGCTGCCTCGGAGAAACTGGGCGTAACACCGGATGAGAGTTCGGCTTTCTTTCAAATCTCGCGTTACCTTGAGAGGATTGCAGATCATGCTGTTCAGATTGCGCATTCTGCCCTCTCAATATCTGGTCATTCCCATCACAAAGAAGTCCTCTCCAAACTGAAGTCAGCACACGAATATGCTGTCAGTATGCTAGATGATGCGATTTCTTCTTTCTTTAGACGAAGTGCACTTGACGCAAACAGGGTTATTGACAGGAGAGAAACATTAGGTGAAATGCTTAGGCCTATTTCTTCAGCCATACGCAAAATAGATTCTGACGATGCGATTCATATAGCTCTAATTGAGGAATCCGTAAGGAGAGTAGGATATTATTCAACAGACATTGGCGAAGTTGCGATAAACTACTGTATGTTAATTCAGTAGTCGAGAAAACATTCACATAGCCGACAACAATGCGGGCAGGGATGATAAGAGGCATTGTCGCTCATGGTGGGGCAGGTGCGCCTGCATCCATGTCTGATGGACCTGCGGCCGCGGCTGGAGCCGGTATGACTATTCTTTCCCAGAAGGGTAGTGTGCTTGATGCGGTAGTCGAGGCAGTCAGGTTGCTCGAGGACGATGAACGCTTTAATGCAGGCACTGGTTCCGTGCTCAGATTTGATGGTATCGCATATATGGATGCATCTGTGATGTCCTCAGATGGCGTCTGTGGTGCAGTTGCAGGTCTTACCAGAACCAAAAATCCGGTGCTTGTGGCAAGAAGGGTCTCTGAGAGCCCACACGTTTTACTGATTGCAGATGGAGCAGTTGAGTTCGCTAGAAGACATGGCTTTCCGGATTATGACCCTACGACTCAACGGACACTTGAGAGGCTCGAAAAAGGGAAGGCTGAATTCGATAAAGGAAAGCGTCCTGCATGGCCTAGGAATTGGTCCTCGTACACCGACACGGTTGGGGCTGTTGCGGCAGATGGCAACGGCAATTTCGCTGCTGCTGCTTCCACAGGCGGCGTGTTTCCTGCGCTGAAGGGGAGGGTAGGCGATGTTCCTCTATTCGGTTGTGGTGTATTTGCAGGGCCGGAAGGGGCAGTAGCTGCAACAGGCATTGGTGAGGAAATAATAAGAAAGGTCCTCTGTAGGACGGTCTATTGTTATATGGAGGAGGGGGAGGGTGCCCAACAAGCCGTGGAAAGGGGTATTTCTCTCTACGATAAGGAAGTGAATGTAGGGCTAATTGCAATAGACAAGAAGGGGTTTGGAATAGCGGCTACGGGTGAAATGGCATCAGGCTTCAGTCTGGGATGAAATTCGCTTTCTCTCAATCAGCCACTCTACACGGATTTTAAGTGGCTCGGGACTTGTTTCAAAGAAACAATGCGAGTCTGCAGCCCTCCTGTGAGTTATTTCGTATTTAGGTACATTGCCTCTTATCTCACTGAAGCGCATGAGTGCACAAAGACCCGTTACTATCTCCACTGTTTTCAATCCCTGCGGTGTCCTCCTTTTCAACTCCTGCATAAATTTCTGGGTAAAAAAAGGACAAAGCTCGCATCTTTCGGGAAGCACTTCTACCTCACCAGCCATTGCAGGCTGCTCCATCAGTCGTACCTCTCATAATACACATTCGTAGCTGGAACACCATGCTGAATTGCAAGGTCCTTAACCTCATCCACCATGATCTGCAGTCCGCAGATATAGACTTCCTTGCCCGAAGGATCGTCGAGATATTTGAAGAGAGTGTCTTGAACATGGCCCCTGTGTCCTTGCCAGCCATCATCTGCCTTACTGAGCGTAGGCAAATAATGGAAATTAGGATGTTCAGCGGCCAGTTTTTCAAAATAGCTTCTGTATATGATGTCTTCCTGATGCCTCGTCCCAAAGATTAGGTAAAGCTGGGTGTCCGTCACCCCTTCATCAAACAGCGTTTCCAGCATTGCTCTGAACGGGGCAATGCCAGTTCCAGTAGCAACGAAGAATATTTCAGGCTTCAGCGGTCTTCTTATGACGAATCCGCCCATAGGGCCAATTGCATTGATCTTGTCACCGACCTTGGCATCGCATAGAAAGTTTGACATAAACCCGCCTTCCACCCGCTTTACACAGAGTTCAAACCCTTCTCTGAAAGAGGGTGGGGAGAAGATGGAATAATCCCTGGCAAGTCTCTTTCCGTCAGGCTTGACCGCAGAGATGGAAACAAACTGGCCGGCGTCGAATTCAAACATGTGGCCGTTGGTTGGAATGAAACGTATGATGTTGACATTTGGATTCACCTCTTCGTTCATTCCTACTGCATATTCCCCTCTGGTAGGTCTTCTCTTCGGGAGCGCAGTCATCTGCGTACCGGTCTGAGGACTAGCTTCTGCCATTTGGCGACCTCTGATACTGCTAAAAAGTGGTGTTATAAATAGATAATGTACAAGAAAATGAGGTATTCAATTTATTGTCCTTAACGCCTTGCTTTGGCCTTCTTACCTTTAATCCCCGGCTCTGTAAGCTGATACATATCCAAAATCTCCTCAATCTCTTCGCGCTTGAGCAGTCCGCGTTCTGCAACAATCTCTCTGATGGTCTTTCCAGTCTTCAATGATTCTTTCACGACATCAGCCGCAGCTGAATAACCTATGTAAGGATTGAGCGCAAGGGCTATGCCCGGAGATCTTTCTACTAGTTCCCTACATCTCTCCCTGTTGGCAACAACGCCTACCACCAGCTTTTCCCTAAACATTTTCACACCGTTATTGAGTATCTTCAGCGAAAATAGCAAAGCAAAAGCGATGAGTGGCATCATCACGTTCAGCTCCAGCTGTCCGGCCTGAGCTGCCATAAGAATTGCCAAATCGTTACCCATGACCTGGAAACAAATCATGTTGAGGCATTCTGCAATTACCGGATTCACCTTTCCAGGCATTATGGAGGATCCGGGTTGCACTGCAGGGAGAGTTATCTCGCCTATGCCGGTTACTGGACCAGAATTCATCAACCGGAGATCATTAGCAATCTTTGTTAGATCTGCTGACAGAGTCCGAATGGCTGAGGACATGTCTACAAAATCAGACATTGATTGTGTGAGTGCCATAAGATGCTTTGAATTGGTTAGCCTGAAACCTGTCAGCTTCCTTAATTCCTGGACGACAGACTTGACATAGATCGGATCCGCATTTACGCCTGTGCCAACAGCAGTTGCACCTATATTCAATTGTCCCAATTGCTCAATTGCATGCGCTATCCTAGCCTTATCAAATTCCATGATATCTGCATAAGCACCGAACTCCTGCCCGAGTCTGACTGGCGCTGCGTCCTCAAGGTGGGTTCTTCCTGATTTGACCACGTCATCAAATTCCCTCTGTTTACGTTTTAGCTCAGTGATTAGAAGCGAAAGTTGCTCAGAGAGTTCCGCTGCCAAGCGAATTGAGGCGATCCTTATGATCGTGGGAATGGTGTCGTTGGTTGACTGCGACATATTAACATGATCGTTAGGATGCACAATCTGGTAATTTCCCCTTTTACCTCCAAGTTTTTCGATCGCTATGTTAGCTATGACTTCATTTGCATTCATGTTGTGAGAGGTCCCTGCCCCAGCTTGAAAGACATCAACCACAAACTGGTCTCTGTACTTTCCTGAAATTATCTCGATGGCTGCTTGCTCAATCGCCTTTCCGATTTTCTGTTTGAGCATCCCTGTTTTTATATTCGCCCTTGCAGCAGCACACTTTATCACTGCGGTAGCCCAGATGAATTCGTCCTGGGGCTTGAGACCACTTATGTTGAAATTTTCAACGGCCCTCTCCGTTTGAATTCCATAATATACGTCGGCCGGTACCTCCTTTTCTCCAAGGGAGTCCTTCTCCATCCTTCCCTTCATGAGTCCAGCGAATGGCGGGTAGATTATAACAGTTCTTCGGGTCAGCGCCCTTAGCGCAAAAATAATATTGGTGTAATTTACTAAGTGCAGCCACCATATGAGTACGGATGCAGACAGACATATGTTATCAGTGCGCTATGTTCCAGTTGATTCTTCGATTTTGTTGGAACTGACAGAGAACGACCTTTAGCGGGAGAGAACAGTGTGATAATCTAATGAATCAGCCAGATGTGATGAAAGGCAATGTCAGTGTAAAAAAGTATTCGCAGAAGCCGGTGGAAGAGGCACATTTCAAGTACCTATCGAGTGCGATCAGAAGTTGCTCTTCCATGGATAACAGGCAACCATGGAAGGTGGTAGCCGTAAGGGATGAACAGCTGAAGAAGAGCATAGCCGGTGCGTGTGGAAACGGAAAACAATTCATGGAGGCGCCCGTTATTCTCGTCCTTTGTGCTTTTCCTGATGACGCATATCCAACTCTTGGCGGCTTCATAAATAGCTTCTCTGTGGATGCGGGTGTGCTGATGGAGAGGATAAGTGCAGCTGCTAGGCAAATGGGACTGCAGACCGAATGGGCTTTTGTTTTCAAGGAGGAAAAGATCAGGGAGATAATCAGGGCTCCAGATTATGCACGTATTGTTTCGCTAACACCGCTAGGGATTCCGGATGAGGTTGTACCCCTGCCACCGGCAAGACAGCCTCAGGAATTGCTTACGTTTGATCACTTCTGACACTGTAAAATAGTGACTGACCATGTCCCCCCTTGAAATAGAGCGAAAGTGGCAAAGCAAATGGGAAAGCGCTCACCTCTTCGAGTCGACTCCATCTGACAAGGCCAAATTTTTCGCCACGTATCCGTACAGCTACATGAACGGCATACCTCATATCGGTCATGCATTCACCTCCCTTAGAGTGGAATTCATTTGTAGATTTAAGAGGATGAGAGGGGAAAACGTGCTTTTCCCCTTCGCCTTCCATTGCACCGGGATGCCCATTGTGGCGGCAGCTAAGCGGATAAAGGAGGGGGAAGAAGGCCAGATTTCAATAATGAAGACAATGGGGATAAGCGATGCGGATATGCACTTGTTCACTGAACCAGAGTACTGGACACGTTACTTCCCTGCAAGATGGGAGGAAGCAATGCGCCGCCTCGGCATGTCTATTGACTGGAGGCGGAAATTCATAACCACCCCATTGAACCCTTTCTATGATGCGTTCGTTAGATGGCAGTTCAAGCTTCTACTAGAGGGCAACTACATCAGGAAAGGCTCACACCCTGTCATTTGGTGTCCAAGGGATGGAATACCTGTCGGCGATCATGATCGAAGAGTCGGAGAGGGAGAGGTCCCCGTCGAATACACCCTTCTCAAATTCAAACGTGAGGACGGTGTCCGCTTGGTCGCAGCGACACTACGTCCGGAGACTGCCTTTGGCCAGACGAACCTTTGGGTTAATCCAAATGTGGAATATGTGATCGCAGAGGTGGATGGAGAAAGATGGGTTGTCAGTCGGGAGGCGGCGCTCAAACTTGCTGAACAACAGATGTCAGTGAAACTCGTCGGATCTATTAGAGGGGACAGATTGGTGGGTGATAGGGTATATTCCCCCACAATGAAGAAGATGCTTCCTGTACTGCCTGCATCCTTTCCTGATCCAGATAGAGGCACAGGTATCGTGTGTTCAGTCCCGGCAGATTCACCTGATGACTATGTGGCACTGATGGATTTAAAAAAAATTGCTAAGGAGGGAAAAATCAGAGACCAATTGGCAGAAATGGTAAGCGCGATAAGGCCTATCGAAACCATTGAAACACCAGGCTGGGGAAGGACGCCTGGCGTAAAGGCTGTCGAGAAATACAAGATTACCAGCCAAGCGGAGAGTGAGAAACTCAAGCGGGCAAGGGAGGAAATCTACAGAGAAGGATACTATCACGGTGTTATGCTTGACATTCCAGGGTATGCAGGGATGAGTGTCGTTGATGCAAGGCAAACGATGCGCAAAAATCTAATCGACGAGGGCGAAGCCGCAACTATGTATGAGCCCTCCGGCTTAGTGATATGCAGATGTCTCACCAAATGTATTGTAAAGATAGTGGAGAACCAGTGGTTCATCGCTTACGGCGATCCTCAATGGAAAGACAGAGCGCACTATGCCGTTTCGAAGATGGAATTCATTCCCCCATTCATTAGACGTCAATTTGACAATACAATAGACTGGCTACGCGACTGGGCGTGTGTACATCATTCAGGTCTTGGGACAGAATTGCCCTGGGATCCGCAGTGGAAGATAGAGTCATTATCCGATTCCACTATTTACATGGCATACTATACGGTTGCACACTATTTTTCTGGGGGTGTGTTCAAGCATCCACCGACTGAGGAGTTATTCAATTATGTCTTCCTTGGAAAGGGAAATTCAGAGGAGATAGCGGAGAAGGAAGGTGTCTCTGCATCCATTTTAATGAAAATGAGAGAGGAGTTTCTATACTGGTACCCAGTGGACCTCCGCGTCTCTGGTAAGGATCTAATTGGGAATCACCTCACCTTTTCGATATTCAACCACACTGCAATTTTTCCAGAAGAACATTGGACGCGAGCCTATTCTGTAAATGGATGGATAACCCGGAGCGGTTCGAAGATGAGCAAATCCGCAGGTAACATATTTTCCCTGCAAGATGCCATCGAAACCTACGGAGCGGATGTCACTAGAATCACCGAAGCGTACGCAGACGAAGGGTTCGATGATCCGAATTGGGACGATGATTTTGCGACAAGTGCCACCTCAAGGCTGGCACAGTTACTGGAATTCGCCACTGAAGTCCAAGGAATGGAGGATAAGCAAAGGGAAATTGATGCGTGGCTCAGATCCGTTGTAGGTATCCGTTACGGGCACTACCTAGAGAACATGGAAAAGCTAGCCTTCAAGGAATCTGTGAGAACTGCCCTGCTTGACCTGCAGAATGATTACAAGTGGTACATCAGGCGCTGTGGCGGCAAGCCATCAAGAAGTGCGTCGAGGTTTTTAATTGAGATGCAGACGCTTATGCTTGCGCCCTTTACTCCCCATATATGCGAGGAAATCTGGGAAAGACTCGGGCACAAAGGATTTGTGAGCACAGCGCTACTTCCGTCGCCATCTGCCCTTTCCATAGACAAGATTGCAATCCTGTCGGAGGAATATCTGAAGGGGGTTCTCGAGGACATAGAGGAAATAGGGAAGGCGAGAAACACTACATCACGCGAAATATTCATTTATGTGGCAGCCCCATGGAAAAAGACAGCCCTCCTTTCATCGGACTCGAGAGCTGGAGTGGAATTCGTGAATGGCCCTGCGCTTTCGCAGTTCTATAAGCGTCTTTCCATGGAGAAGAAGCAGGGCAAGCTGGAATTCAGAAAGGCAGTAGCAGAAACTGTAGACGAGCTTAATTTCCTCAAGAAGGAGGCGCATTTTATTTCGGCGGTTACGGGCGCTTCGGTTACTGTGGCCATGGAAGAGCATGAAGGACCTGGAGGAGAGAAGAGGCACAACAGCTTCCCTGGTAGACCTGCGATATACGTATCCTAAGAGGTATGGAAAAGATATCATGAGGGAGGAAAAAATAAGGGTGGGGGACATAGATGCGAACTGTGTGCTCTCCGACATCAGTTCGCCGCGTCGACTAGTGCTGCTCCATGGTTCCAGTTTTAGCTCTGCCATCTGGGACAAAATAGGTCTGCTCAATATGCTCGACGAACTCAAAGTGAGTTATGTGGCACCGGACCTTCCTGGATTTGGCCATTCTCCACGCAGTAAGATGTACTTGAAGTATCAGGGCATGGCGGCCTTTGTTCAGGATCTCTCTCACCTACTTTCTGCAAGGAGTACTGTGCTCATGGGCGCATCTATGGGGGGTGGCATCGCAATCTCCGTTGCAATGATGTCACCTGAATATGTTGACGGTCTAGCGCTGATAGGTTCTGTTGGTCTTGATTGGCCAGGAGTCCAGGATTTTCTAAGCAAATTCGATAAGCCTCTAAAATTGGTTTGGGGTAGCAGTGATGGAGTTGTACCTGTTTCTGTGGCGAAAAACGCGCTCCTTCATGTTAAGGGGGCGGAACTGGAGATACTTGAAGGGGGGCATCCAGTTTATTTGTTTAAGCCTGAACGCTTCAATCAGTCGATGCGTCAATGGCTTATATCCAGCGGTTTCTGGGGCGTGAATCGAGGGGAGCCTCTGGGAAACATTTAAGTAAGCAGTGCCTTTAACAATTTTTATATCAATACAAGGTAAATATATTGATTAAGGTGCTCTAAAATGACAACAGCCTACGATGTCCCTGCCAGTGAGCTTGTAGAAGCCCTGGCTGAAAGATTGAAGAAGATTGAGGCGATAAGGGAGGAGGATTGGCTCTCCTTTGTCAAGACTGGAAGACATAGGGAAAAGGCACCAGCATCTCCGGGTTGGTGGCACAGAAGAGTTGCTTCAGTGCTCAGGAAGGTGTACATCCTGGGACCAGTTGGCACTTCCAGGCTGGCAGCGGAGTTCGGAGGATCTGCTGACAGAGGTTCGAAGCCTAACAAGGCAGTTAGCGGAAGTGGCTCCATCACGAGGCTAGCGCTGCAGCAACTTGAAATGGCAAAACTTGTCACAAGGCAGAAGAATAAGGGCAGGATTGTAACTTCCGAAGGTAGAAAGTTTGTCGACAACACTGCCCATGAGATATTCCTTCAGCTTATGCAAAGCAACCCGGAACTCGGGAAGTACAGGCTGAAGGTCGAGAGTGAGGTCTGATGTCCAGTGATGAGGAGCTGGAGGCGCTCAGGCGCAAACGTATGGCGGAATTGCAGATGCAGCTTGAAAACGAGCAGCAGGCCGCTGAGATGCGAAGGCGAAATGCCGAGGCACAGGCACAGCGGCAGGCTGTGCTCAGGGCCATACTTACGCCCGAAGCCAGGGAAAGGCTGGCAGCTCTCAGGATCGCCAAACCGGAGCTTGTCTCTGAAGTTGAGCAGCAGTTATTCATGCTGGCTCAGCAGGGAAGGATCAACAGGCAGATCGATGACGCCACTCTGAAGGACCTCCTTGCCCGACTAGTCCCAAAAAAGAGGGAAATAAACATACAGAGAAGGTGAAAAGCAGATGGCTAGACATAAACCACTCGCAAGAAAAATCAGGCTTCTTAAGGCAGGCAGAGTGAACTCGAGAGTGCCCCACTGGGTCATGCTCAAGACCAATAGGAATGTTACACGCCAGCCCAAAAGAAGGACATGGTTCAGGGGAAGGGCAAAAAGGTGATGGCACTTGGCAGATGAGGGGACGGTTGAAAGTGTCTTTAATGTGAATCTCAGAAAGGCAAGAGATGTGCCGACGACCAGGCGTGCGCGCACTGCAGTCCGTATGCTTAAGGAGTACATTTCGAGACACATGAAAGCTCAAACTGAGGATGTATGGATTGATACACATGTGTCTGAATACATATGGAGTAGAGGTGCGGCTAAGCCGCCTACAAAAATTACTGTCAGGGCTACAAAATTCGAAGATGGACTCGTGGAGGTCACTTTCCCTGAGGAATAGGATAGCCCGATGATAGCCTTTGCTGAACTAGGCGGAAGCAATTATCTCGGCATTCATGGTGTAGCCTCAGACCGGCTTGCAGTGATTCCAAAGCGGACGCCTGCTACGACTGCAAGAAAGATTGCAGAGGTACTCGGCGTTACGGTCATAGAGACAACAGTCGCGAGCACATCGCTTATAGGTTCACTCACCGTGATGAACAGTCACGGGGCGGTAATAAGCAATTACGCGACAGAGGAGGAGGCGAGGCTTCTCAGAAGTCAGATGAATGTTGTGGAAATAAAGGACAAGTTCAACGCTGTAGGTAATAATATAGTTGTAAACGACAGAGGTGCTATAGCAAACCCGGAGATGACTAACAGTGCTCTCAAGGAAATAGCGGAGTGTCTGGATGTGGAAGTGGTCAAGGGGACTGTGGCAGGTATCAAGACAGTGGGTTCAGCCTGTGCAGCCAATAATAAAGGCGCATTATGCCACCCCGAAGTAACTGAAGAGGAAATGGAGCTCCTGCAAGAGGTGCTTGGCGTGCGTGTGATGATTGGGACGGCGAACTATGGCGTTCCGCTCGTAGGCGCATGTCTGCTCGCCAATTCACATGGCTGTCTGGCAGGGGGCACTACCACGCCCATAGAAATGGGGAGAATGGAGGATGCATTGGGATTATAGATTGTCTCTACTCTGCACCTCGGAAAAAGAATAGAAAATACCCGAGGCGATAAGAACGGTCGCAGGCACCAGGACAAGATAGAACTCGTAGAGTGAGAGGGATGAATAAAGTGCAAAGAGCAGAGCATAGACACCGAAACCGAGCACTATGGCCACTATTGACTGAACTGCAGGAACGAACTGGACATGCACAGAACTGCGGAGACTAAGGTTGTCCGATTCCCGAACCACAGGTGGGTGTGTCAATAATGCCTGCACCGGAGGCGTGGGAACCGTAAAGGAATGATTTACCTGGTGCGTCGTGAGCGTATCGTCCTTTTGTGTTGCAGGGCCCGCACTTGAAATTGCTTTGGATATTTCGTCAAGTTCCTTTTCCGCTTCTCTCAGCTGCTGTTCCAGCTTCTTGATTTTGAGCTGCGGGTCATCAGCCGCAGACGCCTTCTGTATAGTTTCGGCAGCCAGCACAGGCTCAGCAGCTTGTTTAATTTCTACCTGCTCCTTTGGTTTACTCTCCTTCTTTTTAGTTGCTCTTTTACCACCAACTCTCCTCGTTGCTTCCTCATATGCCTCACTCTGAAGTGAGGCGTTATCGCTCATCGTCCCCTTCATTTCCGGAAGGGCCTGCTCAAACTCATAACCGCAGTATTCACAGCTCTTCTCGCCAGCCTTGACTCTGAAACCGCATGCTGGACACCTAATAGTGCCGTCTCCGGTCAGGAAGATCACCACCGCTCCGCATCGACCACTATTTCCATCTGTGGATTATATTATTTGCCATTCAACACTCAACGCCGCTTCCGCTTGTCGGGATTTCTGCGTGTAGTGTATTGACACTCGCTGGGAATTAATAAATAAGCTCATGTAATATACATGAACGCCATGGAAGGAACTGCATGAAATTAGAAGATGTCATGAGTAAGTCCTTTCAAACCATCAAGGACACCGCAACCGTGTTCGATGCTGTCAAATTGATGCTAGATACCAAGACCTATGGCTTAGTGGTGGTGGATGAACAGAATCAACCCGTAGGTCTACTGAGCGAAAGGAGTCTGATAAAGCGGTTTATTTTGAGAAATAGGCGGCCGGATGAAGTCAATGTGCGGGCAGTAATGCGGCGGCCAATGCCTGCCGTGCCTCTGAATTATTCTCTTCCAAAAGTAGCACAGTATCTTGTTGAAAACGGATTGGAGCGTACAACTGTTACTGATAATGGCAGGGTGGTAGGCTATATAACCCTCACAGACCTTGCAAGGTATCTATCGCGCGAGCGAATATGGAACATACTGCTTTCGCACAGGGAGACTGACTTTGTTTATTTCTGCCCCAAATGCGGGAAGGGTACGCTCAGGCCAGTTTATTCGTCTAAGGGGGAGATCGTTGTCTACGAATGCAGCAACCCCTCCTGTGATTATACCGAATGAATTATTCTTCTTATCCTGTCTGTCATCTTTTCGTCCACATTCAGCTCACAGCCGCGTTCGGCAGCAAGATTGCCCGCATCCTTCCCAGTATCAGGTATGGGCATTTCAGGCTCTATCTCTGCGATCAAACATATGAGAAAGTGTCTGTTGTATAAATCTGGATCGGGAATGTGCAGAAGTCTGTTTCTCCTTGTAATCGTGCCGTACATCAATATATCCAGATCCAAGGTCCTTGGAGCATATCTTTCCTTTCCACGCTTCCTACCTGACCTTTCTTCTATCTTACGCAGGATCCCATACTTCAGCATATATGGCGATAAGTCTGTGCAGAATTCGATGACACAGTTCAGATAGTCGTCCTGAGCAGGTCCACCCAGTGGGGGGGTGCGTATGACGCTCGAGGTAGCTATAACACTAAATCGATTTGACAATTCCTTTACAGCGAATTCGAAATTCCTTTCTGGCTCTATGTTAGAGCCTAGCGAGACAAGAACCTTTTCACTTCTCCCTGACAACCTCAATTCCAACACTTCTCGCAAATCTGAGTGCACCCGGCTTCTCTACGCTTACTCTAACTTTCATGACACCTGGAAAGGAAAGACATATGGAGGCTATCTCAGATGCCAGTTTCTCTATCAGGCGAAAACTGGAATTTTCCACAAAAGAGAGTACCTTTTTGTTGATTGCCTTATAGTCAACGGAACAGGCAATATCATCGTTCATCATTGCTTCATGAAGATCTGCCCACAGTTCCATGTTGATTAAGACATCCTGCCTTTCCCTTCGCTCGTGCTCATTTATGCCTATGATACATCTTGCGCTCAGATCCCTTATGTATATCTTCTCAGCTGATTGCATCTACCGTTTTCCTCCGTAAACATGTTGAAGCATGTGCTGGCCTCCATCAACGAATATCACCTGACCAGTTATGAAATCGCTCCTAAGCAAAAAGAGAACAGTCTCTGCAACGTCGGACGCCTTGCCGTAACGTTGAAGTGGAACGCCTGCAGAAAGTCGTAGCAAATAATCCAGCCCTTCTCCGGAAGGTGCAAGTATCAATCCTGGTGCAACACCGTTGACCCTTGTCTCAGGCGCATACAGCCTTGACAGTGTATACGTTATGTTTTCCAGCATCTTTTTGGATAGATAATATGTGAAATGAGTTCTGTCGTAGCCCTTAATTCTGCTATCGAGCATATTGACTATTGCGCTTCCGTGACATATGTCTCTGAAATATTTGGACAGAAGAAAAGGAACGAAGGCGTTGGTGCCCACGTCACTTTGCAGTTGCTGCAGGCTAGCATCCTCTACTCCAATAGCAAAAAAGGATGACGCATTGTTTATCAGGAAGTCGATCTTGCCAGCAACCGCCATTGATTTCTCAATGAGCTTCCTGCAGCTTCCATCATCCTTAAGATCTTCCTGCACGGAAAAAGCCGTCCCTCCGAGAGCGCTTATTTCAGCCACCAGCTTTTGCGCATCTTCAACCGAGTTCCTATAATGAATAACAATCCGGGAACCCTCTGATGCCAGTCTGAGCGCTATCTCTCTGCCCAGTCTTCTTGCACCTCCGGTAATCAGAACAGTTTTAGAAGCTAGATTTTCCATACCATCTCTCTGAAGGAGAACCAGCTAATAATAATTCATGCGTAAGGACATTCATTCGAATAGAAATAATCTTAAAGTTTTAATATAGTCCTAGCATAGAACGGCAGGTGCACAGTTTTGAGGGGAAAAAACTCCCAGAAAAAAATTGAAGATGCAGTGAGGGTAATTCTCGCAGAGATTGGCGTCGATAAGGATTCCGAAGTATTCAGGAACACCCCGGCAAGGGTATACAGGATGTACTCTGAGATCTTTTCCGGTATGGATGATGAAAATGAACCCGACATCACGTCCTTCAGAAACCCAGGTTATAGAGACATACTTGCTGTGAGGGACATGCCCTTCTATTCCATGTGCGAGCACCATCTCCTTCCCATATTCGGGACAGTTTCCGTCGCATACATACCTGGAGACAAGATCGTGGGTCTTTCCAAGCTTCCCAGGACAGTCAAATTCTTCGCTGCAAGGCCTCAGGTGCAGGAAAGACTGACAAGCGAAATCGCCGATTACCTTTACAAAAAATTAGGTGCAAAAGGTGTAATGGTGATGATTAAGGCAAGGCACATGTGTATGGAGATGAGGGGAGCAAAAGCCTTTAGATCGGAGACTATATCAAGCGCCATACGTGGTGTCTTTGAGGAAAAGACTGCTTCCAAGGACGAGGCCCTCCGCATCCTCACATTGTAATGCACCAACAATATATGGATTGGATTGTTTGGTGAGGATATGACATGGGTTAAAGTGGCTGAGATTTCTTCCCTTCCGCCTGAGGGTCTTACCAGAGCGGATGCGAACGGTGTTCCTGTGCTTATAGTGACTACAGGAGGCAAAATTTACGCCACACAAGGGCTCTGCACACACGAGATGGATGACTTGTCAAACGGTTCCCTCGAAAATGGAAACATTGTCTGCGGGTTCCACTATGCCACATTCCAACCTTCGACGGGTGAGGTTATCAGTCAGCCTCAGGATGGCGGTGAGGCAACTCCGCTGAAGACATATGCAGTAAAGATTGAGGACGGCAAAGTGCTAGTGGATCTATGAAGATACTTGTGCTTTCGAAGCAGATACCGGATGTTAACAGGATCGAGTTTGACGCTTCCACAAAGCGTATCAGACGCAATGAGGTTACTCTGCAGACAAATCCTTTCGACAGGAGAGCTGTGGAGGCAGCATTGCAGCTGAAGGAAAGGGAAGGCGGTTCTGCGGAAGTTGCTACTATGGGACCGCCACAGGCTAAAGCAGTGCTTGTCGAAGCGTTAAGAATGGGATGCGATCAGGCGTATCTCATCTCTGATCAAAGCTATGCCGGTGCTGACACACTGATAACCTCGTCAGTCCTTGCCTCATTCGCGAAGACAGGTAACTATGATATCGTACTCTGTGGAAAATATTCACTCGACGGAGAAACCTCGCAGGTGCCGGGTGAAATTGCTGCAATGCTCGGTTTCAGTTTCAAGTCGTCTGTTTCTGCAATTGGTGAATTGACCAATGGGCGGCTCAGTGTGGAACAGGAGCACGAAAACGGCTTCTACTCCTTTTTAGTGCCCATACCTGCAGTTCTCTCTGTCGGCGAGAAGATAAACAGACCTAGGGCCCCCTCGCTCACCATAGACGAGGAAAAGCGCATAAACGTGCTTACGGAGAAGCAGATAATGAGCGGGGCCGTCGGCTCAGCGTCGCCAACAGTTGTGGAATCACTGGAACGCGTAGAGAGCGGAAGGCAGGTTCAGTTTCTACAGCCTGGGGAGGAGGCATATGCTCTCATAGCTTCGCTAATGAAGAAGAAAAGGGAAAATTCGGAAAAAGTAACCTTGCCACCCCCTGCAGATGTGGAAATATGGGGGGTTGCAACGGCAGAAGATGAAACACCCTCCGAAATATCCTCAAAACTTGCACTAATTTCCAGACAGACGCGCATGAAAGTAGTAATGCTTGGCACCCCGGATCCTGAGAAAATTAACGGCCTCCACTGCCACGAATACGTCCGCATTGAAGCGGAGGGTAACGAGAGAATCGCCTCCGCAATAACAACCCTCGCGAACTCCAGACATCCTGCATTTATTGTCTTTCCGTCGAATACTGATGGAAGGGAGATCGCCTCACTTATTGCGGGAAAAATGAAATTGGGCCTGACCGCAGATTGCATAGATATCTCGATGGAAGATCGGCAACTGGTGCAGTTTAAACCTGCATTTGGCGGAGGTGTTGTTGCTAGAATTATTTCCAAGACAATTCCCGCGATGGCTACCGTAAGACCGGGGATTTTTAGAAGCATCCCTGGACACGAAGTTGGGGAACTGAGCAGGGTAGGTGACACACAACCTCCAAGAGTGGTAATGGAGGGCTTTAGGCCTAGGCCTGCCGAATATATGCCGCTGCAACACGCAGCCATTATTGTCGGCATTGGAAGGGGGCTTAAAAAGAGGGAAGATGTGGGGAGGGTGATAGATTTTGCAAGGGCAATTGGTGCTGCAGTGGGAGGCACGAGACCAATCGTCGACTATGGTTTTTTGCCACGCCAGCAGCAGATAGGGCTGACCGGCATTTCAGTTTCACCTGCACTCTATATCGCGCTCGGCATTTCTGGACAGGATAACCATGTGGTCGGTATAAGGTATGCTGAAAAGGTGTTGGCTGTCAATACCAACCGCTCTGCACCCATATTCAGGTATGCTGACTACGGTCTCGTTATGGATATGTATCAATTTATGGAAGAATTCGCTTCTTTCATAAGGGAAGGGAGAAAGGAAGCTGGACAATAGCTCGATATTCCCACTATTTCTTTATGAGATAATAACCTGCTGCCTTCTCTCTCGCAACACGTTTTATCAAACCCTTCTGCGTAAGGGAAACTAGCGCATTTGAAACGAGTCCCTTTGGTTTTCCGCACTTCTTAGTGATATCATCGGCAGTCCTTATCGCATTGTCCTTTGTTGCTCCCAGTTCTTCAAGTGCCTTGACCACCAACTCCTCAATGGGTGTAAGATCAGCCATTTGAGCGCCTCAAAGCCCCTCATTGTAGTGTACAAATATTTTATGATTTCTCTTCTGTCATTGATTAATGAGGTGTGACTTCATACTGAATACTTTGTTATTTCAAAGGTACGACAATACTGGTATTTCACGGTACTAATGAGATAAGCAAGAGAAGCTAGACACGACCTCCACCTTAATGGGCGCGATTTTCTGTTCTGAAGATACAGCATTGCTTTCAACAGCGGAATGCACGTCGGCCGCTCGATCACTCGATTATATCAAACAGCGTTTGCAGTCATGCAGATTTAACATATAGATTGAGAACTGTTCAAAAAGTCTTGAGATGCGCCACTCTAATGCATCAGGGCTGCGAGAAATGAGATAAAGGGGGAAGGGTCAAACTCCCCCGCTCCGATTTCTTGTCTATTAGATTTGTTGGTGACTGGAATGAGTACTCATACATTCTCAGACAAGAATGTGAATTGTGAAGCGCTGTTCCGAGGCATGTCGGCCCACGATTTAACCATACAAGTGTGCATGGCTCTTTGCTGGAACTCGGCCCATAGCGAGCATAGGTGCATGGGTGCAAAGAGGTCGCGTTCCTCATCAATCTGTCTATTCTGCTTCGCAGATCTCATTAGAACCAATGTTAGTGCCTGGAAATGTGTGTAACAGATTAAAATGAGGGCGCTTTAAATATGGGGGAAGTAGATGTAAAATCTCTATCAAATTTAAACTCTTGAGAGAGTCCTTTCCTTGTTCTTCATGTAACCCTCGACAGACCCGGCAACACTCCATTGCGATCTTCTTGC
>JAVZQA010000012.1:0-23202 GCA_038881315.1 Methanomassiliicoccales archaeon
ATTATTTGTCTATTGTCTTTTTCTTAGAGCGGAACACCAGTGGAGCGCTTGTCCACTGGTCAAGTGAAACAGCGGGAGCAATTTTTGGCACATCTGCTTGCAGTATGCATCAAGCGCAAACTAACATTTCATATTGACGATAGAGCCTGAAAGGAGCTGTAAGGTCATTTATTAAGTATTTAACAAGAATAATATGAAGGGGTTGTAGCTTCAGCTTCGCGTCAAAATTTAAGTATTAAACCCTGATCCAAGCAATAAACGAGTCAACCTCATTTAGACAAAATGAATTGAAGTGATACCAAATGACAAGATTCGTGCTTGTATCGGATTCTACGCTCAGCTATGATTACAGAAATTTCCCACTGCTTGACTTTATGCCCTGCGCCCCTTCGAATGTACTGCCAGGTATATTCTATTCATTTCTAAAGGGGCAACACGCGCCAGCCTTACCTGATGGAAGAGTGAAGTATGCTCCGTACTCACTGCGTAAGCTTGAAGCTGCGCTGCTGAGTAAATTCAAGCGGAACGAGGTTGTGGTGGCACATGAAGATCATTTGCAGAATTTCATAAAAGATGATACCGAGGTCATAGGCGTCTCTACTATGGATCCACTCGGTACCGCTCCCCTTACCATGTCATACATGATATTGTTCGATTCAACTAGCATGCCATGGGTAAGGAGGGAGTGGCATGCTCTGATGTCCAAAATAAATACTGCTAGGAGAGGAAAAAAGGCAAAATTGATAGTTGGTGGTCCTGGTGTCTGGGAATTTACGCTATTCCCTGACGTACTGGCTTCAGACGCCATAGATTATGCAGTGCAGGGGGAATGTGACGACATAGCCACAGAAATATTCGAAGAGATTGGCAGCGGCAATATTGACAAGTCACTTTTCTTCGAAGGTTACATGAGCTTCGATGAAAATTTTCACCGCACGTATGTGCCCCATGACCGTTTCCTGACTAGAAAACCTGGAGTCCAGACATTTCCCACATTAGATGAAATACCAGATATCGTGGAACCTTCAATGAAGGGAATGATTGAAGTGATGCGCGGCTGCGGCGTCGGATGTGACTTCTGTGAAGTGACCCTCCGTCCCTCGCGCTATTATTCCAATGAAAAAATTAGAAAGGAAATTGAGGTAAATGTCAAGGGGGGCTGGGACAATGCATGGCTCCATTCGGATGAAATATTTGCATACAAACATGGGAGGATGTTCGAGCCCAACGAAGAGGCGCTCGTGGATCTTTTCACCAGCATCATGAAAATTCCAGGAGTGAAAAGTGCAAATCCCACTCACGGTAGAATTTCAATTCCAGCTGCTTTCCCAGACCTCATTAGGAAGCTAAGTGACATAATGCACGCGGGTCCTTCCAATTGGATAGGAGTGCAGGTGGGTGTTGAAACCGGGAGCGAAAGACTTGCTAAAATACACATGCCAAACAAAACACTGCCGCTGCGTATAGGTACAGACGGCGGATGGCAGGACATAGTTTGGTGGGGTGTCCACAACTTTAACAGGTATTATTGGAGGCCTGCATTCACAGTTCAGGTGGGTCAGAGGGAAGAAACGCCGGAGGATAACTGGGACACGGTGGAGATGATCAACAGAATGAGCAACTCCTATGTCGACGGGAGACCGTTTGAATTCACAATAACCCCAATGCAGAATGTACCGCTCGGTCTCATTAAGAGCAGAGCCTTTTCAAGTCTGCATCTGGATGAATCACAGCTTGCTGTATACTATGCAGCTTATAGACACCTAGCAAAGATGGCTGCAAGGGATTCAGCGGCTGTCAGCTCAGGCAGCCTTTTGGGAAGAGCTGGGACCACTTCGCTGATTGCTTTTGGCGGATGGGCAATGCTAAAAGGCGTTGAGCGTATCTGTCGGAAGCGCGGCCTTGATGTCGACAAGGCGAGGAGACATGGTCTTGAGGATGGCTGGGGAAGTAGGACACCTACGCCTGTCCACGCCTGAAAGCGTAATTCACATATAGAGGCAAGACACGCTCTAACCCCCGGGTGAGCCTTGTGTTCGAAAACACGTTCGAACGGCTTGGGGCATTTTCCAGGAAGCACAGCGGGAAAGTGATTCTTGCATGGGTTGTCGTGCTCGTCATTCTCCTGCCCTTCGCTGCCTCCTTTCTTGGACTCACTTCTTATGATCTTGCAAAGGGCATTGTTTCCTCAAATTCAATGGATGTGAGGGCAACCAATACACTTTCAAAGTATTTCCCAGCCGCTGCTCCTTCTTCTGATCAGAGCAATAGCACTGTTGTCCTCACAACAGGCACGCAGATAAATGATGCTGCCGTAATAAGTGCATATTTTGGAACACAGACATTGATAGAAAAATTTCTTGCAGGGCAGGGAGTGAGCGGCGGTGTTGACTCCATTCTTACAATTGAAAAGAGCACATTGGTGAATTTCTCCTCTGAAGCTCTGCCGTTATTGAATGGCACTGGTTTACTGATGCAAAAGCTGAGCGGGCAGTTGCACTCCCTGAATCAGACCATGAGTGCTACGGTTCAGCTGATTTACGGCATACCCTCTCTCTTCCTTGAGAACTTTGCACGACTGAACGGAGTTGCACCGGAAGCATACAATGTCACACTGCAGGAAGTAGAGAATGACGGTGCGCTAACAACCACCTACCTTGCGAGCTTCTATCTTTTCTTCAATGAAACACCCCAGACGCTCTCACCTCCTGACAGAGCTGCGTCAGCGATCGGAGAAGCGGTCACAAATACCACCTCCCCATTTTACACGGCTACCTCCAACAACACATTCCTTTACACCACTGAACTCTACGTCCTGGAAAATTTTTCACTCTCTGACTTCAATCTACAATCGAGTCAGAACATGAGTCACTACATGACGCTCTACGAAAACTATGCACGTGAGAGTGTGAGTCCTGCACTTGCCTCATCCAACAGCACACTCCAACTGCTTGATGCACTAAATCTGACACCTGATGCTTTTGTGAATATAACTCTTGAACTCCAACAGCCTGCGAGTGCACATGCGATACTTTCGGATACAGCACAACTGGTTTCTTCAGCCCTCTATGAGAAGCTCAAATATGATCCTCTTCTAGAAGTAAGGGGGGCGCTTCTCCCCGGTTATTTTGAGTCGCTGAACGGTACCACCAATGTGGATGCTTTCGTCAAACTGTGGATGCAGTACACAGGTTTCTCCGGCTATCCTGTGGTTCCCTCCGCATACATTTTCCATGATTTCGTGGGAGATGACAATTCAACCACACTAATAGTGATTAGCACAACTAAAGCACTTACAGTTAAGCAGTCCACACTGCTTTCCGAAGTCGTGCAGAGTGGATTCGCCACTGTGGGAGGTGCAAAGGAATATCTCGCCGGCTCGCAGGCAATGTCACAACAGCTTTCATCCCAGACCATAGGCGGGCTCACGAAAGCACTCATAATAGGGATAGCACTTTCAATACTGATTGTTGGTATCTTCTTCAGATCAGTAATAGCTGCATTTTTGCCTCTTGCCATATTTGGAGTTTCCGCTCTGTCAGCGTTTTCTCTAAATGACCTCTTATACAGATACGTGATCAAGAGCACTGTTTCTTTCATAACACCCACACTATTGCTCATCCTCCTTCTGGGTCTGTCCACTGATTATGTCGTCTACATAATGTCTAGATACAGAAAGGAGGTTCAAGCTGGCTCTCAGAATCCTGCGTCCAGAGCAACAAGATGGGCTGGACACGCTGTTTTCACCTCGGGCATAACAGTCGCACTTTCATACATAGCCCTGTGGCTTTCCAATGTACCATTGTTCAGTGATTCTGGCATAAGCAATGCACTGGGCGTGATTGTTGCGATTATAGCAGCCAACACACTGCTGATAGCAATTCTTCACAGGGGCGGAAATAAAATCTTCTGGCCATATGGTCTGAAAAAAAGGGGAAAGAGTCGTATGGCATCAGTAGCCTCACATGTTGTCCCGAAAAGACATCTCATACTGATTGTATTCGTCATTGTATCGCTGCTTTCTCTAGCGCTCTATGCGGCTACACCAACAAACCTCAATCTCTTTTCGCTTCTACCGAGCGGCAGCGGCATAAAAGCGGTTGAGATTGTCAATCAGACTTTTCACGGTGATTACTTCGACCAGTCTTTCGCTGTAATAAGTTTTCCATCACCCCTCTATTTGAATGGAAATTACAATGTGAGCGAGATGGCGCAACTGAATGCGATGGAGACGTATCTCTCACATGTACCACAGATTTCATACGTTTACGGCCCCACGTTCCCCTTCGGTTACTACGTTCCCTACAACCTAAGCTCCATACCTACAGGCTATAGAGATGTATATTCAAAAACGATGCTGCAGTACATAGGGACGAACAGCCATTATGCTCTGATTACCTTCCAGCTATCATCCCTCTCATGGCTTCCCTCCACCTACAACTACGTCAATACACTTCCTGCTACCCTGCAGAAGTTGAGTGGAGAGGAGGCGCATGTTCTCGTTGGCGGCTTGGCGGAAGGGCTCAGCAACGCGTATTCATACACCACATCCAGTTTTGACCGAATGCTCCCAATACTTGCAGTCGCCATCTTCGCCGTGCTTGCAATACAGCTCAGTTCTGCCCTGACGCCTGTGCGTCTGATCGCAATGGTCCTGGCTTCAGTCGTAATTGCACTTGCAATAACCTACCTCCTCTTCCACTATTATCTCTCCATTCCACTGATAATATTCCTTCCGATGTTCACCGTGATCACATTGTTGGCTGTGGGTCTTGACTACGACATATTCATGGTGTCCAGAGTCCGGGAGGAGGTCCTGGCAGGCAAGAGTGATGAAGAGGGCATACGCATCAGCATGGCTGAAAACGGTGCTGTTATTGTTACGCTCGGTGCCATACTGTTCACAACTTTTGGTGCCCTGGTGTTCAGCAATATGGAGATACTCGAGGAGATAGGTGTTGGGCTTGCATTTGGTGTGCTCATAGACACCTTTGTCAGCTGGCCGTTCTTCGTGCCCTCGGTCATGCTAGTGCTGAGGCGTCTCAATTGGTGGCCCTCCAGGATAGGTAAAAACACCATTTCCGCGCACGAAGACGCCGACCCCATGAAAAGATAGACTTACTGACAGGATGTCATTAAGTTTCATTCATAGACAGGAGCATCATCTTCAACGCCTGCATTCACATTGACATAACGTGCTGCTACGTGCAATAGATCTCCAAGCCTGTTGATATAACGGAGTATCTCCTTGTTAAAGCCTGGAAGGGAGGAAAGGGGCACGATTTCCCTCTCTGCCCTTCTGCACACAGATCTGGAAAGGTGCAAAAATGCACCCCCTGTCGTTCCTCCTGGCAATATGAATGATCTCTGTGGCGGCAGGCGGCTGCCGATCCCCTCTATTTCACGCTCCAGCCGCTCGGTCATCTGCTTCGAAATACGCGGGAGATTTAGATGCTCAGAACCTGTTGAACCTATGTCTGCCCCAAGTGCGAAGAGTTCGCTTTGAATCCTTTTCAATATTGTGGAAAGCATCCCATCCGTTACTGCGGTGCGCGCCAGTCCTATCGCAGAGTTCAGTTCATCCACACTTCCTATCGCCCTGATTATCAGGTCGTCCTTCCTGACCCTTTTGCCTGTGACCAGGCCAGTGGTTCCGTCATCCCCCGTTCTCGTATAAATTCGAGGCATATCGATTTCACAGATGAGGGATGAGATAGTTGTCCACCGATATAGTCCCTGCACCCAGCATGAATAGGGCAAGCCCCACTACCACCCATGCTATTTCAACCTCATAACCGTGATCAAAGCCGCGTCCAAACAGATTCCTTGAAACGTAGATTGTCGCTGCAGACTTCAATGCCAGCAGCAGACCCACAACCTGTACTCCTATCCCGAAAACGAGTAGAAGGCCCCCGACAATCTCGAAATAACCTGTAATCAGAGTTACGGGGCCGGGTATCCCTCGGGAACGCATGGCGTCCATAACCCTTGCCCTGCGCTTTCCGACTTTGGGATAACCATGGGCAAACATCAGACCCCCGAATACCACACGCAGGACAAGCAGTCCGATGGCCTGTAGACCCACAATAAACAGATATGCCGCCAAGAGCTTCCACTTCCGGATACAAAGCGTGCAGTATACCGCAGTCATATATGGAACTTATTACACCCTCCACACGTTCATCGAGTGTTTCATTAAATAAGACGCACCGCAACAGAGCAATACTCCACCATCAAACCTGCCGGAAAGGATTTAATACAGATTGATTTGCATTTTCCGGAAACTAAGGCGAATCGATTTCATGGAAAAGCTCCTCTCACTCAGCACAGATTTGAATTTGGAACTAGAGCCTGGCGAACTAAAAGTTGAGCTGACTAAAGACAGACTGCTCCTATATGAGAATGACATCGCAATTAAGGAACGTCCCCTTGCCAACATTCTACACTCTGAAGTCAGAAGCGGAGTAGGTGTAGACAGGTTGCATCTTATCCTAAAGGAAGAGGAAGAGGATTTTTGTTTCTTCACAAAATCCAGGAGCAGTGACTTCCGGAAACTCGCTGCGATACTTTCCTCCGACATTATGCCCGAACATCAGGTCGGAGAGGATACAAAGACAGAGAAGAGCGGGAACAGACGGGGCACGCTCCTCTGGCTTGTGAATTTCATGAGATCGCACAGAAGGCGGCTGATCGGAGGTGTGCTTCTTTCGGTTGCCATTGCCGGCCTCAACCTTGTACCTCCATATCTCCTCAAAACACTGGTGGATTCTGTGCTGGTCGGTGGAGCAGGTTCCAGGCCGCTCTTCCTGTTGCTTACCCTGACGCTGCTTGGTTCCTACGCCGCCACTGCGCTGCTTACAGCAATACAGACGTATGTCCTGAATTCAACTGGGCAGAAGATTGTAAATGAGCTGAGAGGTGCGCTGTTTAAACACGTTATAAATCACACCTCGGCCTTTATAGACAGGGTTTCCACAGGCAGGATAATTTCCAGGCTGACGACGGATGTCGGGAATACACAGTGGTTAATGGTCTGGGGGATGCCTTCGCTCACCGTGAATTTGCTCACTCTGTTCGGCATTGGGGCGATCCTATTTACAATGGACGAGGGACTTGCAGTTTATGTCCTCATCCCTGTCCCGGTCATCATACTCCTGCTGATTGCCTATAGGAGAAGATCGCACAGGGCATATCACAGGAACTGGAGACGTAATGCAGATGTCATAGCACGTTTCTCCGACGTAATACCCAACTACGCGGTTGTCAAATCTTTCTCCAGGGAGGATCGTGAAAGCATGGAATTCAATGGCATGCTTGACAGGCTCTACGAATCACAAAGATCTGTGGTCGCGATGAACTCGTTCTACTGGCCGCTTATTGCGCTTCTCACCTCACTGGCAACTGTAGCGATCTGGTGGGTGGGTGGAAATCAGGTCCTATCAGGTCACATACAGTTGGGCATAATCATTGCATTCATTGCATACCTTACACTCTTCTACCAGCCCATAAACAATCTGAGCAACATAATACCGTTCATACAGCAGGCAGTAACTTCTGGGGAAAGGATCAGGGAAGTTTTGGAGACAAAGCCCAATATAGAGACGCCGGTAAATCCAGCCCAACCATCCAGGTTTGGCGATATTTCTTTCTCCAGCGTAACCTTTGGCTACGAGGAATTCCAGCCCGTTGTCAGAAATCTTGATCTTAAGATAAGCTCAGGGGAGAAGGTGGCAATCGCGGGCAAGAGCGGATCAGGGAAGAGCACCATAGCAAAGCTTATCTTGCGTTTTTACGACACAAGCAGCGGTGCAGTACGTATTGATGGCATTGATGTCAGAGAGATGGATCCGAGGTACATAAGGGAGCATATCGGTTACGTGCCACAGGAGAGCGTGCTGTTCGATGCCTCTGTATCCTATAACATAAGTTACGGGAGCAAAAGAGCTGATGACGGGACAGGTGTTATAGCGTCGGCTGTGGCAGCAGGAATACACGAAGAATTGATGTCGCTGCCCCTGGCCTACGACACCAATCTCGGAGAAAGAGGTAACTTCCTCTCTGGAGGACAGAAACAGAGGATAGCAATAGCCAGGGCCATGTTCAAGGATCCTGAGGTTGTTGTCTTTGATGAGGCAACTTCCAGCCTGGATGCAGTGAATGAAAGAAACATCTACTCTACAATACAGAGACTTTCCTCTGGTAGGATGGCTGTATTCATTACACACAATCTAAGAGAAATTCTTTCAAGCAATCGGGTTATCGTGATGGATAACGGGCGGATCGTTGAGGAGGGAAATCCGCAGGCATTGCTTGAAGGCGGCCAATGGCTGAGGGACATGTTCAGGGAAGAACTCGAGAACAGCACGATGGAACCCAAGGAGGATATTGGCGGAGGAAAGAAGCTGCTGGATTATGTCTCTGATCTTTTTGTCGAAAAGCGACTGATATGCGAACCTGATAGCGGTATGAGTGCTGTGAGGGTAAGAACAGCGGATGGTGACAAAAACTTTGGTCAGCTGATTCCCAGACTTCCGTTTCCAATAAGCAGGCCTGAATTTGTCCTGCTGTACAGGGACAGGGAGCCAGCTATACTGCTCAGAAATTACATGGATTGCATTGTTTCAGGAGTTGATGTGCTGGAGAGGGCTATAAGGGCCAACAACCTGAGGACACACATAACTGGAGTGAGTCGCATTGAACTGATGGGTGATGAGCTGGAATGGAGGTTGAGAGCCTCGAACGGCAGGGAGCTGCTTGTCAGGACAAAGGGAAGAAGAAATGTTATGCTGATGCCATGGGGGATCATACTGGTGGATATTGACCAGAACATATTCGAAATGAAATACGAAAGTTTGGACAAGCGCAGCAGAAGACTTGTATCTCAGGTGGTATGAGGCAGAAATCAAAATTTTTAAAAACAGCTCAGTAATAGGCCACCATGGTCTCCGAAAAGATAAAGAGGATGGTTGACGACTACACCGAAAGGAATGTCACAATTGCGACAGTTTGTTCGCATTCCTCTCTCCAGATTTTTCATGGTGCAAAGAAGGAAGGTCTGAAGACACTGGGCATAGCAGTGGACAGGGACACGAAATTTTACGATGCCTTCCCTCTTGCGAGACCGGACGAGTTTATAAAGCTGCATGATTATTCAGAGATAGCGGATCTGGCTGATGAGCTAGCTTCACGCCATTCCATCGTGGTTCCACACGGTTCATTTGTTGAATACATGGGGGCAGACCGCTTCTCCACATTCGAAGTTCCGAGTTTCGGGAACAGAGAGGTGCTGAGATGGGAATCGGACAGATCCACACAGAGAAAATGGCTCACCTCTGCTGGAATACTGATGCCTGAGGAAATCAAGGACGCGACCAAGATCGACAGACCCGTGTTTGTGAAATATTCGGGAGCGAAGGGGGGCAGGGGGGCCTTCATCGCAAAGGATTACATGGAGTTTAAGATGGCAATAGATTACTCGCAGAGATATACGATACAGGAATATGTGCTGGGAACACGTTACTATTTTCACTATTTCTATTCACCACTCAGGCAGGATGGCTACAGGCTGCGATCCGGCGGGATGCTGGAAATGCTTTCGATAGACAGGAGAGATGAATCAAACATTGATGAACTTTACAAACTAGGTTCGACAGAGGAACTCAAACGCCTGGGATTTCTACCCACCTTTGTTGTCACAGGCAATCTGCCTGTTGTGATAAGGGAAAGCCTGCTTCCCAAGGTTTTCGAGATGGGAGAGGCAACAGTTGAAAGATCAAAGGAGCTCTTCGGAGGGCTCATAGGTCCATTTGCCCTTGAGACAATAGTTACTGACAGGCTGGAGATAAAGGTGTTTGAGATATCCACAAGGATAGTTGCAGGGACAAACCCGTTCATCAATGGTTCGCCATACTCCGACATGATTTCTCCAGGCCTCTCCACAGGCAGGCGCATTGCACAGGAGGTAAAACTGGGAATTAAGACCGGGCGCCTGCATGAAGTTGTTTCATGAGGTGGGCATGCGACAGAACTGGTCATAGCTGATGCGGAAATTGAGCTGATGCCACATGAGATCGCAGGGCATCCTGCAGTGAGGGCAACAGCGAAAAGGAGGGGAAAAAGGCCAAACCAACTTCTCCTGGACGCGAGTCTGCACCATACAGCAATGAGGGGGCTACCAGGCGCGGAGAGGCGTGGGCGCCCGGACATAGCGCATTTCTGTCTTCTTCTGGCGCTTGATTCCATTCCCTGCAGAAGAGGACAGCTCAGGACATATGTGCACACCAGGAACAACATAGTGATCGAATTTTCCCCCGAAACACGCCTGCCAAAAAACTACAACAGATTTACAGGTCTCATGGAGGAGGTGCTGCTTAAAGGGAAAGTTGAGGCAGATGGAAAAGTCCTCATATCTACAAGAGAGATGATGCTGAAAGATCTACTACTAGGCAGAGAGGGGCCGGTCTACCTTCTTGATGAGACAGGGAGGCGGGTGAAAAGCCTGAGACGTAACAGCGGACAAGCGGTTTTTGTGGTGGGCGGTTTTCCGCATGGCAGCTTTATATCCGATCTCTCTGATGTGAAAATGCAGAGGATCTCACTTTCTGAAGAGAGGCTGATGGCATGGTCCGTTGTCTCGCTAATTCTCTCCTCTCTTATAAGCCAGTGATGAAAAAGGGGGACGGGAAAAAAGAGTGGGGGGGTTGAATTTCGCTTATTAACCTTGCGTTTCGTGTATCGATTTTTGTAAGGCACCGTATTTAAGCGAATGCCAAGTTAGAATGACCCAACCTAAAAGGGCAGGAACATGAAAGCGAAATATATTGCCATGGTTTCGGTGGGTCTCGGATTTCTCATGCTTTCAGGTGCCGGTCTGGCACTGGCCGCCACCGGCCAGTCCGGCGGAGGGACACCCATAACTGTTACCGTCAATCCGGGCACCATCATCATAAACTCTTTTGGACTCGGACAGAATGTTACGGGAACGACCACAACGTTCCAGCAGATATCGTCGAATATAATCGGGACATCGGGCAATGTTCAACCGAATAATACAGCATCTGATCCGTATCTGTTGTGGGTGAATGTAACCGATACCTCTGGATATATCGCAGTGCAGAACATACAGGTTTATATGCACTACTTGGACGGAAGCAGAAATGCGGCCTATAATTCGACCGCTGGTGCGAACATGAATATTTATCTGAGCCTTGAGAACACGACACTCAGCGGCGCACCGGGATACACCGCAAGAATGCTGTATCCTTACCCGACTGTAGTTAACGGCGTATATCCGACCGCCAGGGTAATAGGAAAGGGAGGGTATTACAAGTATTACAACACCACCACCGCGAACTTCACATTTGATCTCTATCTCGGGTCACAAATACACAATGCCACCGGCCCGTCTAGTGTCCACACCGCCTCGTGGGCGTGGGAGATCAATGTGACTGCTCAGGGTGACGGTGCCATAGCCAAATCCACAGCCGGGCAGAATGAGTACTTCGGTGTGAACGATTTCGAATCCGTTACAGTTTCGAGTTCTTCTCTAAGCGGCAATGGAGCACCGAGTTCGACACAAACGTATGGCCTGGGACAGATGACGCTGCACTATGCGGTGAATAACAATTACACACTCACACTCGAAGCGACAAACTTAAGTGGAACAATTGGGAGCAACACGTATACCTTCCTCAGACATAACATAGGCATATACGTAAACGGTGCTTTGGGCCAGACTTACAATGGCACAGACCAGCCAAGCGCATATTATTTGAGTTCTGAACCCACATCTACAACCTCATTTCCAAAAATTGGGTACAGCAATGGCGAAGCCAGACCATTTAATGATACGACAGGTCCGTCTCCAGGTCAGGTTTCATTGTTCGGTGCTGCAAATGTTTCGTTCGCGCCTGCGCAGCAGTCTGGTGTTTGGGAAAGCATAACGATTAGCTTTGTCTTCCAGGTGCCTATCGGTACTGTAGCAGCCACCTATACAGGCCAAATAGTCTGGAGGATATGGACGCAGGACCAGACATTCCCGTAATGGGGAGGAAAGGAAGTGAGGGCCGGAAGAAACCATTTACCCTTTCTCTTAATTTTCATTTTAATCGTCAGTCCATTCCTGACTGCGATTCCTGCGAGGGGACAGGGCTACTCTGTGACCTTATCAATCAGCGTGATAACAATGCCTCAGAAAGGCCAATCTTCAGGAATGCAGACACTACAGACTGCCGTTTGGAACTATATCAATTTGACAATCAATCCATATCCGGGCGGTGTAATAAGCCTAGTCGCATACTATGGCAACACGCCTCCGCCAAACACAAGCGTGATGAATTACTATGAATGGTCATACTCTCCAAGCAACGGGAGCTGGACAGACCCACTATACCATACTTACATTGACCCCTCGCTCTCAAGCGCAAGCTCGAACCTGATTTCATTTGCTGCAGGCATGCAGAGCAAGGCGGATACTGGCATCTGGACACTCCGCATCATGGCGGGAAACACAGTCATCAATCAGACAGAATTCAATGTAGTGCAACCTTCGATAGGATTAACCACCTCCAACCCGACCTTCGAAATAACCATTCCACCGTTCCAGAATGTGAACGTTTCTTCAAGCGCCTTCAATGAGGCAGATATTCTTCAGAACACAGGATCATTGCCGGAGACAATAACCTTCAGCTTCTATTCCCTTGGTTCGTTTATAACAACGACAGTCAATAACACAAAGCTTCTGCCAGGAGAGTCTATAAGCGGGTATATTGTGGTCAGGGCTGAGGACTGGTCACCACAACTCTTTTACTTCAACGGAACTGTACAGGCAACCTTTTCCGGGCTGATACCCAATCAGACAGAGGAGCAACTAATACCGACAGTACAATTTCCTCTGGATGGCTCAATAGTTGTAGGACGGGCAGGGTATGATGTCGCACAGGTCAGCAATATTACGGTGCAGTACAGGAAATATGCAGACGCACCCGCTGGCCTTGATTCGGCACTTGTATACTACATTTCTGGCAATGGCTCGGCTGTCGTCACATTCACGGGCAACGGTGTGAACATACTCTATGTATCTGACGGCCAGGAAAATACTAGTTCCAAATTGGGAATGGTTTTGTCTCCCGGTAGTGAAACTGCGGTAAGGGTGGAATTTGAGCCACAGAATGGCATCTCGAACGCAACTGTAACTATGACTGTATCAATACCAGGAACGCCTGTTTCAAGGTCATTTACAACCTCAATATCTATTTCCGGAACCGCACATATCCGAAGAACGGGTGACGCCAGCCCCTTCCCCATTGGTATCCCGGTTCTGTTCGGAATAGGGGCTGTGATAGCAACAATGGTCTGCATGATTGTAATAATGCGCAAACACAGGATACACAGTGGCAGAAAACAAGGAGGAGCCAGGAATAGTACAAGCGGTGAGAGGAAGGCAAAACCAATCAGACCTCGAAAGGGATGGAACAGGTGAAGTATGAGACTGAAGACAGTGCTGATCATCTCTCTGCTATTCCTAATTTCGCTAGCCTGCGTGCCTGCGAAAGGTTCAGTTCAAGTCACAGACATTACGCCGACATTCTATTCAGTTCAGATTTATGTTTCGCACGGGTTTGTCTTTGTTAAAGGGGTGGTATTTGATTACAATTCATGGCACAGTATAAAGACGGTTACGGTCAGCGCGTATGGAGGAAATAATGAGGTTGTGGAGAGGGTCATATTCTTCCAGAATGCAAGCTCCGAAGGATCAGTATACGGAGTGCAGTATTTTAAACAGGTTGTGGGCAACTCGTTCTTTGTCCCCTATTCTGATGCATATGCCTCCAGTAACAGCTCAGCCCTTGGAGATATAACCAATCTCACGGTTGTCTTTGCCTTCACCCATATAGATGCAAATGTGATCAACATGAGCGTCAAGGACATTTACGGAAAGACAGCATACACAGATGTCCAGATTGAGGGGGGCTACATAGGCGCAGGAATTTCATTCAGTCTAGTTTTTGCACTTGCTGCAGCAATAGCGGGTGCCGCAATTTCCATGTTTCTCAGAGTGCGAAAGGCTGGAAGGGAAGCGGGATATGCCTTTGAGCAAGAAAGGAGGAGGGCTAAAGAATGAACACCCCCCAGTTTTCCCGCTTCATGACAAAGATGAGGGGAATGGAAGATGTCTTCACGAGGATACCCTATGCAGTTGCCTCTGCAGGCATTTCAGCATTCATACTGGTCTTCTCACTGTTGACTTTTCTACAAGGGTTGAGCGGATACCTCATCCCGGAAAACGCTCCGGGGGCATCCCTGACCCCCCTCTATCCTCTGCTCTTCTCCCTCGCTGTATCTCAAAACCTCGCTCTCTTCATAGGAACCATTGTAGCATTTGTGGTGGTCATCTGTCTCTTTTCCTCACGCAGAGAATACCTGATAATAGCGATGTTGATCTGCGCTTTGAGTGCGATATTTCTTATAATTTCCGTCGGATTGCTGTCATTCCAGGCGAGCCAGTGGGCCGAGTACCTGTTCTATATTGCATATCTGGCATTGCTTCCACTTGCCCTATTGAGTATAAACAATCTACCGACTGGCAATGATCTCGTGGAAAGGGTACAGGCACCAGCAGGAAGAAACAGCGTAACCGAGATAACAGGTACAAATGAAGCGCAGCCGGGATATGTAATTCCAGCAGTACCTGACAAAGAGGGTAATGAAACAATCGGCGATGGGGACAGCGCTGTGAGAATGAACACATCCTCCCGCACTGCTCACGGAATTGAAAGCGATAGAGTGCGTATGAGTCATGCTTCTAATTCAGCCGTCAAGTGTCCACAATGCGGATTGTGGTCGCCTCCAGGCTCGAAGGTCTGTTCATACTGCCTGTCTACACTGAACTCCTGAGCTTCAGGTGGATAGCGAAAGAACGGACTCGATGACCCTTTCATGCTTGGACTCGTCCGCATCTATCCATTCTAGCAGGAGGCGCGCGACAGGATGGGATATTTCCACCAGCTGGGATAGCGGTGTTTCAGAGGCTGAATCTTCTATTGAAAGCATCTTTTGAAGCATTTCCCTGTCCATAGGTATGAATTGCGCATCCCTCCCCGATTCCAGCCATGAAATCATCTGCGAAACCACATCTGCGTGCCTGATGCTATCAGAGGCGATCATGCGCAGCAGCATCTTCGAATAATCATCTCTGGATTCGTTCGCAAGCTCAAGATACCGTTCTGCAGCAGTAAGTTCGAGCTGGAGGCGCGAGCGTAGAGTAGGAAGGGCTTCGGCCATGTGTTCGCTACTGACATTGGAGATCTGATTGCTTCTTTCGAGTATCAAATACTGATGTGCAATTTCAAGCAATTCAACCGGCTCAACTCTCCCTGAGCCCGTACGAATCATTTCAGAGGCCTTTTGGACATGTGGTGCCAGGAGGCTGTCGAGCAGCTCCCACTTAAGCTCACTCCTTCCTCTCTTTCTGCCAATATACTGAGAAACCGCAGATTGGGTTGTCCCGAGTAATGAGGCTATATCCCTTGTCCTGTGACCTGCCTGACTCAATGACATTGCAAGCCGCGACCGTATAATGGGGAGCAACCGTTCCTCGTTTAGTTTACTTGCTCGCATCGTCACTGTTAATAACGCTGTTAATTTATCAACTTAACTACGTTAATATTTAATATAAAGACATAGTAGAATTCCATATGACCGGCCTTCTGCTCGTCCTAATATTCTCTGCAGTCATGGGCTTCTCGGTTTACCTCACCCTCCCCATGATACTCCATTCAGGCACAGGCAAGAAGCTGCTCAGACTGCTCAATGCCGCTGCAATTGGCATACTCATATTCCTCATAGGGGATGTGTTTTCCAATGTTTCCACTGTACTCTACAAAGGGGGACTTTATGGCTACGGAACGGTTCCCGAATTCGATCTGGCGTTCGCAATTGCGTTATCCTGCGGCTTTCTTGCTCTCTACGCTACCGAAAGCAGGAGCGGGGGTGGTATAAGTCAATCAAGACTTGCCATGATAATTGCTCTCGGAATAGCGTTTCAGAACCTTACAGAAGGGCTTGTCTTCGGTTCGCTCGGTTCAATAATAGGTCTGACTGGCGCAGCAACAGTGGTGCTCGTCGGATTCATACTCCAGAACATGACCGAAGGCTTCCCGATTGCTGCGCCTTTCCTGGGAAAGCTCGAGAACAGGGAATGGCAGATGGTGGCGCTGCTTTTCGTGGGCGGAGTTCCAGACATCATCGGTGGTGCGATAGGCTACTATTTCAATTCGCCTCTGGTGGAGGTCATATTTGACGGCCTTGCGATAGGGACCATACTCTACGTGATTATACCGATGCTCCGTTCAATCCTTTCTGCGAGGGCGGAGGAACTGAAGAAGTTCACATATCTCGGTCTATTTGCCGGATTTCTGATAGGCTTTCTGGTGAACCTGATATGAAATTTCAAATTGCACTGTTACCTTGGCCGGAATAAATGAAGACCGTCAGAGCCATTCAATGCAAAATTGTGCAATGTCCGAAACGGGAAGGGAATCAGGAAGGCGGGCACACAGGATATGCGGAGAGGGCAATGTGCCGTAATCTCAGTAAGTTGCTGACCGGTAGCAGCCAATGCGTAGGATGGAATACGCAGCAACAAACAGGAAATCGGCCGGTTATCCATATAGGGGAAAAGTGGAAGATGGGATAGAAACTTCTAATGTTGAACTTCGAATTATAAAAAGGTCTTAAAAAATTGCACTGCATCCGGCAGTATGGTTGCTTCACTTGCGCGGATAGAGATTCGGAAAAATGTGCTGATTCCCCTGATCGTCGTAAAAGTACATTTTTCCCGCTTCCTCGTTTTGTGTTTTCCTATGGCTGCCATCGCAATAAGGTTTGTTTTTGCTCAGACCGCATTGGCAGATGTAAACTGTCTTGTCACCGACAGTTATCTGCGCAGGTGAATTCGCTTCGTGTATTACGACTCTTGACATATGTACCATTGCGGCAATGGATTTGCTTATATCAAATACTTTTGCTGTTATAACCAGAATAGGGAACCTGATGTCGTCGCGGAAACTGAAGGTGTGGTCACTAGCCCTTGTTGTGCAATATATTAATTAATACACATAAACAATTCTGCTTCATGGCCTCGCCAGCTGAAAAGCGCCTCTCGGTGGAAGACAGGACGGGTCTGGACACATATGACTTTGGTCCAACCGCTTTCATAAAAGTGAATACGGAGATATGTAAAACCTGTGAAACGAAGCCCTGCCTGAATGTATGTCCTGCAAAGGTGTACAAACCGGACGGTGCCAACTCTATCGTCTACAACCCCGAAGGCTGCATGGAGCTTGGGGCCTGTGTTATCGTTTGCAGACACCTTGGCAAGGGCGCTATAGAATGGAGCTACCCCGAAGGTGGAAAGGGAATCAGATACAGATACGGTTAGAGGGATGCTATGCTCGTTGTGCGAAAAGCAAGGAGGAGCGATCTTGAAAAAATATTCCAGATGATCTGCGAACTCGCTGATTTTGAAAAACTGAACAGACCAGATAGGAGCGGCATGAAGCGGTTTGAAAAGGACCTCTTTGAGAGAAGAAGAATAAACGCCTTCATTGCCTTTCTTGAAGGGGAACCGGCGGGTTATGCGATCTATTTCAATACATATTCCACCTTTCTATTAAGGCCCACTCTCTATCTTGAAGATATTTTTGTAAGGGTTGTATTCAGAAACGGTGGTGTAGGCAAAGCGTTGATGAAGCGCCTGGCCAAGGAAGCGCTGAAAAGCGGTTGCGGCAGAATGGAATGGTTGGTTCTCGGCTGGAACAAAGGGGCAATTGAGTTCTATAGAAAACTGGGTGCAATTCAATTGGCCGACTGGAAATTTTTCAGGCTCGAAAGGGACGGAATGGAAAGACTCGCTTCCGCGGAGTGATGCGAACAATTACTCTAAACGACATGGAAGTATGGCATGCCTCAACATTTGGTTCAATGTGATAGGGGAAGAGGTGGCGATTCTACCGTCAGTGGCGGGAGATGGCGGAACTGACACGAAGCAATGAGAGCAGTAAAGATCATCGTGTTTTGTAACTTCCGTTTTCACTTTGCTGAGACTAACAGCAAAAAGTAACGGATCATAGGAAAGGCGCGGCGCCTCCTTATATTATTAGAAGAGAAAAACCTGTTCGGAACGTTGTTGATCATTGTAGGGTAGCTGTGACCGATTTTCATACGAAAAGAAGCTTGAATAAACAACTTTCGTGTTTCCGCACCCTTGTGCTTTCAGCGGAACGAGGTGCGACACACCGTCGGACTATCGATTCAAAATCCGGATATTATGTGAAACTTGGTTTTCGCTTAAGCGCTCCGGACATAGCGCAACGGCCCTGCCTCGATACTATGACAATGTCGCACGAGAACCAAATTGCATCGAGCCCCTAGTAAAGCACCACACCCTGTATGAGGTCGATGAGCCAATACACAAAAGTAAATAAATATACACTAATCGATGAAGACGCATCCTAAAAAATTACAATAGTTTAGCTACGCACGAGCATTCAGTGGCTTACATTCACATCTCTCGCATCCGTCACCGACACTATCCATCTGCTTATATTAATGACAAGAAGGATCGCGTGATTCGTTCACGTCCTGATCAGAGCCTAGCATGGTTCGAACGATCGCGAACGCATACAAGATCGCGAATGAAAGTTTCTTGGCGACAATATTGGTGGGAATAGTGTACGCCGACAAGCTGACAAGACGAGCATATCTTTCACGACTGGGATGGTACCTCGTGCATAATCGCCGCCTGTTTCGCGAGGAGCTCTTGGTACGCACGCGGACCATGCCGCGCCCTGAATGGTCAGTTTACTGGCCAGAGATCATCAAGTACTATTCGGGGATAGATGTTAAGGGGAAGATCCTCTTCTACGTCGGTTGCGACTATGGGACTTCACCGATGTATTTCCTCCGCCGCGGAGCCGCATTTGTATTCGGCTTTTCACTCGATAAGCAGATATTCCGCTCAGACTGGTACAGACACCATGTCAATATGCCGCCTGAAGACATCATGCACCTACCGCTATCCGGAAGCGAGATTTTGAAGATCGACGCCGAAGGAATGGAATGGGACTTCCAACCATTGTGGATCAACAAATTTGCCGACTGGATCATTGCGTGCCATAAACCTGTCAGAAACCCAACGCTTCATGCGTGGATAGAGGAGAATGGGGAACGGATCATGGAAAGCGACGGTCAGGAATTTGCGATCTACAGGAAGCGAGCATGATCAACATCGTCAAAAGAGAGGTACCATATGAATGCCAGACCTGCGATTGCGGAGAGATTCGCTCATTAGCTAAGTGTGCAAAGGATTCCCGTGATAGGAATGGATATTATGTATCACCAACCTCGATTGGAACCGCTTTGAAAATGTGATCGCACTCCTCAGTGTGATATGGAAGTGATCGATACATGGAGGCCATCCGTACTGTCTCAACTTTTCAACCCTTTATCCTGCCGACACTATTTATGTCCCCAAAGACTGCTTCCCATACGACGGGCTCGATAACATCTCACTTGTTCTGTATTGCTTTTCTTAAGGCGCTATCAAAATAGGCAGACTTGCGCTGAACTCGAGCAAGTGTAAGAAAGTGGAAATTGAAAACGATACGGATGCAGAGTAGGGCGGTTCTGTAGCTTCCAATCGACTGACACTTCAGAATCGGCCTGCATATTCAAAGCGAACCAATTAACTGATGTATGTCGCGAAGCTTACTGAACGGCAGAAGGGACGCATTGAATTTTCACAAATACTCAGGGAGGCAAACGGTTATCACCACTCAACTTTGTATCATGTTGCGCCCCGTTTCTGTAACGATCAGGCATTAATAGACGAATGCAACAAACACATGCACCAGGCGCCGAGGGGGAGATTTGAACTCCCGAGTCGCAGAGCGACACGAGCTTTCAGAGTTGAAACTCCAGGCTCGCGCCTTACCGGGCTGGGCCACCTCGGCTTAGCAGAATGAATTGGAGATTCATATTTAACCGTAATTGGCTTCGTAAGACCGTCAGGCGACAGTTTTAGATAAAGAAAAACATTCGAGAGGACCGTGGAACCGGACCTGAGAAAGGATGCCGCGGAAGTCATATCTGAGTTTATAGTGAGCAAGGTGGAAGATGCAGGTGCGGATGGAGTAGTCCTCGGTATCAGCGGCGGAGTGGACTCGGCACTTACGATGGCTTTATGCGCCAACGCGCTTGGAGCGGAAGGCGTTACCGCTTTTCTTCTGCCAGGCCATAATTCATCCGAAGAGGACGAAAGGGATGCCGCAGATTATGCTGCGACGCTTGGCATTATAGCAAGAAAGATTTCCGTTTCCAGCGTTGCAGACGAGATCCAGCGCAAATTGGAAATGAAGGATGCCAAGGCAAAAGGGAATGTGAACGCCAGAATTCGAATGGTGATCCTATATGCGTTCGCAAACGAACACAACAGACTGGTTGCCGGGACAAGCAATAAGAGCGAGTTCCTTACAGGCTATTACACCAAATACGGAGACGGTGCCTCCGACATGTGTCCTCTTGGAGACCTCTATAAGACACAGGTGTGGATGCTTGCAAGGAAGATGGGGGTTCCAGAAAAGATTGTTAGTAAGAAGCCGACAGCGGGTTTATGGCCAGGCCAGACAGATGAAGCCGAAATGGGTATAACGTACGCTGAACTCGATAGCATACTCTACTGCCTCGAGAGGGGAATGAGCGGGGAGGAAATAGTGAAAGCAACCGGTCTCCCCTCCCTCGAAATAGAGAAGGTGAGACTGATGATAAAAAGAACCGCGCACAAGCGTTCGTTTCCGGTTATGCCGAAGTTGGGCTTGAAGACCGCGCTAGAAGACTGGGGTATCTGATATGGAAATGCCTGAAGAGGTGAAGAATGCGGCTGACGTTGTCTACAGATTTGCAATCAAGACGCCTGTATTCCGAGACAGGCATATGAGCCTCAGGATTCGGAGAGATGTTCTCCTAAAAATGGAGACCTTCCAGCCTGTTCATTCATTCAAGATCAGGGGAGCCACCAACAAACTCTGCAGAATTGAGGAAAAGAAGGTGATCACTGCCTCCTCAGGTAATCACGGCATAGCGGTGGCTTATGTCTGTTCGGAGCTGGGAAAGGAGGCTACTGTTGTGGTTCCAGAGAACGTCAACAAAGCCAAGCTTAGAATGATTAGGGAACTGGGAGCAGAGACGATCGCTTTTGGAAATTCCTCCGATGAAAGAATATCATATGCAAGGAAGCTCTCCAAACAGACCGGTGCGCCCCTCATCCCATCATTTGACGATATACAGATTATTGCAGGACAGGGAACTGCAGGGCTGGAAATAGAACCCCCGGACGTGCTCATTTGCCCTGTCGGGGGCGGAGGTCTCATTGCTGGCATTGCTTCAGCGCTCACGGACAAGAAGACGCGCATTTTCGGAGTGCAACCGGAAGGGGCAGCGGCAATGGCCCAATCCCTTCAATTAGCACGGCAGGTCAGCATAAAGGCTAAAACTATTGCTGACGGGATAGCTGTAGAAACACCTGGAAAGCTTCCCCTGGAAATTGTTAGAAACAGGGTGGAGGCCATACTGACAGTCTCTGACGAAGAGATAATAGATGCGTTTCGAGAGATGTGGGAATATTCACATGTGTTGATGGAACCGGCAAGCGCATCCACAGTGGCTGCACTTGTACGATATAAAGAGAGAATTTTAAGGAAAGAGGACAGGAGTGTTATGCTCATCATTTCTGGAGCAAATGTCTCCGACGAAGCGCTCAGGCTTCTAGTCTGATTATTTCTTATACCCTATGTGTCTGAGAAAATCCTTCCTCTCCCTTTTGTCCGCATCCTTCTCTATGCCAAGCGGTGAAAATCCATCCATTACGCCCAAAAGGGATCGCATCTCGCCTTCAACCGCCACAACTGCGCGCAGCGGGTTCGAAGTTGCACAGTAGATTGTGGCAATCTCCTGTATGTTTTTGAGTGCGTTTAGAAGACTGATTGGATATGCTCCTTCAAGAAATATTACTAGCAGGTGTCCGCACCCTATTTCAAGGGCGGCTTGTTCAGCCTGATCTATCAGCTTGGCGTCATTACCTTCGCTTCTGACTAGTCTCTTGCCCGATGCCTCGTTAAAGGCAATACCAAACCTTGCCTGTGGAGAGACAGTAACTACTGTTTCATAGACATCTTCCACTGTCTTAATGAAATGGGACTGACACATGATCACATTTGTATTCTCGTCCTTCTTTATGTCAAACGAAACTATCTCCATTTACACTGAAGGATCAAGGGATAAGGTGCTTTAATAAATTCCTAAAAACGCTATTGACTTGAGGCGAGGCATTCAAAACTGCGCGTTGATTATCAAGTTAAAGAGAGAGCTAAATGTTTAGTGGAGGTTTGCCACACTTATTGAAATTCACTTAAATGCGCTTCGAGGTAGGAGACAAGTGAGTTCCTACCAGAGACCATAGCTGCGCGTATGTCATATTGCCTCTTAACATAGAGTTTGACATCGCACTTCCCTTCTGGAATCTTAACAAACTTTATGCCATTCTTTTCAGCAAGTTTCCTGAATTCAATTTGTCTAGTCCTGTCGAGACTGTTTAGACTTCTTTCGGTCATTATAATATTACATTCCGATGAGAGACGTAACGCCTCGTCATGATACTGGAATACATTAGAGTCTATGGTGACCACATCTCTGGGAACCAGGTGCGGATAAATTACGTCTGGCATGCAGTACAGCGCAGCACCATCGCATTTTTCTCCTGTCCTGAGATCTGCACCAAAGTGCTTCAACACCGCTCCATAGTATTCCAAAACTGGCCTGAACGCATTCAGTTTGTATGTGTCAGAATATTCATTCAACTGACCGCCAATTTGCTCACTTGCCTCATAGAGTATAGCCTTGAGTCCCATTGAGGCGGCAGTTGCAGCCGCCTCAAGTCCTTTAATACCTGCACCCGCAATGCATATTTCCCCCTTAAGTTGAGAAAACTTAGAACCTCTACTTTCCAGCCCAGTAAGTGGATTGACAGTGCATCTGACCTCACCATAGTTGTTATCCCTGCATGCCTGATTACATCGTATGCAAGATCTGAACGGCTTCCCCTCCAAAATTGCATGCGGAAAGCTAGGATCGGCTAGCAGTGCTCTT
>JAVZQA010000013.1:0-20488 GCA_038881315.1 Methanomassiliicoccales archaeon
CCTGCCTCAATGGATGAGACCAGTTTGTCAAGCCAACCACGCAGCGGAACCTGATCGGAGTCGAGGAAAACGGTGACCTCTTCCTGCAGAAGGGGAATGGACTTCTGCCTAGTCTCGGAGGGTCTGCCTGGCAGTGTCCTCCAATCTATGTTTAACGAAAAGTTATTCCTCTCTTTGAGCATATTCTTAATTCGCTCAACATATTTGGCGTCCGAACCCCCATCTGCAATGAGCACCCTGTCAGGCAGCCTCCCCTGTGAGCCAATACCAGCAATGCAGTCGATCAATCTTTCATCGTTGAAATTGCATATTTCAACCACCACACTCATGTGCCCTTCCTCTCAAGGAGAAAAATAAGCACAATGGCAAGCAGTAGAATCACCCCTAAGGGGGCGAATTCCACATATGCGTGCTGCATTGCCCCCACCTGAGATTTGAAAATTGTGAGTAGGCCGAATTCCACAAGGAAAAGCAGCACCATCAGTGCCAGAATTGCAGTAACAGCCATACCTCTCTGCTGCTCATTCATAACGCTCTACCTAATAAATGAATAACGGCCCAATATAAAACTGATGCCTGATCCCGTAGGACCAGGCTGAAAAACTCAACCCTCTGTTATTTTTATGGCACTTGTCGGGCAAACTGGAACACATGCCATACAATACACGCATTCCTTTTCCCTGACAGGATCGCATTTGTCGGTTCTGTATTTATCCCACAGATCCTTGTCCTGTTGTGAGATCTTCTTGTCATTTCCCACACCCATCTGCCCTGGATTGAGTGCCCATTCATAAAGCGTGACAGGACAGACATCCATGCATTCGCCGTCAGCGATACAGGCTTCCCAGTCTACAGCAACATTGGTACCATGTATACCCAGTTTGGTGGGATATGGTTTCCCCTCACTGTCATTGCGCTGCTTGCCTTCCGCCCTGACTTCGTGACCGTTGTGCGAGCCTGTCACCGGGTAGTTTTCTGCATCATTGAGGAAATTCTCGTCGATTGGTTTAGGCTTGTAGTCCAGACTCTCCAGTTCTACCATTTAATACACCCTTGACAGTCAAAGTAAAAACGAGATCTGATATTAATATTGCGCTTAAATCTGTACTCATTCAGTGTAAGTTGAAGTGTCTCCTGTTCATTTTACCTCATCAATGGGCAGTAGACCATCCCCGCGCGGATCGACTCCTTTGGAAACTGTAGCACCTGCCACTATGCAGTGTGCATGACCGAACATCGAATCATGACGCTTCATAACTCTTGCACCACTGATTGGGAGACCCTCCTCTGCAAACAGTTCCGCATCACCATAAATGGAGGCTGGCCAGGCGAATCTTGGTCTTTCCACTGCCTTCTGAGCTTCCATACCACTATCGATAATACCTGTGAGAATCTGCACATTGACCTGAGGCTGTATATCGCCCCCCATTGTTCCAAGATATATCCTGTCCTCCCCCTCCGCAAGCAGTACCATCAGCGTGTGAAAAGTGCGCTTGCGCGGTGCAACGGCGTTGTGATGTCTTTCATCCAGAGTGAAATAACATCCTCTATTATTGAGATTTATACCGGTACCTGCGACGGTGTGTCCCGAGCCGAAACCCATGTAATTGCTTTGAATTGCGCTTATGCCATGCTCACCGTCAAAAACGCTGAAAGCGGTAGTGTCTGAGGATGATATCTTCTTTGCAGTAGTTCTCTCCTCATCCCTGACAGTGATATCTAGCATATCATCGCTGAACGGCAGGAAACGAGGATCTCCGATGTATTTTGCTCTCCATTTGTAGGCTGGATACATCGTAGAAATGAGTTTGTTGTAGTAATCGGGAGCATCCCCATTTACTGACATACCATCTAAAAGTTTGAGCCAGTAGAGGGAGGTAACGCCCTGACTGTTCGGAGGGGTGGTGTAAACGGTGTAGCCCCGATATCTTACTTCGGGTGAGTGAACGTACTCAGCACTGAACCCTTCAAGATCGGAGGAGCGAAGAAGCCCACCCTTTCGATTCATATCGCTCTCGACAGTCTTGGCAAGTTCGCCATTGTAAAATGAATGTCCATGATCCTTTGCTATCAGCCCTAGTGTTTTTGCAAGAGAGGGCTGAACGAGTCTCTCACCCACAGAGCCGTAGATGCGCTTCCAATCATCGTCTGCGAATTGGGCAGTCCTTGCTATCGAATTTCGCAGCGAAGCCGAGGGTTTGAACCCTTCCCTTGCGTACTGAACTGCACGCTTGAAAAGGTGGTCAAGTGGCATTGTTGCCTCCTCTGCAAGCAAAGACCAGCCCGACACTATACCAGGAACCATAAACGAGGAAAGAGGGCCATGGAGTGGGATTTTATCCAGACCCTTTCCCCTGAAAAAGGAAACGTCGGCTAGGGCGGCTGAATAGCCGCTCGCATTAAGCGCGCGTACACCGCGATCCTCGACGACGGCGAATAGGTCAGAGCCTAAGCCATTCATATGTGGTTGCACCACTGTAAGTGCGGCACTGGTTGCAAGGGCGGCATCGAACATATTGCCGCCCTCAGCTAGCACCTCTTCCCCCGCAAGGGTGGAAAGAGGGTGAGCAGAAGCGACCGCATATCTTTTCATGCAGGGTCAAAGCTGATGCTGCAGTTAATATTTTGGCTAAATTGAGCAACGCAATAAAGACCGTATAGCGGTCGCATCATTGAAATGCGGTCGAATTTCGCAATCTGCGCTAAGCTTTCGGCCGTGACAATTAGCCCGAAGCAAGATATTTTCGTGGCACATAAATAGATCCATTGAATGCCAAAGGTAATGAGTAATCTCGAGTACCACTTGTCCTTCAATGTTAGTTTCAGAGATTGCAAATACAATTGCAAGGAAAGAATTGTTCTGGAAAGTGAAACACAGAAAGCCATTCTGGATGCGAAGGATCTAACGATTAAGAAGGTGACATCAGGCAGGGGGAAGGTCGAATGGAATTATGATCAAGACGAGGGGTCATTGAGCATAAGCGGAAAGAACATCAGGGAACTTGAACTTGAATTTGAAGGAAAGGCATATGAAAATCGGCTACACGGTTTTTATAAATCGAGATATGACGGGGGTTACTTCCTTTCAACACAGTTCGAGCCAAATGGCGCCAGAAACATGTTCCCATGCTTCGATAGACCGGACAGAAAGGCTGTGTTCAGGATAAGCGTGGCAGTAGAAGATCCCGAGCTATCGGTTATCTCGAATACACTACCAGAACGAATTTATGAAGAGGAGGGGAAAAGACACTATGTGTTTGAACCCACACCGCTCATGTCAACATACCTGCTGTTTCTAGGCATAGGCCACTTTGCCGAAGTGAAGGACAAGGGAAATCCTGACATCATACTGGCAGCACCACCTGGCAGGGAAGAGGCTGGGGAGCTTGGACTACGCACAGCAAGAGCCTCTATTTCCTTCTTTGAAAAATACTTTGGGATTAAATACCCGCTCAAGAAAATGCATCTTGTGGCAATACCCGAATATGCAGTCGGGGCGATGGAAAACTGGGGATGCATCTCTTTCAGAGAGGCCTCCCTTCTGGCTGACAAACGTGCATCTGCCAGGGAAAAAAAGAATATCGAACTCACCGTGGCGCACGAAATCGCCCACCAGTGGTTCGGTGACCTGGTCACAATGAAATGGTGGAACGATCTTTGGCTGAACGAGAGCTTTGCCACATATATGGCGACGGTAGCGATGTCCGCCATCAGGGGGGACGTGGATTACTGGTCCGACTTTTTGCTGAACGAAACAGAAGATGCACTTGCAGGCGATGCGCTTCTATCTACGCATCCGGTGGAAGTTCCGGTGAAGAAACCGGAGGAAATAGAGGAAATATTCGACGAGATAAGCTACGGAAAGGGTGGGTCCATACTTCGGATGATAGCCAATTTCATTTCCTCAGAGGATATGCGGAAGGGACTGGAGCAATATCTAAGGAGACATGCATACGGATGCTCCGAAGGTAAAGATCTCTGGGAAGCACTCGAAAAGGAGAGCGGTGTACCGGTTGCAGGCATCATGAAGGAATGGATATCAAAAGAAGGATATCCGCTACTCATAGCGCGTGTGAAAGGGAAACACTTGGAGATTGAGCAGAAACGTTATACACTCTCGACCAAGGAAAAGTCCGGAACATGGCCTGTTCCGCTGAACGCGGTCATTGACGGCAAACAGGTGAGGAAGGTAATCCGCGGGGAAAGGGAAACTATTGATATCGAGGAAGGCAGGGAAATAAGGCTCAATGTCATGCAATACGGCTTCTACAGGGTGCTATATGAAGACAAACTTTTTGAGAAACAGATAGCAATCCTGAAAAATTATCCACCGGAGGAGAGATGGGGTCTGCTCTCCGACACTTACAGCTTCCTAATTTCCGGCCGAGTTGGTAGAGACAGATACAAACAGATTGTCAAGGTGCTGTTCGACGATGATGCTTATCTTGTCCGTAGGGCGATAATCAGACAGCTAATGCTCCTTGCAGAGGTTACAGGCAGAAAGGAATATGCAGAGATGCTCACTGATTACTGCAGAAGGCTGCTTTCAATGATAGGCGAAAGTAAGAGACATGGTGAGGACGAAAACACAGCATCATTGCGTGAGAGCGCATATACCGCACTTGCATTTCATGACGAAGGCGCTGCCGTTCAGTATGCTGCCCTTAGGAGAAATATGGACGATGAGGAGCCGGAAAAGCGGCAAGCAATCTACGTTGCGTGGGCTAGAACCGCCGGAAGGAAGGCTGAGACCGAACTTCTTTCCTTGCTGGATAAGGTACAGGCAGAAACCGAAAAAAGGAAGATTCTGGTAGCACTTGTTTCGTCCAAAGACAGCCAGATGACAAAGGAAGTGCTGGGATTGTGTATTTCCGGTAAGGTGAATCTGGGGCTTGTGCCATATGCGATTTATGGTGCCTCTACCCTTCCTGAGCACAGGGAAACGGTTTGGGACTGGTTTGAAGCAAACAAAGGAACAATCTACGAAAACTATAGCGGAACTGGGATCACACCCATGATGACTGAATTTGTAATTTCTAGAGCTGGTCTCGCAGACCCGGAAAGAGTACGCAGATATGTCAGGGCACAAGAGTTTCCAGGTGCGGCAAGAGCAGTAAAGAAAGGGCTGGAAATGCTCGACGCTTTGCACGCGTTCAGAAAGAGGGAAATGGCTGATTCGTACAACTGAATGCAATTAAATAGCGACCTTGCATACCAAACTAGTATGGCGGAACTGGAAGTGGGTCAGAGGGCACCCGATTTTGAACTGCTTGACCAGGAAGGCAAGAGTTTCAGACTGTCGGAGGAGTTGAGACATTCCCCTGTGATTCTATATTTCTACCCTAAGGACTTCACGCCAGGTTGCACAGCGGAAGCATGTGAGTTCAGGGATAACTTTCAGAAGGTCAGTGAGGTTGGATACGCGCTTGTCGGGATAAGCTCGGATAGTGTGGAGACGCACTCCGAATTTGCGAAGAAATACGGCCTGCAATTCAGGCTCCTGTCGGACAGAGACGGCAGGGTCAGGGAACTTTTTGGTGTCAAAAGAACATTAGGCCTGCTCCCTGGAAGAACAACATTTGTGATAGGGCAGGACGGCACAGTGCTTAGGAAATTTTCATCCCAGTTCAAACCCAGGGAACACCCATACAGGGCACTGGATTTAACGAAAAACAGCCAATAACACCTTCAAGTGGCAAACTGTGTGTGGGAATGCATTGATGTCGCCGTATAAACAATAACGTGCCTACACCTTATGCAGGTGATCTGGCATTTCTCAATGTCGATCTGATTCTGCGAGTAGGCGTTCCTGAGTTCCTTCCGGATGCGTTCAGGGAAGGCGCATTCGCACGTGCAATTTTCGTCGCTACAGAATTTGCACATCTGTTATCGTTTTAACATTGCATATTCCAATAAAATGTTTTCTATCATTCCGTCATTCAACCGGCCCTCCTTTCTGTTAAAGAATATGCTATAAACAACATTGTGCCACGCAATGAAGAACACTGGACGAGCAGTGTTTTGGTGGAGCTCACTTTATGTGGTGAGCACTATTTAGACAGACAAAACGCTCTCATGGAAGTAATAAACACTATTCAACAAAAATGAGAAAGGGCAAATACGTGAAAAACGTGGTGATTAAACATTATGAAACAGCTCAAAGATATCGCTCTCCTGATTTCACGCGAGATCTGTCCAGGCGAAATGCCGTTGCAAATCTCCTACCTTAGCAACTTGCCTGAGGGTGTGACTGAAACGGAAAAACGTGTTCCGTCCGGCTGCACCTTCTGGCCTATGGGGCAGAGGGAACCTTTCTTCGCAAAGCTGGATGCTCACAAGAACTGCGAGATTGGATACTTTGTCATGGGTGCTTCCCCTGATCCGCAGATGCAGGTCACACTTGGGGAGAAGATTAAGTGGATGCAGGACGAGTGCTACCTTAAAGCGGGAGAGGAGAATGCAATCCCAAGACTACGCCGTGTCCCTTCGTATGTATATTACGGACCGCTTGGGGCCAGCGACATATCACCAGATGTTGTCCTCCTGATGCTTGACCCGGACAAGGCGATGATCGCGCTCGAGGCGCTGGGTAAAGAAGGAATGCATCCATCAGGCATACCTGTTCTTGGCCGACCGGCGTGCTCCATCATACCATATATACTCAACACTGGCAGCAGGGCGGCATTGAGCATGGGCTGTTCCGGCTTCAGGGAATTCGTGGATGAGGCAAAAGGAAAGGTTCTGGTGGCCATACGCGGCGACGAGTTGCAGGATTTTGCCGAGAGGCTTGAAATACTTGGGGATGCAAACAGAGCAGTGGCTCAAGACGCTCGCGAAAGAAAAGACGGATTTGCAAGCGATTAATCCGGTAACATCGCCCTTTCGTATCCACTAGGAAGTTTGTATATATCTTCATCTAAGGATGAATGTCGTGCATCATACCTGCATTTAATGGCATTTGCAGAATGTGAATATCTCAGTGCATTTCCATCAACAGAAGCCTGTATTCATACATATTTGAAGTCAAGCCTTTAGTATTGTTCTCATACGCGGCAGAGGCTCCGATGTTATCAGTTATCCTGCGGCTGTTTGAACGATAATGCCACCGATTAATCAAGCGGATATGAACCGCGATAGCCATAAAAGATGTATGTTACGTGAATATCGATACGTCCAAAATCGGGGGATAAAGAAGTACGCAGAATGATGAGACCTTCGATCAGCTCAAGCCCAAAGCCATTTTGAATTCACGATACATCCTATCAAAATCAAACCCAGATGCAGTTTTGATGCCGTTATTCGCAATGCGTATTCTCTCTTCTTTGTTCTTAAGGAGATAAATACAGGCATCCCTAATTGCGGCGGGATCTTTAATTGGGACGATTTTACAATTCTCGTCATTTCTTGCATATTCATGCACACCCTTATTGTCCGTGGTCACCAACGCACAACCACATGTCATTGCTTCAAGGCCCGGCATACAAAACCCCTCCAAGAGAGAAGGGATCACCAGGATAGTGGCATTGTTGTAAAGGTAGTGGCACTCATAGATGCGCAGATTCAAGGAGGGTTTGCACACAATCCCCTTTTACCACAGAGTTGGGATTTCATTTACATATTCTTATGCTGCGGTAAATAGCGCCCAGCGGGAAGACTGAAAGAAAGCCAGCAGGGTTTTGTCGATTCGACTCCCGATTGTCCGGCCTCTATATCACACATTTCGCTGCCTTACATAAAATCTGTGTAAACTTGCTTACTTGATACCTATCTCCTTAAACCAAATTCGTTCAGCAGCATAACGCCATTGAAGGGACAGACAAAAAAGCGTCATTCGTAGTAAATATCTGTCTTTTCCGAGTGCCCTCACGCTCCAACAAGCACCTTTCCCTCTCCAATGACAGTGGTTGGCCATGCCTCCAGAGAGAATGGATCCGAATTCCATACCAGTAGTGAAGCGTACCCTCCCTTTGCAATCCTGCCTAGTCCTTCCAGTCCCAGAATATCGGCAGTTCGCCCCGTAATGGTGGAGATCGCCTCTTCCCTGCTCATGCCGCAGCGCCTGACAAAACGTAACTGAAGGAAGAGATTTCGCTGGAGCATTACTGGGTGGTCTGTCATCAGTCCAAAGCGAACACCTGAATCAATCAGAAACTTCACATTTTGCCAGCGCTCATGCTTCAGTTCCACCTTGTAGGAAAAAGAATCCATGGGGCCATAAATAACATCAAGACCTGCCTTCTTAACCTTCGCCCAGAGGTGCGGTGTGTGCACATCGCATGCATGATGTATTACAGTCTTGAAACCGAACTCACGCATAAGCGACATGAGTGTGACAATATCGTCTTCCTTGTGGACATGCGTCATCAGAACCCTCTTTCCCTGTATAATCTCCATCAGAGCTTCTGTCTGTGGCTCCAATTCTGCAGGAAGCCGCTTTCCCAATGCGAGTAATTCCATTGCCTTCCTTGCCTTTATGAGCTCATTGCGCAATATCGAAAGTGCACCCATCCTAGTGTAAGCTCTTTCACCCTTCCAGTCGGTTGTCGAGCGCGGATTGTAGCCGAGTGCTGCCTTGATGCCAGGCTGACATATTTGGGCTTCTTCCACATCCTTTGCAAAATTACGTATCAACACCGTTCTTCCGCCCACAATATTTCCACTACCAGGAAGGACATGCGAATACAGGACACCGTGCTGCACACTGTCTTCGAATGCGAAATCGTCCATGTAGATGGAGTCGATCGCATTTACAAGCGGCAGCATAGATGACATCCGCTCATTGGACTCGTCCTCAGATGATGGTTCCCCGCTTCTCACCATCCCTATGTGTGAATGACCGTCTATGAAAGCAGGTGTGACGACACCCTCGGCGATTATATCGCAGTCAGGCTTCTGATTGGTGATGTCCTTTATCCTTTCTTCCTCAAAGAGAACATAAACGTTCTTGGTGACAGGAGTCCCTGAACCGTCATAGAGCATAGTTGCGGAAACTGCTTTCATGACTCGAAGTAATGGCGATTGGATTAAATATTTTACACAGAAGGAATGAGTCAGTCGCCCTTTGATCTCTCAAATAACCGCTGTATCCAGATTGGTCCTACTATAGTTGTTATCATGATCATGCCTATTATCTCCGCATAAATGGATTGTGGCAGAAGATTGTCCTGTAGTGCAATACCAGCGATAACAAGTCCTACCTCTCCCCTCGGTATCATAGCGACACCTACCATGAGGGCGCTCCTGGCGTTCCTGAGATGTAGGAGGGAAGGGAAGAATGCGCCCAGCACTTTGCCCGCTACTGCGATAGCTGTCAGAACAAGGATGCCTATAAGCACAGCAGGATCCAAAAAGATGGAGATGTTGAGCTCCGCGCCTATAACTGCAAAAAACAGCGGACCCAAAGAATTTTTGAGGACGGTTGCGACCCTTGAGGCTATTTCCTTTGCATTTGATGTCCCCAATGAAATACCGCCCAGATATGCACCTACAACAGGTGTGAGGCCGACTATTGTGGAAATGGATGACATAGCAAATGCAATGGCAAGGGAAGCCGATTCTATCAGGGTATCTTCATGAAGCCTGTATAGTATCTTGATGAACTGAGGTATGAGTGTAACAGAAAGGAGAAGCATTAGCAGCCAAGTGACTGTTGTTCCTATAGTCACAGAAATGACATGCTCTACGGTTATGCTGCCTGTGCTGATTATGGTTAGTGCGACAGCAAGAACTATTATGCTAACAACATCATCCAGTGCCGAGGCATTAAGTATAAGATTGGTTTCGGTTTCGTACCGTTCCTTCATCCTTTGCATTACCTCAACCGTCACCGCAAGACTCGTAGCGGCCATGGCAGCACCGAGAAGCAACGCCGCTGAAAAATGCTGTCCTGTAGCTAAGTAGAAATAAATGCCGAAGAGCATGGGAGTAAGTGCCCCGAATGTGGCGACCAGAGGCGCGGCGAAGCCTGCCTTTCTCAGTCCGGACATTCCATTTTCGGCAGCAGCTGAGAAAATGATGAGTATCACTGCGATTTCAGAAAAAAGGCTTACCTCACCATTAATGACCATGACCGGCGTGTGGAAGAGGCTGTTAAGGAATTGACCAAGCGCATAAGGTCCTATTATTATGCCACCCGCTATTTCCCCCACAACAGAAGGTATCCTAACTCTGCTCAACAAAATGCCTACAGTTTTGGAAAAAAGAAAGAGTATGCCAATTGTGAGAAGGAAGGAGATCGCAGGTGTTGGCATTTGTAGGTACCTCTCGCGACAAAATAGGATGCAAATACATTTAAGTTATGAAAGCATTTTTTTATAGTAAATTACCAAATATAATTTTTTGGGGCCTCACGGCACCGCTGGCAGATGCAGGAAATAGAAGAGGAGGGTTCCCAGAACGAACGTGGCTGCGGAGGCACCGAGTGTCAAACCGACCGTTTCAGCGATCTTCTTGGTTATTCCAGTGTCACTGGAGACCGCTATGATTATTGATGCAACAGTTTGCGCAAGGGCGACTGCAATCACCGACGAGATTAAGCCCACTGTGCCACCTATGAATGCAAATGGCAGTATGGGGAACGCACTGCCTATGAGATAAAAGAGACCTGTCTGGATTCCAGCTCTTCCTGGGCGCTCATTGCTCTCCATGGAGCGGCCTAGCCTATTCCTCACAAAGAAGTCTACTGCATTTTTCTTCTCCTTGACAAGGGATTTCGCTGCGTCTTCAACATAGTCACCTTCAAATCCCATGCTGAGCAGCAGTTCCTTCATCCTCCTGACTTTCTCCTCGTCCGAAGCCATCTCGATTTCTCTCGCAACCCTCTCACTTTGTCTCTGTTCTATCTCAACATGGGCTTTCGTGGACATGTAGGCGCCGATGGCCATGGAAAGAGTGCCCGATATACCAACCACGAGTCCTCCCGCAGCAACAAGTATAGAGGTCTTCACAACAGGCTCAAGGCCAGCTACTGCTGCAAGAACTTCAACAAGTCCGTCGCTCATGCCGTAGAAAACATCCCTCACTGATTCTAGATTTCCCTTTAAGGAAACAAGCTGGTTCGAAAAATATTCCTCATGGATCACTTCGTCTCTCACAATCTTCTGCAGACCTGCTAGCTCTTCCCCCTTAATCCCCTTCTCCATCAAAAAGCGTTGATATTCCCTTATGACGGTATCTTCCCCTCGCTCAAAAATCCTTATCAGCAGTGGAAGACCAAACAGTTTCCTAATGATCTTGATGCCGAAGAGTTTGTATGCAGGGTATCTGTATTCAATATTATTAACACCCAGGCGGCTGAGAAACTGCTTCCAGTACTTTGCATGTTCCTCCTCCATGCTGCTCAGTTTTGAGAGTATATCCCTTATACTCTGATCCTTTTCGCTCTGGCTCATCGCTTCATATATTGTTCTGTCACGGACTTCGTCCTTGTAAAACCAGAGAGCCTTTCTTGCCACAGTTGATCGCGTTACGTTCATGCGCTGCTTCTCATTCTATGAAAATCCAATTTTTATTTATTAGTTATCTGAGCCTGCCGTATGGGAGAATGGGTGCAGCAGCCATCTAAGGCCGTGTTTTCTGATTTTTTTTGTCAGGAATATCAGTGTATTAAGCTCAAACAGGCTTCCCACATAAATGAGTGTGAGGAAAAGAAGCTTCCACCAACCCTGATGCAAGACAACCGTTGTCACCGAAACGTCAAACAAATAAAGAGCTGTGGCTGCCACAGATGGCCAGATCACGCCCAATGTACCCTCCCTCTCGCGTGTTAACCGAGAGATATAGATTATATTTAATCTGCTCGCAAATTGGCTATGCTGAGTCAACATGACAGCAGCAACTCGGGGGGACGAGGAGATGCCAGCCACTTACCGTTGTAGAGCATTGAAAGAGCAAAATGTTTTAATCATTCACAGTTTAGCATATATACTGCACTGCGAAGGGAGCGGGATGGAATACAAGTGGAAGGTACTCCTGGCAACAACAATAGGCACATTGATGTCCTCTATAGACAGCACGATAGTGCTCCTTGCACTTTTTCCAATAGCCTCCAGTCTGCATTCTGACTTTATTTCAGTCATCTGGGTGATAATTGCCTACATACTGATGAGCACCGCACTGGTGCTGAGTCTGGGCAGAATTTCAGATATGTACGGTAGGAAACGCATGTACAATCTGGGTTTCATTGTTTTTACTGTGGGTTCCGCTCTCTGCGGCATATCCCTCTCAATAGACCAGCTGATTGTCTTCCGCGCGATTCAGGGCATAGGGGCAGCCATGCTCGTTGCGAATTCATTTGCATTGGTGTCTGAGGCATTCAATCCGGCTGAAAGAGGGAGAGCCTTCGGCATAAATTCAATTGTCTGGGGCTCCGGAACTGTTATTGGGATAATACTAGGTGGAATAATAATCACATTTACAAGCTGGCGGCTCATATTTCTGATAAATGTGCCGATCGGCATTGCTGGCACATTACTTGCCTACAAGGTGATCAGGGAAAGCGCATGGGTTGGGCGGGGCAGAGAGGAAAACTTTGATCTTCCGGCTGCGCTTCTTTTCACGGGAGGACTGTTGTTCCTACTTCTGGGCATTACCTTTGGTCTGTTCTATGGCTGGGGTAAGCTACTTAGCGATGTTGCCTTCGTACTCGCTCCCATTACCTTCGCTTTCTTTGTTCTATGGGAGAGCAGGTACGCGGCAAATCCCATCATCGACTTTTCCATTTTCTCCAACCGCCTCTTTACCTTTTCAATAATAAGCGCGATGCTTCAGTCTGTGGCAATATTCAGCGTCAATTTCCTGCTAATATTCTATTTTGAAGGCATAGCCGGTCTGTCCATATTGAACGCGTCCTACCTTATCATACCGATGGCTGCAATGACCTCAATAGTGGGGCCGTTCGGTGGAGTGCTCTCAGACAGGGCGGGTGCCAGAACTGTGGCTGCTACGGGTCTGGCAGTTCAGGCGATAACCCTCTTCCTGCTCAGCAGGCTTACGGTCGGCACTCCCCTCTTCACTGTTGGGCTGCTTGAGGCTGCATATGGTGTTGGAGGAGGGCTCTTCTGGCCGGCGAACACCAGCGCAATAATGGGTGCCGCAGATAGGAGCAAATTCGGTGTTGCCTCGGGCATCATGAACACTTTCAGAAACACAGGCATGGTACTGAGCTTTGCGCTCTCGCTCATAGCTGCAACTTCGGTGATACCCGCAGGTGTGGTGTACGGCCTCTTCATCGGCAATATTTCCGGCCACCTGCCACTGTCTATGCGAACTGATTATCTGACTGGAGAGGGGTTTGCATTCACCATCTCCACTATACTGCTTGCGGCCGCGATCGTGTTCTCACTGATTCGCGCCTCCACGAATCGGAGGGGCGGTGTTCCGGCGAAAGAGACCGCGTGACATCGTGCGGCTACGGGCGCACAATTGTGCAGGTTGTAGCAGCGCCTGCGAGCGCGGAAGCTAGTCTTCCCTCCTTGCGGCCATTCAGCACAACGGTTTTTCCACTATGTTCAGCGATAGACAGCATCGACCTGAGCTTGAAGCTCATACCGCCCGTAACATCGTTGCGATTTGAGTCCGCTGAAACTAGCGTAGAGGTGTCCACGTACTGCAACATTCTGGCGTCTGCTGATGTCTTTGGATTTTTGTCATAAACACCATCGACGTCAGTGCAGAAAATGGTGATATCCGGTCTGAAATGTTTTGATAGATAGAGCATCAGAGAGTCCCCGGAAACAATTGAAAAACCATGGAGATCATCGCAGACAACATCACCGAAAGTTATAGGCACTACTTTTAAGTTAAGGAGCGTGGAAAGCACTGTGAGATCCCCAGACACTGCGGTGGCATCCCTGAAATGCCAGAGTGAGTCTGCAGGTGTTGAGAGACAACGAATGCCATTATCGAGGAAGAGGGAGATGAGCCTGTGATTGAGCGCTCTCATGTCATTCCTCACCTCGAGATAGTCGATGATACGGCCCCTTCCAGGCGAGAGATCGTATTTTTTTGCCTTCATATGCCCGAAGGAACCGCCGCCGTGCACAAGTATGAGGTTGTTTTCCCCGCCATTCAGGTAGGAAGAGAGCTCGCGGGCAAGCCTTTTGCAATTGCTGACTGCCATCGTCAATGGACGGTTCTTTTCGGTGATTACGCTGCCGCCCAATTTGACTAGCGAAAGAACCATCACACCTCACCCGTAATGTTGGAAATGTCGTAGAACATAAACTGTTAAATGAACAGTATGCTTGTCGCTTATAAAAAGGATGGAAGTGAATTATAGATGTACAAGAAACAGTTGATTTCTCCGGATGAAAGAGAGGAACTTCTCGATAAACATGGTCAGAATCTGTCGTATGGAATAAAGGCCAATATCTCAGGTGTCTGTATCAAGCTTAACACAGACATCGATTTCTGGGCCGAGGAATGGAGGAGGAATTGGTTTCCTATGCTGCACACAATTCATTCCCACGGCAGATTATTTGTAAAGAACATAGGAGGTGAAGAGGTCGTGAAATACGACCCACTGAGCAATACGGCTTTCCTCTTTGACACGGATTATTATGGATATGTCAAAAGCATTGCACTGGCGATAGCGGGCGATGTCATGGAAGAGAACCATGACATATACTCAATACACGGGGCATGCCTTGATATCGACGGCAAGGGTGTCTCCATAATAGCCCCTTCAGGGACGGGCAAGACCACCACGGCTTACGGCCTTATGCGCCTGAGGAATGTAAGGTTCATAGGAGATGACTGGCATTTCTTCAGATTTTTTGGTGAGGACGTAATCGCGTATGGATCTGAAAATGAATCCTACATAAGGGCAGACGTCGGGGATGTGTGGCATGAGTACGAGGAATTGGTAAAAATCGCAAGGTTTGACAATAAAAACAGGGCGGTCGTCGACATAAGCAGAATAGTTGGAAGGGGGAACATTAGAGACAGTGTTCCACTGAAGCATGTCATACTGCTCAAACGGGATCCTGCAGACAAAACGCCCTTGCGTAAACTCGAAACAGATGAGGCAATCGATTTCCTTGTGAAGCACGAGTTCTGCAACCCGCATTTCCTGGTTGAGGATGAAAGAAAGAATAAGCTGAGGAAAAAGGCATACACCAGGCTTCTGAAGGCCACAGATGTCTACATGTTGAATACAACCGAGACACCGATGCAAAGCCACATGAGAATAAGGGAAGCACTCGGTATTCCGGAGGATGCCCCATTGAGGAAAATTGGAGGCGGCATGGACGGCAATCAGAAATAAATTTCTGATACGGCCCTGATGTCTGATATTGTTCCCACCCTCCTAATTTCACCTCCTGCAATCGCAAAGACAGCAGTCGTGTTTGGCTCCATGGAATGCAAAAATGGACTCATAAACGTCTCCGACTCCGAGATAGCGTCAACCCCTGCTGCAAATGGACTGAATGCAGGAAGAACCAGCACGTTCGTAGACGCCAGATAAAGAAAGGCCGGAAACTTCACCTGTGCTCCCACCGCATCACGGACCCTTATCGCAGGGTGCTCGTGCCCTATTACAATCAAAGCAGCATCCTTCCTGTCAATAAGTATGTCGCCATGCGCAAACAGGATATCGCCAGCCTTGTAGGAGTCCACAACACCTATATCGAATTTAGATGCGATGGAAAGGAGATAGTTATCATGATTCCCTCTGACAACTACCACTTTTGTCTTCGAGAGAAGAAACTCAAAAAGCCTTCGTATCTCTATCCATTCCTGAGGGCTGCTTCTGCCAAATTCCTGCTTCAGGTCACCATTGATTACAATCCTCGCGGGCCTGTAATGCTGCAGTATGTTTTCCATTCGCTCCATCTCGAGTTTGACCTGGAGGCGAGGCAGAAAGACTCCCTCGCTTTCCATATACAGCTCATAACCCAGGTGCAGGTCTGAAATACAGACTGTTTCCTGGGAAGGAAAATATGCACAGCTGAGTGCACTGAGTATTACGTCATGGCCCAGACGCAGTTCAGATGGCATCGTCAGGCGATAGGATTAACAGGAATATAGCTTTCCGCCATTCTCCACGAAAAGATGATATGAGTGTATCTTAAGCCAAGAGCGTTGCTACGGAATTCTCACATAATATTCACAGGCATAGGGAAGGCAAAGGAGCGTAAGCTGTGGAACGAGGGGATACTCGACTGGGAGGATTTAGAGAATAAAGGTGCGGATAAAAGACCCGAGCTGAAAAAGGAAATAGAAAAGGCAATCGAAAGATTGTCTGAAAGGGATGCATCATACTTTGCAGCAAAGTTGCCTGCTTCAGAAAGATGGAGACTCCTACCCGATTTTATCTCTGGGGCGGCCTTTGTTGATGTGGAGGTAATGATGCCGGCACATCTCTCTCCACCATTCATAATTGGCGTATATGCAAGAGGAAAATATGTCGGACATGTGGAGGGAGTTGACAACAAGATGGAGGAGATAGGGTCAATGATCAATCAAGCCGAACTCCTCGTCTCATTCAATGGTTCTGTCCACGACATACCTGCCATCCGCCGACGCATGGTTCTTCCCGCTTGTCCCTTCATAGATCTGAGGCATATCTGCAAGAGAGCGGGCATCGAGGGAGGGCTTGAGGATGCTGAAAGGATCGTGGGTATTGGCAGGACGAAATCGACGCGTTACATTGCAAGAGGAAATACTAATTATCTCTGGAAGCTCTATAGGAGGAATGGCAACAGGAGGGCACTGGAACTGCTTCTTGAGTACAACAGATACGACACATGCAACATGCTTCCCCTTTCCATTCACCTGATGAATCATTTTGTTTCAAAGTGTGGTTTGCCATATGCAGGGATATGAGGATTTTATAAGAGAAGCAAGAAGGATAGCCAATGTCATAAGGGATGCAGAGCATATCACAATATTCAGCCACATAGATGCGGATGGTATCTCTGCAGGATGCATAGCCTTGCAGACTGCAAGACGACTCGGGAAGGAGGCTGAACTCAGATTCCTCAAGAAACTTGACGGTGAAAATATAGCGTCAGTCAGGGAGACTGAAGGTTTGGTCTGGATGAATGACATGGGTTCCGGCTATCTGAGTCGGCTGGAAGGAAAGGAGATGATCATTGCAGACCATCATGAGCCTGAAACACACATACCGCTGGTAGTCAAGGATGGGATCGCGTCACTGGGGGATAGCACCATACACCATCTCAACGCGCATCTCTTTGGTATTGACGGAGGAACAGAGATATCCTCTTCAGGGACAGCCTACTTCATAGCGAAGGGCGCTTCTGAAAAGAATGTCGATCTTTCAACGCTCGCACTCACTGGGGCAATAGGCGACCTACAGGACAGCAGGTTTGGAAGACTTGTGGGTCTGAACAGGATGATACTTCAGGATGCCGTGGGAGCTGGGTTGGTGTCGGTCACCAAGGATGCAAATTTTTTCGGAAAGGAAACAAGGCCGATCTCAAGATTGCTCGAGTACTCGGTGGATCCTCCTATTCCCGGTATTTCTGGAAACCATGCAGCCGCCGAAAGGCTTCTACTTGCGCTAGGTATCGATTACACAAGGAACGGTGAAGAAATTACATGGAGCAGGCTCTCCATCGAAGAGAAAAGAAGAGTGATGTCCTTCATAGTCCAGCAGATGATAGCCTCGCACATCTCACCCGAAAAGATAAACGGAATCGTGGGAGAAAACTACCGTTTGGTTTCGAGTAGTGTAGGATTGTCGGATTTGAAGGAATTTGCAACATTGCTCAATGCCTGTGGCAGATATGGAAAATTCGAAACAGCTGTCAAGTTATGCACAGAGTCGGATCTGTCAACAGCGGAGGAAGCGAAGGCACTCCTCGAATCACACAGAAAAAACATTTCATCTGCACTCAGGCTAATACGGGAGGTGGGGCTTGGACATGCTAATCACATCTATTATTTTCATGCTGGAGACAGGATTAATGACACCATAATCGGTACAATTGCAGGCATACTGATTAAATCCGGTGAGGTCGATTCAGGGAAGGTGATTGTCGGTTTTGCTTCGTCCGAGGGGAAAATAAAGGTTTCTGCGAGAGGGAGTGATGAACTACTTCAACGCGGTTTGAACCTTTCTGAGGCACTGCATCTGGCTGCAGAGCACGTGGGCGGATTGGGGGGTGGACACGACATAGCTGCGGGTGCGACAATAGACGTGGGAAAGGAGGACGAATTCATAAGAGAACTTGATAAGGTACTCGACATACAGCTCAGTGGCGGCCAGTGCGTGTCTTCTTAGAGCCTGACATTAACTCCAACATTAGTGCCTTAGCCGTATGAAGCCTGTTTTCAGCCTGGTCAAAAACCAAGCTCCGTGGACCATCAATCACGTCCGAAGTGATCTCCAGACCTCTGTGAGCGGGGAGACAGTGCATCACAACCGCCCTCTTCGAAGCGAGTTTGACTAGCTTCTCATTAACCTGATACGGCATGAAAATCCGCTCCCTTTGCTCCGTTTCCTTCTCCTGACCCATTGACACCCAGACATCGGTGTAAATGACGTCCACATTCCTTACCGCGATTTCAGGTTCCCTTACAACCTCTATTCTACAACCAGTATCCAGCGAAATGCCTGCAGCTGCATCCGCGATCTGCTGCCGTGGTTCATATCCGGCGGGACAGGCAGCAATAAAGTTAGCACCCGTCATAGCGCACCCTAGCATGAGAGAATGACACACATTGTTCCCATCTCCAACGTATGCTACCTTCAGCCCTTTGAGTTCGCCGAAATGTTCTTTCATTGTCATGAGATCGGCGACTGCCTGGCATGGGTGCTCTACATCGTCCAGAGCATTGATTACCGGAATTCTGGTACTTTGCGCAAGAGCCTTTACAGTTGAATTCGAATTGGCCCTGAAAACAATGCAGTGAGCATATCTTTCCAGCACTCTGCCCGTGTCCTCAACTGTCTCACCTCTTCCAATCTGTATGTCCTTCGCATTTAGAAATATAGGGTTTGATCCCAACTGATGGCATGCAACTTCAAAGGAGACCCTGGTCCGAGTGGATGGCTTTTCGAATAGCAGGATTACGCTTTTCCCTTTTAGCCTGGATGCGGTATTGGTTCCTGCCTTCAGTTCACGCTTAAGCTCTATCGAACGCCGTATGACCGCATTCAGACGCGCGCCCAGATCTGTGATCGAAATAAGGTCCTTGGTTGAGCGGCTGGATTTCATAGGCAACCGCACCCTCAACAGCTAGCACATATTTTAGTCCGATGGAGATACTGCATTATTTCCTTAAGACAAATCAGCGATCTGTATACCCAGGAAGGAAGAGAGCGTAGTGTAAGAGAAGCCAGCCTGGCTCGCCCCCTCTACGAATGCGACTGAGTTGCCAACGAGAGCCACCGCAACGCTCACATTCACATAAGAACTTGGCGACAGGCTTTCCTCAACCTGGAAATAGAAGTAGTCATATCCTTTTATTGAACCAGAATGATAGAGCGAACTATATGTGGAATTACTTGTGATGTAGATGTTTAGATTGTCATACAAAGTGCCAGCGAGTGTGGATGTTCTGAATGTCACGTAGTCGGAAGATACTATGGCAGGGGCTGAAGGAGAGGCATATACAACACCGCCTGCAGCCGATATATTCGGCATTATCAAATTATAAAGTTGATTTCCAGTGCCACTACTGTATGGGGTCAAATTGGATCCTGAAAGCATTTCCATTATGGGTGTCAGGTTAGCCATGCTTCCCTCTGCATAAACAGTTGAATTGAAAGCCTCACCAAATGTATTGTTAGCTTGACTCTGAGATGGCAGATTCGATGGGACGGAAAGTGCCGCACTGCTGCCACCTGAAAGCTGGTCAGATAGCAGTGCGAGTAAAGAGGATGAAGGAACTGCGTTTTTGCCTTCAAAACCAAAGGCAAACAATTCGCTCCCACGGTGTGCCATCAATATTTCAGCAGAGATTGTGCCGTTTACTGAGCCTGAGACAAAGGTGTAGTTAGCTCCATCGATAGTGCCTGTTGAGACCTTGACTGTAGTATTCTTCTCAATCTGAGCTGTCAGATTGACATATGCAATGTTACTCTGAGAGGCCACTGGAAAACGTACAAATGAGGCACCCAGGTAAGCGCTGCTGTTTTCGTTGAAATACAAAATAAATGCCAACGCTTCGGTGCCTGTAATATAGGCAGAATAATTCTTGGTGATGTTCGATATCGATGAATATGAAATGGGATAATTAGTTCCAAGCACTAGTTTGTAGAAGGTAAATACAAACTGAACTGCATTTGTTTCACCCGCCGCGTAATACAGAGCCTCGTTCCAACCCTTTCCCACAGTGCTGTTCAGCACAGAGGTGGAAACAAAGTCAGTCCCAGGCTGCAGTGAAACAGATGATTTACTGCTCCTGTGCGGCAAAACAACAAATGTTACAGCGAGAACTATAATTATCACAATGACCACAGCTGCAGCAGCTGCGGCAATTTTTCCGTTCATTGATGTAATCAGCCCAGTCTCTG
>JAVZQA010000014.1:0-20349 GCA_038881315.1 Methanomassiliicoccales archaeon
CAAACGCAATTGCGATGCTGACAATTGAGATAACCCTTACCGTCTAAGAGCGAACCGCTGACTACTGTAGAGATAAAACCCCTTACACTCATTTATTCTTCTTTTTCTCCAGAACCCATAACAATGACACAGTTATCGAAAGGGCAGTCAGCCCGAGTATTATGAAGACATAAAGAAGAGGAGGTACGCCTTCTCCAGTCTTAATGACAGGTTCGGTCTGATTGTATATCTCGCTTCGAAGTGACAGCATTGTCTGATTGAGTGTGGCCTGCTGGGAGAGAAGCGTTGAACTGTATGGACTCGCTCTGCCATATTTATCGATGAAAAGGCTGATTTTCAGCAAGGTTTGATTGAAAGAGGCATAGAGCGCATCAAATTCATCTTGAAGCACTGAGTGAGAAATATTAGGGCTATCGAGCGTATAGAGCAGATGGCTTATTCCAGACTGCAGCGCAGAAATATTGGTTTCCAGGCCACTGAAAGTGGCTATCTCAACTGTCAGGTAAACCAGCGAATTGTCGAAAAATACCGTCAGATATGTGCTTGCTGATTTACCTGCGGCAGAGGAGACATTGAACAGCACCTCGTACAGGCCGTCTGGATAACGCGAGGTGTTGAGCAAATAGCTGCCGTTCAGCGATGCGCCTGAATAGAGTGCAACTGTTTGGTTGGGGGATACCAGGAAGATGGAGGCTTTAGAGCCCGAAGGGGCCCATTCTGTGGTGTAATTGATCTCCAAGAATCCGCCTGCCTGCGTCCTGTTTCCATCATCGAGGGAAACGATCGGAATGCCTGCATACCTGTTGATGACCCGGCTTGCGTAAAACCACGTAATTGGACTCTGCTCACTGACATAGACAATTCTGCCTGGAAGCATATTGACGCTGAATCCGTTGCCGAGCCTGTTTGAGCCCACGGCAGTTACAGTCAGATTGACATAAGGTGCATTTGGCTGCACTGTGCCCAGGCTGAAATCAACCTGACCATTGGATGTGGTGGATGTATTGCCGTAGGTTACGTTGTCAAAGGTTCCTGTCTGGGGACAGCTGATGTTTATGAATGAGACGAATTTCAGGTCGTTGAAAACCAATATGCCATTAAGCTCGTGCTGGGAAGAGACGACTGAGTCAAGAAGGAAGGAGCCGGCCTGAGGCTCGACATAGACAGTCAGTGTGTTGCTGGTTAGACCCCTGAATGAAGCATACACCTTGAACACCTGTGTGGGAAGTGGTCCGTTGTTTTCCGCAATGAGCGCATCTGACCACACGAGTGCTTCGCCACGCTGGTCGGTTAAGAAGGTTGACACCAACTGACCTGGTGCGTAATAAGACGGCGGCAGGGCATTATCCGCCAGCGAATAGTTGACACTTACCGCCACCTCCTTCATAAGTGCATTCGTGACGGGCACGCCGTTCAGCATTACAGTTGCTCTTACAACTGTATTGAGTGACCCGGCACTGGTAAGCGAAAACATGGGTACATTGACAGCATTGTAATGCATATTTCCATACCCATCGTCCATCCCCAGCGTCAGGTTGCCTGAAAGGTTAGGTGGTGCTACAGCAAAAAACTGGAAAGAAACAAGTGTCTGGCCCGAAAGCACGGCAAAGTAACCGTATTCAGAGTTATTCACATAGACTGACCAGTTATAATAGTCTGGTGTGTAATTGAACGTGCCTCCAGCTCTCACAGCAAAATGCACGATGGCGCCGGACGAGGGGACGCCATCCCCAGGAATGTCCGACACTGCAACTACAGTGAAAGAGGTGGAGTTGGGAAGGCTGGTATTGAGACGAAGCAAGTAATTGGAGTAACCAGTGAGAGAGGTTATGCCGGAGTCACTGGACGCCAGCACGATGGAGGCTTTCATGTTCAGTATGCCTGTCCAGTTCACATTCTTTTCCCCGAACAGAAGGAGCAGAACTGCGACAGGATCGGGCATTCCCAAACCTTGCAGGAAGTTCCATCCATTATCTACAGGATTGTAAAGTGACGGATACCAGGTAGGAAGCATTGGATCTGGAGGTATATTGACTGAAAGATTGTAAAGGTTCCATGAATAATAATTCGCAGCAGACACGTCGATACCCGCAGCATTTCCAGTCATTGATACAAACGGAGCCGGCGTGTGTTCATACAGGTAAAGATTGTGCATGTCATAGAGGAGGGCATTGATATCGCCCATAGACTGTTTTCCAGTCATGACATTGACCTGCTCCTCGATAAGCGCCCATTCACCTGCTGTAATGGGGGTCGCAAATGACGTCCCACCATAGAACGGATACCATCCATAAAGATAGAAGGTCATATTGAAGGCGGCCACCCCGCTTATGACAGGGTCCATCCTTGCGCCGGCAGCGTAGGCATCAAGTGCATTCTGCCACCAGGGCTGTGCAAGCTCGGCTGATATGCCGAATCCCCCGGCAATCGCATTAAAACCATTGAATTCATACCAGTAGGCGAAACTGCTGTATCCAGTTGCATTGCCTATGAAAACTGTCAGGTTCTCCTTACCAGTGTAGGTGTTCACAGTGATGTTGAAGGTTATGTTGGTCGAGGGAAATGCAACTCCATGCTCAACAGCCGTGAGCTGTCCGCCACCGACAGACGTTGAACCGGTGGCTACAGCCGGTATTCCTGCACCGGCGGCAGTAGACCCGCTTCCCGAATCTCCAGAGGCGAAAAAATTTGTGACACCCTCGAGTGCAAGTTCAGAGAGCAGCAGGTTCTCGGCTTCCAGATACATGGGAGACGCCTCAAGTATCACATCTGATTCAGGAGCTCCGTATGAATTGCTTGTAATGCTCACCGATGTGGTGGCATTTGAAAAGGTTGTCAAATATTGCGCAATATAGGAATAAGCATAATCAAGATCAGCGAAAGTGGGGGAAGGCACCGCCACAAGATCTATGTGCGCTGCCGGTGCCATTGTGGAAAGATACTCTATGTCCAGTGCCGTTTCTGGCATCCACCCGGAATTATTTGCATCTGCAATGGTTGCCCCAAGCAAAGGAATAGAGGTGAAGCGGGAGGGGAGTTGGGAGGAATTGTGGAATTCAATGCTTGAGAACTGAGTGAGCAGATTTTCGGGGATCAGGCCGACTTCAATCAAGGCAACAGTTACGTTCTGTCCCGTATCTGGCTTCCCATTCACACTAGCTGTCCCATTCCAGAGATTCCTCGCACCGATCATGCCGGGCATTGATGAAGGAAAAAGCAGCTGATAGTTTCTGTTGCCAAGGCCTAGAGAGGCCGCCTCGCTTCCATTAAGATAGCCGAAACTGCTGTTAAGATAGTACATAACAGTGCTCGCATTTTCGAAATGAAGGTTATTCGCTGAATATGGAAGAATATTATTGAACTTCATGCCCGGAAACCATGCCTGTGGCAGTGAAAGTGCAGGAATTGTCTGCAGTGTATTGAGACCGACAATACCTGCAATGTTGGACTCTATCCAGTTTGGAAGGAAGGCAGGCTGCGTATTAGCGAAGAAGTGCAAGGCACTGACATTTCCCTGGATACCACTGTAATTGCCAAACGAGGGTATCCATGTTCCGCTTGAGTTGTATATTTCCATGAAAGGGGATATACGGGTGCTGAAAGCAACTCCGACAGAGGTAATATTGCCTACGAGTGTCATGGAGAGCCTGGCCGGGCTCTCCAGCACCTTGAGACCATTGCTGACGAAATAGGATGCAATTTGCTGGTACAGCGCAGGTGAAATGCCGAACATGTCAGCCAGTGCACCAGGAGTGTAAAAATGCCGATATCCAGGGCTCGATGGATTCTGGACGCTGTCAAGATAAGGAGTGATATCGCGAGAAGGGTTGAAAACAATGGTGACAACGATTTGGCTTTTCGAAATGTTGCCGGGAGGATTGAGAACAGGTACAATTGTGAAACCGGCTGCACTAAAATTTCTGTAATCGAATGCGGGTGCTGCCGACGCTGGGGTTTTAGCTGACGGAGGTAATAGACCCTCGCTGGAAGTCGTCCCGATATTCAGGGTTGAGAATGGCGAGAATATTAACGGAATGAACAATGCAATGGTGCAAAGCAGCGCAAAGGAGCTTACCCGCAGCTCCCTCTTCATTGTTGTGGTGTACGGCAAAATTGCAGACAATTTCAACCGTTAACATCCCTAGCCGTTCTAAAGGTTGAAATTAAAGACCAGTCATAGTTAATAAAGCCTTGCTGCAGGCTGCAATGATTGATTATTATGAAACAGTCCGGTATTCAGGCTTCTATTGGAATTATAATTTTCATCGCAGCGTCACTGCCCGACGCTGATACCGGAGCATTGCTCGCAAGACCGAAATAGAATTTAAATGTAAACTGATGATGCGGTTGAGGTTGCATGATGCCGGGGTGGAAACCTGAAATATTGTACAGCCAGTAGGCTCCATTGCTTCCGAATATACCAGTCGGAAGGAAGTCATGTGAATCAATGGACATAAATATCTGACTGCTGGGTGCGAAGGTTAGTGTATACTGTCCAATGGAAATACCGACATTGGAAAGGGATGTTATATTGAATTGAATTTTGACCCAGTCGCCAGGAATAATATTCTTGATGAGTATGTCGTAGACGATAACACCGTCCATGGAATACACTGTTCCAAGCTTACCGTCTGTTCCTGGTGGCTTTCCATTCCCGTAATGACTGATGCCATTTGGACCTGTGACATAGAAGAAGTTCATTGCCGACTCATTCATTACCTCAATCTGACCTGTTTCCTTGAATTGCATAATACCAGAATAAGCGTTGATATTCTTGACATCCTGGCCGCTCCAGGCTGAAAATGCAAGCGAACCCGTGGCCGAAACGAATAAAGGAACAATGATCAGGGTCAGTATGGTTGCAAGGCGCATATTATTTACCATATTTTCCGTGTGGCTATTTAAAGGAGACCAAAGAATAATCAGTATTTTGTTCAGAAGAGTGTTCGGTTCAGTTTGCTCGTCCACTGGAAAGCGACGAACTGACAGATTGATGGTTTAAGAACAGGACATAGACATTCTCTTTTATTTCAATATGAATTTATAAATAAAACGGCGCGTGGGTTAAGCACAGCAACTCCAAACTCTTGCCAGAAAGCTTAATTATCACTATTGATGATCGAGCAGGTGGATATCTTCCAGCGCGAACTGCGCGGGATGAATAAGCCATAAGGGAGGAGATTTGAGCTTGAGGAGAAATCAAATGGATATAGTCAAGGAGATACTGACGGTTGCAAATATAAGCGAAGTAACGAAGACACAAATTGTTTACAAATGCAATCTGAGCTTTGAATATGCGCAGAAGATATTGTCCAATCTTGTTGATGAAAGACTCCTTGAACTTATGGAACAGAAGGGGAAAAGGACTTTCAAAACTACAAAGAAGGGCAGTATTTTTTTGAAATCACTGAAAGAGGCCTATGAGATAAGGTCGTGGAATTACGAACCTGAATAAGGCCCATCTCGTTTTGCTATCCTTTGCAGTTGTTGCTTCGTCCCTTACAGGCTTTTACGCCATAGGTAGCTATATGACCGAGACGCACTCCAATGTTGTCGTAACTTATGAGCATGCATCGCTGAGCATGGGCATGAATGTAATTGTAAACCTGAAAAATAATTCACTTTACGCGGGCCAGGTAATTGAAAACCCGAATTATATTTTTAAAAATATCACTAATAATGTCGAAATTGTTCTGAATATGGGCAGTAGCATTTTTCCTCAGAATTATTCGCTGCTTGGAATACGTATAAATGAGATAGCCTTTTCCGGAACTTCCCCCACATGGAACAAGACATATTTTATGAACATCACTTCCAAGAAATACTATTCCCAGGTTTCTCTTTCTTTCGTGTTGCCGACCAACTTTTCCAGCACACTGACAGCTATAGCTAACACGGACGCGCAGTTAAACATCACACCCGGAAATCCGACCATACTTTATCAGGCACTTGCTACAGTATATTCTAACGATATGATTTTGACCAATGCCACATATCTCTACATGAACTTCAGTTATCCATCGAATCCATTCGGCCTGGGTAAATTTAATGCGCTCAACTACTCATACATACAGCTCTCAGGCAAACAACAGTGCAGCGCAAGTGTATCACGCCAGATAGATTCGCTGCAGCCGACACAAACAGATCCGAACCCACAATTTCTCTATGTCGGCGCAATCTCGTTTTTAATCGCAATTTCGGCAGTTGTTCTGGCCGCAAAAAGCGCGTATAGACGTAAACCTGTGATTGAAAAATTTAGAAATGAATTCAAGGACAGCATGATCAGGAGCAGAACGAATCCTCTGCACTCCAACAACAGGGCAATCTGTGTAGATGGAACAGATGAACTGAAAAAGCTTATCGATGCTACGGGTCTGCCACCAATGATCTACAGCAATGATCTCTACGACATCGTATTCGTAATGAGTGGAGACATCGTTTACTACCTGAAACTGAAGAAGAGGAGAGATCAGGAGTAGTCAATTTTTAATCTCACTGTGCTGGACCTTCTGCCCGCATGAATAGCATATTACCGCATCACGGCTTATGATTGCATTGCAGTTGGGACAGTACATTTCGTCCTCCGCCAGTTCGCTCTGACCTGCACCCACCTTCTGCCCGCATGAATAGCATATTACCGCATCACGGCTTATGATTGCATTGCAGTTGGGACAGTACATTTCGTCCTCCCTTGGCATCCGCTTTTCCAGCGAAGGCATGGTCTGAACCTGAGGCGCGGAGGCCTTGGCCGGAGCAACAGCCTGTTTCTGAACCACATCCACCGCTTTGGGTAGGTTCCCTAGCTGTTTTCTCAGCGATTCCTCAAGTGCGACAACCGACTGCCGTCTGGCGGTGATTTGCTCGATTACCTTGCGCAGTTCCTCCTCCTGTTTCAGCAGTTCGGTTTCCTTCTGTGAAAGGGCATCCTGATGCTCCTTGAGGCTGGCCTCCAGACGTGTGAGTTCCTCAGCCTTTGATTCAAGTCCCTGCTCCCTGAAATCGAGAAGCTTCTCCTTGTTGTTCAGTTCAATCTCCTTTGCCTGCGACTGGGAAATCTTGTTGTTAAGTGCCGCTTCGGCGGCCCTCACGTCATTCTCCTTCTGTGAAATCTTCTTCTCCCTTTCATTAAGCACTGATTGCAGCTCATTCAGGCTGCTTTCCTTTGCGTTTAGAGATCTCTCTTTTTCGTCGAGTACCGCCTGTTTGGATGCCAGCTGCTGCTCCTTCCTGTCCTGCTCTGCCTGGCGAGCATCCATTTCCTCATGCTGTTTCTTGAGTTTGGCCGCCGTTTCCTCAATAACCTGCCATATCGGTTGATCAGAAGTCACACAAATTCAACCTCCACATACGGAAACATATGCATTCCACATCTGTCCTTGCACACTGTAAGCCCTGACGTGTATATTAATGATTTTTGATCTGCCTATCACAATTAATATAGACAGTAAATAATATTAGAAATTTTAAATAATTGTCAGTTCCCCAGCAGTGGACCTAATATCTGCATTCCGCCCCTTCCGACCTCCAGGGCATAGCGCTCCATGCTGTGGTCGCAGGCGCGCATCTTCTCGACCTGTATGTACCTCGATATCTTGCCTTTTGTGTTGTCCATACCCAGATAAATGACGCCGTCACTCAAAAAAGCCTCAGAGCCCGCATAGAACCTGCCGTCTGAAAGACTGCCCTCCAGTATCAGCATTGTAAAGAGATTGAGATCCCGCAAAAATTTGAAAAAATGATACATGCTTTTCCTGACTGACAAATGCTCAGGGAGCAGGGAATAGAGTGCTCCAAGCGAATCTATTGTCAGCATGGTGAAATCCTTGCCATGCCGCTGCCTGAAGTTGCTCACCATTTTTTCTATCAATCTAATGTAATCCGCGTCGTCCTCTTCCCCGACGTTCTCCAATTCCCTGAGATCGGTGAAATCGGCAATGTATATACTTGCAGGAGAGGAAATACCTACACTCTTCATATTCTTCAGATGACTTTCAGTGCTCTCTTCAAGCGTTAGATACATGCCTATTTCCCCCGTGGACTGAGCATGCCGTGTCATCACCGAAAAGCAGAAAGAGGTCTTCATCGAACCTGGTGGACCCATTACCAGCACCACTTTCGGTAGATCCACCTCACTCCTGAGCACCTTGTCCAGACCCTGAAAACTGTTTTTGAGCAAACGCAAAGCACCTGTCGAACCATTTTGCCGGACTCAATATAAAACTTGCCGGGCAAATTGCAGGCGTGTTAACTCACTCTTCCTGCTCGTCATCTTCCCTTGGCATTATGATCTTGGAAGTGTCGATCTTCTGCACTTCCCTTTCCTTCGAGAGGCGGGCCTCCTCCTCCTTTCCTTCTCTGATGATGTCCTCCTCCTTCTGGCTGCCAACGAGTTTAGCGACTGCAGTAATCTTATCCCCCTCATCCAGCCTCATGAGGCTAACGCCTTGAGTGTTCCGCCCCATGACTCTTATGTTTTCGACTGGCATCCTGATCACCTTGCCATTCTGCGAGGTGAGCAAAACCTCATCTCCGGGAGCAAATTCGCGAACAGCCACCATCTTGCCGTTGCGCTCCGTCGTCTTGATTGTTATAACACCCATTCCACCGCGTCTGGTTTTCCTGTACTCACCGACCCAGGATGGCTTTCCGTATCCGTTTTCAGTAACGGTGAGCAGCAAACTCCCTTCGGAATATGAAGCCTCAAGCGAGACAACTTCATCGCCTTCCTTGAGGCTTATACCTCTGACACCTGCTGCCTGCCTTCCCATTGGACGGACGTCGTTTTCATCAAAACGTATGGCAAGACCATTTCTTGTTGCGAGCAAAATGTCAGCGTTACCGTCGGTAATTACTGTGCCTATGACCTCATCTCCTTCTTCCAGACCTATGGCAATAATACCGCTGGAGCGTATGTGGGAATAAGCTGCGATGGGTGTCTTCTTAACCTTTCCCTTGCGCGTAGCAAAGAATAGATGACGCTGTCCATCAAAATGCTTGACAGGGACATTGTCAATCACACGCTCCCCTTCCTCAAGCCCCGGCAGAAGGTTGGAGATGTGTCTTCCAGGGCTATGCCTGCCTGCAGCAGGAATCTGGAATGCCTTCAGGCTGTGAACCCTTCCGGTGCTTGTTATGAAAAGTATGTAGCTGTGTGTGGATGTGACGAACATATCCACAACAAAATCCTCTTCGTGCGTATCCACACCTGTTATTCCCTTTCCGCCCCTCCGCTGTGTCTCGTATGTTGAGAGTGGGATGCGTTTCACGTACCCCCTGTTGGTCACAGTGATGACCACTTCCTCTTCAGGTATGAGATCCTCTATTGTGTACTCCAGCCCCTCCGAATTGATTTCTGTAAGCCTTCTGTCCCCATATTTTTCCCTGATTTCAAGCAGCTCCCGCTTTATTATGGCCAAAATCTTACCTTCGTCCGCAAGTGTTGCTTCCAGTTCAGCAATTGTTGAGGCAAGCTGCTCATGTTCACGCCTTATGTCCTCTATCTCCAGACCTGTGAGACGTTGCAGCCTCATGTCTAGTATAGCCTTTGCCTGCATTTCTGAGAGGGAAAAGGGGGACGAAAGCCCTTGAGGGAGAAGATGCCAGTCCGTAACGGCCATGAGGCGACCCCTGGCCTCATCAGGGGATGACGAACCTCTAATGATTTCAATCGCTCTGTCCAGGTTGCTAACGGCCACCATCAGCCCCTCAACTATGTGCTGCCTCTCCCTGGCTTTTTTCAGTTCGTAAAGGGAGCGCCGCCTCACAATTTGCCGCCTGAATTCAATGAAACCCTGCATCATCTCCCGTAGAGAAAGCAGGCGTGGCCTGTTGTCCACGAGCGCTATGTTGATTATACTGAAAGCGACCTCCATCTGAGTCTGGGTGAAGAGCTGATTGAGCACTATATCCTCCATGGCATCGCGCTTCAGCTCTATCACAACGCGCATTCCGGATCTGTCGGATTCGTCCCTCAAATCGGAGATGCCTTCTATCCTCTTCTCCTTCACAAGCTCCGCTATCTGCTCCAGCATCCTCGCTTTGTTGACACCATAAGGTATTTCAGTGACAATAATGCGCTTCCTTCCGTTCTCCTCCTCTGTGTTTGTCCGTGCGCGTACAGTGATTCTGCCCCGACCGATCCTGTAGGCCTCTGCAATTCCATTCAAGCCATATATGATTCCGCCGGTTGGAAAATCGGGTCCCTTAACGAATTGCATAAGCTGGGCAAGATCAGCATCAGGGTTCTCTATAAGAAATACAAGCGCATCAACAATTTCAGTGAGATTGTGCGGGGGGATGTTTGTCGCCATACCCACCGCAATACCGCTGGAGCCGTTTACCAGCAGATTTGGGAAGCGGGAAGGAAGAACGAGTGGTTCCTTTAAAGTGGCGTCGAAGTTGTCAGCCATGTCGACGGTTTCCTTGTCCAGATCCTGCAGCATCTCCTCTGCAATTCTCGAAAGCCGACACTCCGTGTATCGCATGGCTGCTGCGCTGTCGCCATCAATGCTTCCGAAATTCCCCTGGCCATCTATGAGGGGATAGCGCATAGAAAACGGCTGTGCCATCCTGACTAGTGCATCATAGACCGCAAGATCGCCATGGGGATGATACTTACCAAGCACATCACCGACAATCCTGGCACACTTCTTGTAGGGTTTTCCAGCTCCTGCACCTAGATCGTTCATCCCGTAGAGAATACGTCTGTGAACAGGCTTCAGACCATCCCTTATGTCAGGCAAAGCCCTGCCGACAATCACGCTCATCGCGTAATCGATGTATGACTTCCGCATTTCAGTTTCAAGCGGCCTCAGAAACAGACGCTCTGCACCCTCTTCAACCATTCAGAACACCTAAATGTCGAGATTCTCCACTTCTGCTGCGTGTGTTTCGATGAAGGCACGGCGCGGCTCCACGGCACTGCCCATCAGTGTTGTAAGCAGCATTTCTGCCTCCACCGCATCCTCCACAGTGACCTTCTTAAGTATCCTTGTTGCCGGATTCATTGTGGTAGACCAGAGCTGCTCTGGATTCATCTCACCCAATCCCTTGTACCTCTGCACCGTGGCATTGGGCATTTCCTTCAGTTTTTCAGTCAGTTCCCTGTCGCTGTATACATAGACCTCTGTATCACCTTTCTTAATCCTGTATAACGGAGGCTGTGCTATGTACACATACCCAGCTTCAATGAGCGGCTTCGCGTGCCTGTAGAGATAAGTTAGCAGTAGCGTGCGGATGTGTGCACCATCGACATCTGCATCAGTCATGAGTATTATCTTATGGTATCTAGCCTTCGAGATGTCAAACTCATCCCCTATCCCGGCACCAATTGCGGCGATGAGTGTGTGGATGCCCTGGTTCTTCAGTATTTTGTCTAGCCTCGACTTCTCCACATTCAGTATCTTGCCCCTCAGGGGCAGGACGGCCTGAGTGGTTCTGTCCCTTCCCTGTTTTGCACTTCCACCGGCGGAGTCACCTTCGACAACAAAGAGTTCACATTTTGCAGGATCACGTTCACTGCAGTCGGCAAGCTTACCCGGTAGACTTCCGGATTCAAGCAGCCCCTTTCTTCTTGTGAGTTCTCTCGCCTTCCTTGCCGCTTCCCTTGCCTGAAATGCAAGAGTTGCCTTGGAAACCACTGCCTCCGCGACCCTGGGATTTTCATCAAAGAAGATTAGCAGCTGCTCATAGATGGCAGACTCCACTATACCTCTGATTTCACTGTTACCAAGTCTTGTCTTTGTCTGCCCCTCAAACTGGGGTTCTGGAACCCTCAGACTGAGGATGGCCGTCAGTCCTTCTCGGACATCCTCACCCGAAAACTGCTCCTCATTATCCTTGAGTGCACCAATGCGGCGTGCGTAGTCGTTTATGCTTCTGGTCAATGCTGCACGAAAACCGACCAGATGTGTTCCTCCCTCAGCCGTATTTATGTTATTCACGAAAGTGTAGACGCTTTCATTATACGCGTCGGTGTATTGCATCGCAGCCTCTATCTGAATGCCATCCGTCTTCTTCTGCAGATAGATTGGTTCTGGATGTAGAGGCCCCTTTGCCTGATTTAAAAATTTAACAAAATCGACAATGCCCCCGTCGGAATGGAAAACCTCTCTCTTTGAGGATCTTTCATCTTCGAAAGTTATTGTAACCCCTTTATTGAGATATGAGAGTTCTCTGAGCAATGTCTCTATTGTAGTGGCATCGAAATTCACCTCCTGGAAGATTTCGGGGTCCGGTCTGAAATGTATCATTGTGCCCGTGCCGCTCACTTGTGAATCGCGCACAGACATGTCACCAACCGCTATGCCTCGTCTGAATTCCATCGAATATTCTTTGCCATTTCTCCATACGGTGGCCCTCAGCCATTCCGACAGCGCATTAACAGCCGAAAGACCGACACCATGCAGCCCACCAGAAACCTGATAGCTCTTTTTGTCGAATTTGCCCCCTGAGTGCAAGGTGGTTAAGACAATCTCCAGTGCAGGACGTCCGTACTTTGGGTGAATATCTGTCGGTATACCTCTTCCGTCGTCCTTAATTGAAACGGAGTTGTCGTTGTGTATATGCAATTCTATGTTCTTACAGTACCCTGCCATCACCTCATCTATGCTGTTGTCGAGGATTTCGTAGACAAGGTGATGAAGACCTCGGTAATCGGTGCTCCCGATGTACATACTAGGGCGTTTTCTTACTGCCTGAAGCCCTTCGAGTACCTGGATACTTTCAGCGGTGTAATTATTATCTTGCAGCTGCATCACATCCCTTTGGCTGTCTAGCAGCCTCCAACATGCGTCTTGAGCACTGAGATGTTGAACATTTGTGAATATAAATAACCTGTTAGAGGGATGAATGGATGGTGCAAAAGTTTAAAAACTACATATATAAAACTTCCTGCACCTCAAATTCTTGAACTTAACCCGCAAATTCACCCAGAAAGTTGTCAGCACAATCCAGCGATGTCACTGTTTGTGGGAGAGATTAAATTGTGGCTCTATGGGAGGGGTTCCTTGTACTGCGAATCGCTTGCGAAACGCATAAATTGAATCACTGAGCAATGTTAGCAGCGCGTAAAATATTATGAATGTTTACACTCCCTTCCCCGTCCGTACGAAAAAACTGCCGGTCCTCCTCACACCAAAACTTAGGGACTTGTAGAGACTATAAGCGGACGTGTTTCCCTCTGATACCCAGAGTGTTATTCCGCTCTTTTTGAGCTCATTGCACTTTACAATCGCATTTGACACCAAGTATTTGCCCAGTCCTTTTCCCTTATGGGTCGGTGTCACCGCGAGGTCAGCAATGAAAGCGGTTTCGCCCATGTCGGTAACAGCAATCATAGCAACTGGAACTGAGTCTTCACAAAGACACAGAGATGCGTTGACAATTACCGGGCCGTAATCGCCCGAAAGAAGCGAGTGCATAAGAGCCCTGTTCTCCTCCTCCGTATCCGCCATCAGCTTTTCATCCACAGTACCTTCGAATGCCTTCCAGTCAAGTACAGAAAGTGTGGCGTCATCAAAGTGGGTGAGCGGAGTAACTTCAAGACCAGCTGGAGGTTGAGCGGCCTCCATCTTAACTGGAAGCTTGAGTTCCATTTCAAAACGCCTTCTGTATGAAAACCCGCATTTTGTGGCCGCTTGTATGAAAATATCATCCGAGATGCCTGGATGTATGCCTCCGAGCCTCAGAGTCATTGCGGGTGGAGTTCTTTCCTGAAAGCCATTTAGGAGGAGAGCTATATCTTCCTCTGCGGGAGGCGTACTGCCCCAGCTGATTAAGGCGAACGCCCTGTTCTGCATGAAACTGTAGTGCAATATGCCTTGCAGTGCTGTGTCGTCACAGAGGCCAAGACAGAATTCGCTGCCTGTTGATATGTTGTGTATCCTGTCCTCCACCCAGGAGTCGGGAATATTTTCCCCTGTTGCAGACACAGCCTCCTTATAGCTCTTGAGGAATGGCTCGATGTTCTCCTCGGCCGGGACTACGTTCACCAGACTCTTCATCGAAATTCCAAATTAGGTGAAGTTAATAAACCCTTCAAAAGAAGACCACAATTATGAAAGCGATGGTGTTGAGGAAGGCAGTCAAGGGCTCATGGCTTTCATTGGAGGATGTGGATGAGCCTGTTCCTGGACACGACCAGGTGCGAGTCAGAGTGGAAGGGTGTGGTGTATGCAGGACAGATCTGCACATAGTCGAGGGAGATCTTCCCTCGAAGCAGGGTGTCATTCCCGGGCATCAGGTGGTGGGCATCGTGGAGGAGGTTGGCCCCGATGTCAAGGAGCTCAAAATAAATGACAGGGTTGGAGTTCCATGGCTTCACAGCACCTGCGGAAAATGCATCCAGTGTATGAGCGGAATGGAAAACCTTTGTTCCGAAAAACAGTTCACGGGATATAGTGTGCCAGGTGGATATGCGGAAAAGCTGCTTGCCAGGGAGGGGTATGTTATCAGGTTGCCTGTCGGGGAGAAAACAGAGGAACTGGCGCCTCTTCTTTGTGCAGGCATAATAGGCTACAGGGCATTGAAACTTGTATCGCCCTTTCCTGGCAAACATCTGGCCATATTCGGTTTCGGATCATCAGCACACCTAACCCTGCAAGCAGCTGTAGCGCTGGGGGTTGAAACCTCAGTGGTCTCGAGAGGCAGAAAACATCTTGAACTTGCAGCACGCCTTGGTGCGGAGCACACATACACCTACGAGGAGCTCCACAATTCAGATACAAAATTCGATGCAGCAATAGTGTTTGCGCCTGCAGGAGAGACGGTAAAGGAGGCGCTCGCCTCGATATCCCCTGGAGGTGCCGTGGCCGTTCCTGCAGTGCATCTTGATGGTCTGCCAGCAATGGATTACGAAGCTCATTTGTTCCACGAAAAGAGGCTTTTCAGTGTTGAGGCGAATACCCGTGCTGATGCCCAGGAATTCATGAGAATGGCTTCCAGACTCAGACTGCACGCGGAAGTGTCTAAAAGACCACTGGAGGAGGCGAACGCCGGGCTGCTAGACCTCCTCAATGGTAAGGTGGAGGCGTCGCTGGTGCTCACTTTACAATGAGCACCGAAACAGGAGAATCCGCGGCGACGCGCTGGGAAACCGAACCGAAGAATATTCCCCGTCTGAAAGAGCGACCCCGATTACCGAGGACTATAAGGTCTGGCTTCAATTTATCTGCAGTTTCAATGATTGCCTTGACAGGGTCCTTTTCCTTGACAATGCCTTCAACATTGAGTATTCCATTGGCCTTTGCGTGAGCCACCGCCTTCCTGATGAGGTTATTTGCCTCATTCAGCATCTCCTGCTGCCTTTCCACAAGCATTATACCTGTCTGAGGCGCATCCCCACTCACCCTGAGCATCACTGGAACCACGGCATGCAGTATGTAGAGCTTTCCGCCGCTGTTGCCTTGGAGCAGTCTGAAGGAGAACTCCAACGCCTTAACCGACTTCTTGGAGGGATCTATGGCCACGAGAACCGAATTGAGACCGAGATGCGCAGGGGCAACCATCACATACCGTATATGCCTGGTATATCATAATCTATTCTGTTAACCATTTCTGTATACCCCTTTGCCGCCGGTAAACCTTGCGCATGCAACAGGAATTACATGCAAAGGGTGAACGGCAGTACGCGCTTGCCTGCGCACATTGTGGAAGAGGTACAACAGTTCCAGGGTAATCCTTCCCAAAGGTAATGCGGCAGTAGATTGGTATTAGGTGTTCTATGGAGTATGCACAAAATACCGTTTCAGTGATGCGAAAGGATTAAGGATGGGACACCAAATGCAATCCGCATGTCCATATTCAGAAGGGAATATGATGCAAAGAGGAAGAGTGCAGTCTATCATTGCGATGAACATGCTTTCAGTTCATCGGATGCGTCGCATGTGGAGGAGCATCTCAGGCTCCATGGTAAAAGGGCGGCTGCCTTCTGGAAGAAACGGCATGACAGAGAGAAAGGAGTCACCGTTTTTTCCTGTGAGCATCATGATTTTGAGTCGACAGATCCACTGGAAATAGAAGAACACGAGAAAATACATGCAATTGTGTCCAGTGGCTGGGGCATAAACAGATAACCTACGTAGGGCGGCTGTTCACCTGTGATCTGAACAGGGAGATCGGAAGGATGCCACCGTCCCCGCATCCATTGCCCTCAATGTGGTTATGTACCAACATACACGTTTCCTCGATGCAGGGTATTTGATCAAGATAGGAATATGCTATTCCAGAGGAATGGAATTGTTTCCTCTGCAGCCATCACAACAGGATAGGGGCTGGGATGTATGTGGCGGCCCGTGTGTTGGAGTAAACCAGGAAGTCCGCTGTACTTTGACAGGAGAACGCCCCATACATCGCAACCGCATTCACGTTCAAACAGAAACTCACATACGGATGCTGATCTCGAAAATAGGGGGAAAAGCATGGTGTATTCATGCCCGTCCGCCCCTGATTTGCCTGTTGAGGAATTCGAGCATCATGGCCGGAAGCAGGTAATCCGCATCCATCGAATCGAGTAGAGAGGCTGGCAACGCGCCATCTGCGGGGAACACATCTTCCTTTGCAGCATTGCGATATGGATTGAATAAATGGATGTTAACTGTCTTTCCCTTCCTCTTTACCCCCAATTTCTTGCATACGGCATCGGCTGCCTTCTCACCAACGAGTCTAGAAGTCGTCATCTTTCCTCCTATGACACTGATCAGGTTGCTTTTTTCGCCTTCTGCTTCGCTTTCAATATTGAAATCGCGCGTGGCGCTCCTTCCCGCATTCCCTGCACCACCCTCATGTATGAGCGGTCTGACGGAATGAAAACATCTTACAAGCCTGGAAGCAGAAACCGAAGGGAGCATTGCAGAAGCTTCCTTCAGAAGTCTATTGATCGCGTTTCTCCTTAAGACAAAGCGGTCTGGGTTCCTCACAATCTCAGAAGTGGTTCCGACTATGGACTGCCATCCGTAGGGGACCACTATATCACCGTCGGAAGGCGGGCGCATCCTGCTTATCACCTTGAACGTGTGCCTTCCCTCAATCACCACCATCGCACCTGCGGCCTGGAGCACTCTCAATCTCACACCAAAGCCCTTCAGCACATGTGCAGTCCATGGACCTGTACAGCAGACCACCGCATCCACGCCCAATTTCCTTTTCCGTCCATCGCTGCCGGAGAGCACAACAGACACTATGCCGTCCTTCCGGTTTGAATGAAACTCGGAAACTTGGGTACGTGGAAGGATGGTAACGCCGTTTTGCATCGCAGTGATGACAAGACTGCACAGGAACATGCCACCCTTTAGCACGCCATCAGGAACAAGAATCCCTTCCCTGGTGTCCCTGCTGAGATTGGGTTCTCCCTCAATCGCTTCCTTTCCGTTTATACGCAAATGCCTTATGCGGAGTTTCTCCAGTGCGTCCAGCAGTTTCTCCCCGTACGCCACATCATCTTTGGAAAGCGCAACATACATTCCGCCTGTTTCCTCAATGCAGTGGGACGCAATTTTTCTCAGGACTGATGCTTCCGTATTACACTCCCGGGCCGCAGGAGCGTCGGATACCGCATATCTGGCTCCGCTGTGGAGTACACCGTGAAACCGCCAGGATGTGCCTGCACCGACTGTTGAGCGGTCTATGAGGGTGACATCCATTCCCCTAGTTGCCAGATCCAAAGAAGTGAACAGACCTGACGAACCTGCACCTATCACCAGCACACTTTCATTCAAGGCTGATTCACCGGCGTGCGCGTGACAGCGATAGGAAGCATTTCAAATTTCCGCACCCTGGCCGTATCGTCACACATCCATTGAATCGCTGGGGAGAGCGAGGCGATGCAGCAGGTTCAACCACAATGATAGTGTCAGATTGGCTGTCTGCAGCATGGATCTCCTGGAGATCTGACCATATCATTTTTCGAGAAATTACAGAGCCACTGGAGGGTGTCGAACCCCCGGCCTGCGGTTTACGAAACCGCCGCTCTACCGGCTGAGCTACAGTGGCGTCAACGTTTCCACGATTATCAAATTACAAAACCAAAGAGGTGCTGTTTTTAATAATGTTTCTGATGAACAACCGGTCCAATGAAACTGGAAGGGAAAACTATCCAGTCAGCGTCAGTCAGAACCCTTGAGGGAGGGGCGGAAGTCATGAAATCGCTCTCCGAAGAAATAAGGGAACAGCATGATTCAGCTGTGCTTGTCCTTGAAAATGAGGGGACAGGTTTCAGGGGTTATGTTTCTTTCAGACATGGAAACATAGTCGAGGCTTTCTTCCGTCAGTCAGGTGTACGGAAGAGTGAAAGCGGAAATGGAAGAGCCGCCCTCATAAAGGTGTGGAAGGAGGCGCTCGACAGGAGAGCCAGGATAAAGGTATACTCGATCGAGAAAGAAGAGATGCCCAAAAAGGTAATGCCCAAGAAAGTAAGGGAACGCCCTGCAGGCAGCGAGGAAATGGAGAAGCTGAAGCAATGGAAGGGGGAAGGATATGCCGTCGATGGATGGATCCAGCAGATCCGCAGAGGAGGGAAGGAGGGGAAGGCCGCATTTGAAGAATTGGAAAAGCGGATAGATGCACTTTCATCACTGAAAAAAGATATTGAGAAGCTTAATGGCAGTGTCGATGTTGAAGAAATAAAGAGGCTGGAAGCACTCTCCAATCAGCCCGACAGGGTGGAAGAACTGCGCCTCGGTATTGCACTGCTGAAACGGAAGGCAGCTTCGCCAACCAACGAAAGACGTAGAAAAGGGGAGATGGAGGTCCGTCAGGACGATGAATTATTGCGCTCTGTATTCATGGCTCACAACGAAAATGCACGCTGTGTCAGATGCGGAGGGAGCGTTGAGGGGGGAAAATGCACGCAATGTGGTTTTGATGCGGGAACACTTATTGACGGTCTCAACCCCTACATGCGTTTCGAAAATTTCGTAATTGGAGGAAGCAACAGATTTTCGCATGCTGCTGCACTTTCGGTTGCCAAAGGGGAGGAGAAGCAATACAATCCACTTTACATCCATTCCTCCACTGGTCTCGGAAAGACACATCTTCTCAACGCAATAGGCAATTATGTGAGGGAGAAGAGGAAAAACCTGAGTGTCAGATATATTGGTTCCGAAAGAATTGTAAAAGCTTCGATGGAGGCGGGAAACGGTTCTTTCGCTGATATGCAGGCGGATTTGCTACTCATTGATGACATACATCTGATTGCGGACAACAGTGTGCTACAGGCACAACTGCTAGTGTTCATTGACAAGGCGCTGAAGTCAGGCAGTTTCGTTGTAGCCTCAGGCTGCGCACCACTGAAAGACATTCCAGGCATGGATCCGCAGTTGGTGTCAAGACTCGAATCAGGTCTCGTTGTTGACATTAGAACTCCGGATCCGGAGACGCGTTATAAGATACTCGAAGCAAAGGCAGCGGAGCTTGGATACAGTGTGCCATCCGGTGTTCTACTCCTCATAGCAGGAAGTGAGGACAGCAACATAAGAGAGCTTTCGGGGGCGCTCACCAAAATAATGGCATACTGTTCTCTCATGAAAGTAGAACCGTCGGAGGATATTGCCCGGAAAATCCTGCACACCAATACGTCAGGCCGGAAGACAGAGAAGCCCAAAGCTGATCTTAAGGCGGGACATGGCTATTTGATTGAGGAGGAGAGGGCTAGTCTCTGCCATGAGCTAGTTCAGGCGAAAGTAGCTGAAGGATGGAAAGCTCTTGAAATCACACGCATGAACCCCTCGCGTCTAAAGCAGCACTATGCAAATCTAGATTCTGCAAGGATACTCTGGCTCACGGACAGGGAAAGCGAAAAGATGCAGACGCTTGCCCCTTCGCTTGAGAAAATAGAATTCGAGATAATGAATTTCCTGGAGGGATTTAGCGGCGAGGAGAAAGGCGCGATTGTGAATATAGATGACATACAGTATGTAATAAGCAACACCAATTTTGACGGAACGGTCAGGCTGCTGCGCAGAATGCTTGATGAAATATCAGAGCGCAACTCCATACTACTCATATCCGTAGGGAAGGAAACGCTCTCAAAGCAGGAGATAGCAGTTCTGGAGAGGGAACTTGAATTAATAGAGTGAACGCAAGCGCCGTTGGACGGATTTGAACCGTCGACCTCATGGTGGCTGCATGTGTTTAACAGCCACGCGCTCTGCCAGCTGAGCTACAACGGCCTGTGATATCAGCACTCTCAAACTGTAATTAAAACTTTTCAAAAAGCAGGCACCTTCAGTCGAAGGAGACCAAGACGTGCGGGAGCTGTATATGCTCGCTGCAGCTGGTCAAGACAGCAGGCAAGCGGGCTCAGTTTTCTCCGATTGCCTGTTTCAACTGGTTGACTGTCTCACTCATATCCAT
>JAVZQA010000015.1:0-20204 GCA_038881315.1 Methanomassiliicoccales archaeon
TAGGCGTCATCAGCCGGCTTCACGGCGCCCGATTATGTTGGAGACGCCATTCCAAGCGCTTTTTTTGCATGTGACCTCGGTGTCTTATTTAAATTTTTTTAACGCCGAAAGAGGGGGGCAATACTCAATTCGAAACATCTGGAATGATTTTAACTGCAGCATATCAACCGTTTACTTGATATTCAGCGGCACACTGAATTGAATTTGAAAAGCAGTCAGATCACCATACAAGCTGTGTTACCCGGTGGATGGAAACACGTCAATTTTTTGATAGAAACTGCACACAAGTGTATAAAACACGGGACCTGATGTGCCATGAGAAGAAAAGACATCATAAATTGAGCAAATTCAGGTTGGTGCAGATATAGAGAAGAGTTTTTATGTTTAAAAAGGATAGAAGCCAAAACAGATGAGGTTGGAGTTGATTCAATAATGCAACCAGGACAAATGGCTTACGACAGGGCTATCACTGTATTCTCGCCTGATGGAAGGCTCTTCCAGGTAGAATATGCAAGAGAAGCTGTGAGGAGAGGAACCACAACCGTGGGTATCAAGTTCAAAGACGGCGTGGCACTGGTGGTGGACAAGCGCATAGCAAGCAGGCTGATGGAACCTACGTCAATGGAAAAGATCTATCTCATAGATGAGCACATAGGATGTGCCACATCCGGCCTGGTTGCAGATGCAAGGGTGCTCGTGGATAACGCCAGGGTGATCTCACAGGTAAACAAGATAACTTACGGGGAGAAAATTGGTGTTGAAGCGCTTGTAAAGCGTATATGTGATTACAAACAGCAGTATACGCAGTATGGTGGCGTGAGGCCTTTCGGCATTTCGTTGCTTGTGGCAGGTGTTGATGACACGGGAGCGCATCTTTTTGAGACAGATCCGAGCGGAGGTCTGGCATCATACAAGGCTAGCTCTATTGGCGCAGGAAGAACAGTTGTCATGGACTTCTTCGAAGAAAATTATAAAGAGGAACTGAGCGCGGATGACGCCATTGTGCTTGCCCTGAGGGGTCTGAAGAAGGCGATCGAGGAGGAGCTGAACCCCAAGGCTGTAGAAATTGGAATGGTAAGGGTCAATGAGAATTTCAGGAAGCTTGCGATAGAGGAAGTGGAGAAATACGTGAAACTTGCGAATGCTGCCTGATCCGGGAGTTGCTTCTGTGGTATGGTTGACCTTGATGAGGCTATAGTCGGAAGGTATGAGGTCAAAGGGGAGACATTTGAAATACTCATTGATCCAAAGATCGTCAAATATCTCAAGGAAGGGAAGGAAGTCGACGTAGCCAATCACATGGCTGTAGAGGAGATATTCAAAGACGCAAGGAAGGGAACCAAACAATCTGAGGAGAAGATAAGGGAAATTTTTGGAACTTCTAACATAGCCGAAGTAGCCAGGGCAATAGTTCGGAAGGGCCAGGTTCAACTGACAACAGAACAAAGGCACGTGATGCAGGAGACAAAGCGTAAACAAATTGCTGCAATTATTGCCAGAAATGCAATAAATCCTCAGACGAGGACACCTCACCCACTTCCGAGAATCGAGGCGGCCATGCAAGAAGCTAGAGTTCGCATAGATCCATTCAAATCAGCAGAGGTGCAGGTGAATGATGTCCTCGATGCCTTAAGACCCATATTGCCGATAAGATTTGAGAACGTGAGGATAGCCGTCAAATTGAGCGGTGAGGACTACGGTAGATGCTATCAGGACATTGTTTCCTTTGGCAGAATCAATAAGGAGGAATGGCAGCAGGACGGAAGCTGGATCGGCGTGGTGGAACTGCCGGCAGGCATGCAGACCGATTTTTTCGAAAGGCTTGGGCAGAGGACAAAGGGAAGGGCAGAGACCAAAATATTAAAATAGAGTGCCCAATTTGAATACACTTCTTTAAAAAGTGAAAGATTGATGGAACAATCCAGCGAAGTGGGCCAGAGGCTCATAGTGGTACCAGGCGAGAAAATTGAGCTCAATGGAAGGAAGGCTGGCAATGGTATTTACAGGCATGCAGGCGTGTATTACTCCTCAAGGCTCGGTATAGTTGCGAGCAGGGGAGGGTGGCTGGAGGTAATCCCACTCTCAGGTAAGTATTTACCCATTCCAGGCGACGAGATAGTTGCAACTGTAGTGGACATGGGACCTTCAAACTGGTTGCTGGATATGAATTCACCATATCCAGGCGTGTTGCATGTGTCCGAGACACCATGGAAGATTGAATACGGTGCAACCGCAAAATATCTAGATATTGGAGACAATGTTACCGCCCGCGTCGTTTCCGTAGATGAAAGCAATCATGTACAAGTGACCATGCGCGATAGGGATCTCAGAAAACTGAGAGGTGGAAGCACTGTTGACGTGCCAGCCTCCAAGGTTCCCCGTGTCATAGGGAAAGGGGGCTCAATGATAGACATGCTGAAAAGACTCTCTGGATGCAAGATAATAGTAGGCAAAAACGGCAGAATATGGATGGAGGGAGAAGTGGATAGGATGATACTTTTGTCCGAAGCGATAAGAATTATTGACGAACAGGCCCAGCGGCACGGGCTCACAGACAGTGTTAGGAATTTGCTGGAGAATGCGGGGACACGGAGGGGAAACCAATGAGTATGGAACTGCCCGAAGGCATGCAACTGATTAATGCCGAGGGAAGAAGACTTGACGGCAGAAGACCCGATGAACTGAGACCAATCAAGATAGAGGCAGGAGTCCTTAGAAGAGCGGACGGCTCTGCATATGTGGAGATGGGGAAGAACAAGATTTTGGCAGCTGTGTATGGGCCAAGAGAATGCCACCCTAGACATCTGCAGGATCCAACAAGGGCGATCGTTCAATGCAATTACAACATGCTTTCCTTCTCTGTAGATGATCGCAAGAGACCAGGGCCAGACAGACGATCTGTCGAAATATCAAAGATCATAGGCGAAGCATTGGAGCATGTCGTTTTCCTTGAACAGTTTCCACGAACCTCAATTGATGTTTATATTGCAGTCCTTCAGGCCAATGCGGGCACTAGATGTGCAGGTCTGACCGCAGCTTCGGTGGCGCTGGCAGATGCCGGCATTCCGATGCGTGATTTGGTCCCTGCCTGCGCGGCCGGCAAGATTGCAGGGACGGTGGTACTCGACCTTATGAAGGAGGAGGACAACTACGGCGAAGCGGACCTTCCCCTTGCATATCTTCCAAGGACTGGCGAAATACTCCTGCTACAGATGGATGGCCATATGACACAGGAGGAATTCGACCGAGCGCTGGAACTTGCGAAGGGTGGGTGCATGAAAATTTACAGCCTACAGCAGGATGCCCTCAGGCGCAGATATTCTGTGGAGGCGGCAGAGGCTGAAATAAAGGAAGAGAGCGGGGAGGCATGAATATGCAGCGTGGTCCACTTTCCGATGTAAAGCGGGGGCACATACTGAATATGCTTGAAAAGGGGAAGAGAAGTGACGGCAGAGGTCTCTCTGAATTCAGGCAGATAGAGATTTCAACTGGAGGTATCGAAACAGCCGAAGGTTCTGCCAGGATGAAGCTGGGAAACACTGAGGTCATCGTGGGCGTTAAGATGGAGGTCGGTGAGCCGTTCCCGGACACACCAGCAAAGGGGGTGCTCACGACAAACGTCGAGCTCATCCCCATGGCCTCTGAAGCGTTTGAAAGCGGTCCCCCGTCACCCGAGGCAATAGAGTTGTCAAGAGTGGTGGACAGGGGCATAAGGGAAAGCCAGATGATTGATTTGGATAAGCTCTGCATTGAGAAGGGGAAGGAGGTCTGGATTCTCTATCTAGACATATACGCCCTCGACTACGATGGTAATCTATTCGATGCCTCTTCCATAGCCTCTGTGGCGGCACTCAGGAGCACAGTGGTTCCTGCAAAGCGGACTGGCAAGGGAGAGGACTTCCCACTACCACTGAAGTCCCTTCCCATCTCCTGTACCACAGTTAAAATAGGTGAACATCTCCTTCTTGATCCTACACTGGAAGAAGAAGAGGTCTCCTCGGTCAGGCTTACAGTTGCAACTGATGAACAGGGAGACATAAGGGCGATGCAGAAGGGTGGCAGCGGTCATTTCACACAAGAGGAGATAAGAAAGATCATAGATACTTCCGTGGAAGCAGGTGACACGATTAGAAGGAGGTTGTGAGAGAGTGGCCAAGAAACTGGGTCCGGTCGCGAGATACGGCGCGAGATATGGCGTGCGCATCAGGCAGCGCATACTTGAGATAGAAAGGGAGGCGTCGCGCGATATAAACTGCCCGAGGTGCGGATTGCCGAAGGTACAGCGGGTGTCCACGGGCGTCTATCAGTGCCGACACTGCAACTACAAATATGCAGCCAGAGCTTATGCATCTCAGTACAGAAAGGCGCTCGGCACTTCGCAGGAGGAGGGAAATGTACAAGTGCCTTAAGTGCGGCGAGCCACTGAAAACAACTCCAGATTCATTCAGTCTGGTATGCGACAGGTGTGGCTCACGTATCTTTGTCAAAGAGAGACCAAGTGTCAAAAAGCAGTTGATCTCTAAATGAAGTGCACCGCCATTATAGAGATAGGCAAGGATGCACCATATCTGTTGAAGGTTATCGGGCAGGAGAAGGGAATACCGGGGTGCAGCATACATTGGTCTGAGAGCGCATTGCAGATAGAAACAGAGGATATGGGCGCACTGAGGGCTGCATTGAATTCTTATATAAGATGGATGCATATTGCACTTGAGATGCGTGACATGGTCGGTAAGGAGGCCGGGAGATGAATGACATAAGTCCTAAATTGCAGAGTCAGCTTAATCAGTATCAGCAACTGCAGCAGCAGATACAGGTCATCTCCAGTCAGAGATTTCAGTTTGAGGCACAGTCAAAGGAGGTCACGCGCGCGATAGAGGAATTACAGTCCCTGCCGGAAGACGCGGTGATTTACAAGAACATCGGCTCTCTTCTCATTAAGAGCGGCAACAGGGAAAGTGTGCTGAAAGAGCTTAACGAACAGAAGGAAACACTCGATGTCAGGGTAAAAACACTTGAAAGGCAGGAAAAGCATCTCAGGGAAAGATACCAATCGCTCCAAGAGGAGCTATCCAAAGAGCTGGGATCCCGGGAAGGGAATGCTTGACCAAGTCCCCTGAAAAAATAGACCCGGGAAGGGCCTTCGATATTCTGAGCAATGGGAAATGGTGCATAGTTCTACATGCCCATGCGGACCAGGACTGTCTCGGAAGCGCGCATGCACTGCAAGCGGTTCTAGGCCACCCTGTGTGGGCCCCGCAGGGGTTGGATCGCGGGGCAAATGTACTCAGGGAAGTAATTGGAACTGAAATTACGGATGAAATACTGAAGGATGGGAAGACGTCTCTCGTGCTGCTCGACACACCAAGGATGGATGTCATCCAAGTGGGTGAATGGGGGAAGATAATGATCATAGACCATCACCCTGTTCACGAAACGGAGGCTGACTTTCTACTGAACGACGAACGTTTCACCTCCACTGCAGAGATTGTCTTTGAGATGCTGCAGTCCAGGAATATACCACCGGATAGAGCGAGCGCCATTGGTCTTCTCGCTGGCCTCATTTCAGACACGGGCAGATTTAGAAGGGGTGATCAGGGGACACTGATGCGGGCTGCTGCCCTGCTGCATGCCGCCAGTTCCGACGAAAACAGAGAGATTAGACTTGAACAGTTCCTCGAAATTATATCCGTACCTAAAGACGATTCCGAAAGGATCGCTGCACTCAAGGGACTGGAGCGCATGAAGCATGTGCGGAAGGGAGGAATTATAATCGCATGCACCCAGGTATCTTCATTTGAGGGGGGCGTGGCTTCCGCCATGATATCTGCAGGGGCGGATGTGGCTTTAGTCGCCTCGACCAGGGAAACAAGTGTGCGAATAACCGGCAGATGCAATCAGAGAGGGCTTGATGCAGGTGTGGACCTGGACAGGCTGTTCAGAGAGGCGGCCGTAACGCTGGGAGGGGGCGGCGGAGGACATCCTGGGGCAGCAGTATTCGAAAGCAGTGGCGATGCAGAAGCGTTGCTAAATATGCTCACTGAAATGGTTATGGAGAGGTTGCATCCACCTAGAGCTTCTTCAGTTCCTGTATGACTTTCGCAACTGTCTCCTGAGCATCACCATAGAGCATGCGTGTGTTCTCCTTGTAAAAGAGTTCGTTTTCGATGCCTGAGAAGCCCTTCCCCTGACCCCTCTTGAGCACAATCACCGTCTTCGCCTTGTCCACATCCAGTATAGGCATGCCAGTTAGCGGAGTTCCGGGTCTCCTTGCCGCAGGATTGACCACATCATTCGCACCTATGACTAGAACAACATCCGTGCTTGGAAATTCGGCATTGATCTCATCTCTGTCAAATAGATGGTCATATGGCACACCCGCCTCTGCAAGCAACACATTCATATGCCCTGGCATTCTGCCGGCCACCGGATGTATTGCAAATTTAACAGTGACGCCCTTTGACTCCAGCAGATCCATGAGCTCCTTAACCTTCTGCTGAGCCTGTGCCACCGCCATGCCATACCCCGGTGCTATGACCACTGTGTTGGCATATGCGAGCAGGATGGCGGCGTCCTCAGGCTGTATAGGGCGTAATGTGCCCTGTACCTGACCACCCTGCTCCTGTTTCGAACCGAATGCACTGAACAGTACATTCGTAAGCGACCTGTTCATTGCGCGTGACATGAGTATGGTAAGCAGTGAGCCTGCAGCACCAACGAGTATACCGGCAACAACCATGGCGAAGTTCTGCAGTGAAAAGCCGTCCAGCCCGACAGCAAGGCCGGTTAGAGCGTTGAAAAGAGATATGACCACGGGCATATCCGCGCCACCGATGGGCAAGGTCATCGAAACTCCGTACACAACGGAGAGAACGTAGAACGGGAGAAGGGTGCTGAAACCACCGAGTGCACTTCTGAAGGGAACCAGCACACCACTTGCTATCGCAAGCACTAGAATTGCCATGTTGACTGCCTGCTGTCCCGGAAAGGTGAGAGGCTTTGAGGTGATCCATCCCTGTAGCTTGAGAAATGCTATGACGCTGCCTGAAATGGAGACACTTCCGATGATAGCTCCTGCAATGGCAAGCGGAGAGACAGAGAGGACAGTAGCGTGTTCAAGCAATTCGATTGCCGCTATTGCGCCTGCGGCTCCGCCACCCATGCCATTGTAGATTGCGACCATCTGAGGCATATCCGTCATGGCCACACGCTTCGCGATTATCCATCCGATTATACCGCCAACAGCCACACCTATCACGATGAGAGGTATGTTGTGTATATGAGGCTGGAAAAATGTAACCGCCACTGCCACCGCCATGGCGCCACCCGCCCAAACGATACCGCTTCTTGCGGTAAGCGGATGGCTCATTCTGTGAAGACCGAGAATGAAGAATATCATGGCTATTATGTAAACAGGGTCATATACGTCAATCAAGAGATCACTTCCCCTTGCCCTTGTTTCTTTCAAACATCTGCAGTATGCGCTCCGTCACTGCGTAACCGCCAGTGACATTGAGTGCACCCATTACCACAGCTACAAACCCAATCGCTTCCTCCAGAGGTGTCTGAGCTAAACCGAGTGCAACTATGGCCCCAACCAGCACAATCCCGTGTATGAAATTGGAACCGGACATGAGTGGGGTGTGCAGCGTGACAGGCACGCGTGTAATCACCTCGTACCCTGTAAACGCCGCAAGTAGAGCAATGTAAATACCCACGTAAAGCAGTGAAATCAATGTTTCACCTCCAGTGCTTCGCGTGTCGGCTGATGTTTTATTTCACCAGCAGAAGTGAGCAGAGTGGCGGCCAGTATTTCATCGCTGAAATCTGAGGAAACAACACCTTCATTATTCAGAAGCAGTTCCAGAAATGCAAAGATGTTTCTAGAATACATCTGGCTTGCATGGTATGCGACCTCCCCCGGCAAATTGAGCGGACCCATAATCGTCACATCTTTGTATTTTACATTCTCGCCTGCCTTTGTCAGTTCGCAGTTTCCTCCGCTTTCCGCGGCCAAGTCGACTATAACGGCACCAGGCTTCATCTTGTCAACCATCTCTTTCCTCACCAGCAGGGGCGCCTTCCTTCCAGGCACATTGGCCGTGGTGATAACCACATCCGCTTGAGCGACAGCTTCATTGACCATCGCCTGCTCCTTCTCCTTTTCCTCCGGAGTCAGTTCTCTCGCATAACCGCCACTGCCTTCCGCATCTATCTGAAGCTCCAGAAACTTTGCCCCTAAACTTCGTACCTGTTCGCCGGCTGCCTTCCTTACATCATAGGCTTCAACCATGGCACCCAGCCTTCTGGCAGTGGCAATGGCCATAAGACCCGCTACACCAGCGCCCAGAACCAGCACACGTGCTGGCCTTATTGTTCCTGCAGCGGTCGTGAGCATAGGGAGAAGCCTGGGTGAATGATCCGCAGCCAGCAGGACGGCCTTATAGCCTCCTACTGTTGCCTGAGAGGAGAGCACATCCATGCTCTGAGCCCTAGTTATGCGCGGTAGAAGCTCAAGTGCAAAGGCGGTTATTGCATGCTCCCTCATCGCCAGAATGCCCTCCCTGTTTCTTGAGGGGTTCATGAAACCCACGACTATGCTTCCGGACTTCATCAAGGCGATATCTTCAGGAGCAGGAGGCTGCACAACAGTCACGATGTCAGCCACAGAAAGACCCGCCTGCCGGCTTTCTGCAAGCTTTGCACCAGCAGCAAGATATTCCTCATCGGGATAATGCGCACCCTCGCCTGCACCCTTTTCGATAATAAGCGTAACATTCTTCTTCTTGAGTCTAGAAACAGACTCGGGAACAATCGAGACGCGCCTTTCGTTTGATGTCTTCTCCTTAGGAATGAATATGACCGCCATTAAGCCTCACAGCCGAAATGAAAAAACGAATGCATAAATAAGTATCTCACATCACACTCAGCCAACATTTGACATGCTCCACATCTCAGTGCGAGTGTTTTAATGCAGAGCCACCACAAACACATTGATTTAACATACTAGCATGGGTGCAGTGGGTGCTGCGTTGCACAAGTTGGTTTGCGCTTCAGCTTCGTTTTGCGCTCAAGACAGGTAATTTCCACATACTGCGGATTGTTGAAAAGATTGTCGCGCTGCACGTGGTCAAATCAGCGCGTCACCTTCGCCCCCTCAAGCCATTCCATAAGCGAGGCGTGTGCGGCAAAGAAATCGTGGTATTTTTTCGTTACCTTCCAGAGGCCGCTAGCCGCAGCCTTCTTCAGATCCAGAGGGTGTACTCTTCCGGCGACATATGCTTCAGCAAGTTCCTTGAAATTGTCAAACGTAACATCGCCGCCATATTTTGCATCCCTTAGAATCTCAACACAGCCTGCTTCAGGCATGATTATGTATTTGCATATATCCAAAACAGGATTACCGTCCAGCTCCGGCGGACAATATGCCCCCCTCATTTTTTCGGCAATTTTCTCCTCATCATCGTGTATAAAAATCGCGTTCATGGGATCGCTCTTAGACATCTTCGACAGCACATCCATTCTACCTCCACCTTTCAGGCTCGATATAATTGGCGTGTGGATTGCTATGGGCTTCTTACGCCCTGACTGTTCGGCTATGTCTCTTGCGAGCATGTGCGCCCTTCTCTGATCCAAACCTGCGTAGGCAACATCCACGTCTAAATCGAAAATGTCTGTCACCTGCATGAGGGGATAGATGAGTTTTGAAAAATCAAGCTCCGCTTCATCCTCGTTTCTACCCATTATTGTCAGTGCACGTTTGAGCCTACTCAGCGACACCAGTTTAGCATTTCTGATGAGGGCTGCCAGGTAATCTCCATTGGATATCATTTCAGAAGCAAATACAAAACGCGGAGTCCCGACCTCTTCAGTTGCGTACGTAAAGGCTGCCTGCATGTACCTGCCACATGCCCTGATACGCTCCAAATTGCCCTCGAGCTTATCATTTATGTATGCGTGCCAGTCAGCGAGGAGAATGGTAAAGTCGAAGCCACATGAAAGCATCTTTCTAATCATCCTTGCAGTTATCAAAAAATTACCTATGTGCAGCTGTCCTGATGGTTCAAAACCGATGTATGCCTTTGGCCTTCTCTTACTTTCAAATAGTGCCAGGAGTTCATTCTCTGTTACGATCTCCTCAGCATCAGAACGGAGCAGCTGCAGCTTCTCATCCGGTTCCATCGAATGTGTTGAGTCCGGTTCCCGTATTTAATTCTGCATACAGTATAATGTGAAGGGATTGGTTGCATGAAGTGGAATACCTGTGAGGGCATCATTTGCGAATCAGCATACCCCGCTCTTCGCCAGTGGATATTAGTGTCACCTTCTTTCCAAGATATCTCTCTATAAAATCGATATATCTCTGGGCTTCGCGTGGAAGATCTGCAAAGCGGTTCACACCCCTTATATCTTCCTCCCAGCCCCTGAAGGTGCGGTATACCGGTTCCACAACGGACAGGGCTAAGGCATCGGCAGGATATTCACGGAGTGTCCGACCGTTGAGCTTATAACCTGTGGCCACGTGTATTTCAGGAAGTGTGGAGAGGACATCGAGTTTGGTTATTGCAAAGGGTGAGGCATCACAGAAGCTGTCTGCATATTTCAGCGCAAAGAGATCTAGCCAGCCGCATCTCCTACGCCTTCCAGTCGTCGTTCCCACCTCTCCACCTCTTGTTGAGAGCAGTTCGCCTGTTTCGTCATGCAGTTCTGTGGGAAATGGGCCTCCACCCACTCTGGTGCAATATGCCTTTGCAACACCTAGCGTCCTGAGCCTATGTCTCATACTGACACCTGCCCCCTGATAGGCTGCTGCAGGGATGGCGTTCGATGAAGTGACATATGGATAGTTCCCATGATCTATATCCAGCAGGATGCCGTGCGCACCTTCAAAAAGCACCATCTTTCCCGCATCAAGGGCCCTGTTTAGCATTGCAGCTGTATCCCTTATGTGTGGCTGCAATCTACGCGAAAAGGCAGTGACACGGGAAATGACTTCGTCGGCGCCGACAGTGAGTGATGAGGAAAGTGCATTTGCATATGCATCTTTCAACTGTGTATTGAACAAGAGAGTCTCACGTAGACGCTCTATGCTCGCAGTAAGATCACATAAACGCAAGCCATTCCTGGCGGCTTTGTCAGAGTAGGCTGGCCCTATGCCGCGGCGCGTTGTTCCAATTGCCGAGCCCCCTCTCTTCCCCTCCTCCAGACCATCGATTTCTTTATGGTAGGGAAGGACAAGGTGCGCCCGGTTGCTTATGAAAAGTCTCGAGGTGGAGTATCCGCCCGATTCAAGCTCATCCATTTCGGTAATGAGTTGTTCCGCATCTATTACACAACCGTTGCCTATCACGCACTTTACTTTCTCATGTAGCATCCCCGACGGGACTTGATGAAATTTGAACTTTCTGCCATTTACGTCGACTGTGTGGCCAGCATTTGCACCACCATGAAATCTAACCACGTAATCGTAAGTGCCCGCAAGACTATCTGTGATCTTCCCTTTTCCCTCGTCTCCCCACTGGAGCCCGACAACAACAAGGGCTGGCATATACACCCGCAAAACAGCTGAAAGTATAAAACTGTCATCACAATAGAAATTTGCAGGTGTCCTATGGCCGTCACGCGCATTGAGTTTAAGGAAGGAATGGACGGGGTAAGAGAAGCGCTTCAGAACTCAATTGAGAAGTGCGGTATGAAGATCTATTGCGTCGTGGATCATTACACAGACATGAGGGAGAATGGCGTGACACCTGCACCAGTTGTGACCTTTCTTTTTGGCAGCCATGTGCTTTCTTCCATGTTGCTTGGCAGGAACAGGGAGCTTGCACTTGAGCTACCGCTCAGCCTTGCAATAGTTGACAGAGGCGACAGGAGGGTGGTGGTGTTCAGGGATGCACACAACATATTCACCGATTTTCAGGTTGTTAATCCAGAAGATCTTACGAATTTCATCAATACCTCTGTAGACAGAATTTTCGGTGAGATGCGTGCTGTCATCTCTTGAGTTCGGCTACCTCCCCCTTCTTTTGTCTTAAATAGACTGCCAGGCCTGATTTCCTGCATGGAAATGAGGCATGACATTGCATCACAGGGCACTGGAGATTGTATTTCCATCAGGAGGGGGAAACTTGCACTCATCTCCGGCAGCCGACACACGTGTATACACCTTCTTGAAAGTAGCGTACTGGCTGTTCTACGCTCCAGGGGTGGAGCTGCACTCTGGATAGATGGCGGCAATTCATTCAACCCCTATTCAATTACAGAGAGCGTATGTAACGGACTTGCCCCTTCCACAGATCTGCTTGAGCACATATTCATAGCGAGGGCATTCACGGCCCATCAGCTCAATGCGATAGCTAAGGGAGCAGCCGAAAAATCAATCCAATACGGAGCCACAGTTGCAGTCATCTCCTCCTGCACTGAACTTTTCATATCAGATGTTGCGTGGAAGGAGGGACTCGATCTGCTTGAGGATACGCTCCTTTCACTTGCTCGTCTGGCACATACAACCGGTTGCTGGGTGATTGCCACAGACTCTTCCTGGTTGAAGCAGGATGCGATACAGCGCCTGCTAGCCTCTAGCTGCGATCTTCTGCTGGATGCTGCTGATCTGGATGGAAGGAAACTGTGCTATTCCCAGGACAGCCTGAACTTCAGAAAAGTGGTGTATGTGCCTCCATTGGAGAGATATGGTGTTGCATATGGGAAGAACCGTTCCGACGTTCAGAAATGAAATGGAAAGGATCATAGAAAGGTGGGAACGATTCGGAAAGGCTCTCAGGAGAGAGGAGCGACAGTATCTAGAGCGCGTCATAGAGAAGGCTAGAAAGCATTCTGACGCGGCCTCCTATGCGGCATTACAAAATCCGCTGGAATGCATGCTTCTCTCAATTCTGGTAGAGCAGGAAATTGAAATGGATCTGATGCGCAGAAGAGGACAGAATGAACGGATGGATCCTTGATGCATATGCGGATGAGAAAGAGAACAGAATAGTTCTCTGGATCAGGGGGGAAGGAATACAGAGGCACTCATTAAGTTACACACCGCACTTTTACCTGCATGGAGAGGATATGCATTCAATCTCCGAAGCGCTGGAGGCTGCTGGTTACAGAATCAATCTGGTAAAAAGAAGGGCTGCACCCTCGATGAAGGAGTTACAGATGCTTGAGGTATCCACAGATGATTTTAAACTTTTCAAGCAGGTGTATCCGAAGATATATGCGATTGGCAGACACAGGAACTTTCTGCTTTTCGATACAGACATGCCGCTTGAACAGCGTTTCATGCTTGAAAGGGGTGTTTTCCCACTTGCATATGTTTCTGTGCGCGGCGGAGAAATAGAATGCATGGACGATGCGATGGACCCAGAATACTCTGTACCACAGCTTTCGTCTGCGTGGCTGGATGCATCTGCTAAAGGCAATACACTTTCAATTATGCTTAATGATGAGGTGTTTGAAGGGGAGGCGGCATTCAGCGAGGTGATGGCTGAACTCAGGAGGCTTGATGCCGACATAGTGCTCACGCATCGCGGCGATGAAGGGCTGCTTGCTGCCCTGTACGAAAAAGCTGCAGCGTTGGGAATGGAGAATTTCACACTGGGCAGGGAGAAGGGGTACAGGGTGCCATATGGAGCCAGGAGATACACCAGCTATGGAAGGGTGCTCCATCGTCCATCCCCCTATTTTCTGAATGGAAGATTGCACATAGACACCGCAAATTCATTTCTATTTCAGGAGAGCAAATTGGATGGTCTCTTCGACATTTCGCGACTCTCCTGCATATGTCCCCAGCCACTTTCAAGGCTCTCACCTGGCAGCGCGATAAGCAATATGGAAAACAACTGGGCATGGACACACAGTATTGCGGTACCATGGAAGAAGAACAGACCAGAGCAGTTCAAACGTGCAGATGTGCTGCTTGAAGGGGACAGGGGCGGTCTCATCTACAACCCCGTTACAGGCTTTTTCAAAGACGTCCTGTGTTTTGACTTCTCCTCTCTTTACCCGAGCATAATGTGCAGGGAAAACATATCTGTGGATACGCTCAACTGCGACTGCTGCACCGGTCATGTGCCTGGTCTACCATATCATTTCTGCAGGAAGAGACGCGGCATAGTGCCCTCTGTAATAAAAATGCTCATAGAGAGGAGAAGGAGATACGTAAAGTCTGATGAGAGGGCACACCTCCGACGCACAGCACTGAAATGGGTGCTAGTGACCTCCTTCGGATACACAGGCTACAGAAACGCTAGATTTGGGAGCATCGAATGTCATGAGGCAATCAATGCGTTTGCCAGGGAAGTACTTCTGCGGGCATCCACAATATTTGAAAGGAACGGTTTCAGCATATTGCATGGCATAGTTGACTCGCTCTGGGTCAGTGGCAACGGAAATGCGGCTACATGTGCAGCAGAGGTGGAAAGGGAAACGGGAATTCCGTTTGAACTCGACGGTGCCTATCGCTGGATCGTTTTCCTTTCGAATAAGGGAAACGGTGCAGGCAGCCTCAACAGATATTACGGCCTGCTTTCAGACGGGAGTTGGAAGATAAGGGGCATAGAACTCAGGCGAACAGACACACCGCAGGTGGTCAGATATGCACAGCTCCTGCTATTGGAAACACTACGCAATGCATCCTCGCAGGAAGAGTTCAGGGCACTGGCTAAAGAAGGCGTGATGCGCGTTTGCGAACTTGTGCACAATATCTCATCAGGCGAATACCCACTGGAAGAATTGCTGATCACGCGTAGAGCCTCCAAGAATGGTGATGAGTATGCTGAAGGCACAGAGCAGCACAAACTGGTGCATTCGCTGGAGGCATACGGTCTGCATATCAGGGCCGGACAGGCGTTCACCTATCTGCTTGCCGATGGGATGGGAGAATTCATTGCAAAACCTTCCCTTTCAATCACAGGGAGAGAAAAATACAGCATTGCCGCATACAGGAAACTCGTGGCCAGGGCTGTGGCTACAATGCTGCATCCATTCGGCTATACAGAAGAGAGAGTCATTGAACTTTTCAGGCATTCCTGAGTCTGGAGAAGAAACCGTGGCTCTTCTCCTCCTCGAGTTCGGCAAGGCGCTTCAGCAACTGCTTCTGCTCTGAAGTGAGCTTCTTTGGTATTCTCACATTTACAGTCACAAAAAGATCTCCATTGTTGCGGCCGTTGAGCCTTGGCATGCCCAGACCTGCCATTCTGAAAACTGTGCCGGGCTGTGTTCCGGCCGGTATCTGCAGCCTTGCGGTTGCTTCCATCGTGGGGACCTCAATTTCTCCTCCCAGAGCGGCCATGGTGAATGGAATCTCTGTTGTGTAATAGAGATCATTGCCTTCGCGTGTAAAGCGCTCATCCATGGTTAAATGGAGGACGACGTAGAGATCTCCGCTGGGACCGCCGTTTAAGCCTGGTTCGCCTGCACCAGGGATCCTGAGGCGCATTCCATCCTCAGCACCGCGTGGAATCTGCACTTCTATGCGTGCGTTTTCATTTAGCCTGCCAGTGCCCCCACAGCGCTTACACCTGTCCCTTATAACCTTCCCCCTTCCACCACATGTGGTGCACGTCCTTACAGTGACAAAATGTCCACCGAAACTGCTGCGGCTCTGGCTGATCTGACCGGTGCCCCTACAGGTTGGACATGTCTCAAGCTTTCCGTTTTCGGCACCTGTTCCGCCACAGGCAGGGCAGCTTATATGCTTGGGCACCTCTATTATGCGCTTCGCTCCTTCAAAAGCCTCCTTAAGATTAATTTCGAGGTCATACTGGAGTGACGGACCCGTTTCAGCATAACCGTATCGTGGGCGCTGATTGCCAAAGAACATGTCAAAGATGGAACCGCCGAAGCCCATGCTGCCAAATAGATCGCTTATGTCCTGGAAATGAGTGAAATTGTTCCAGTCGAAACCGGATGAACCGAAATTGACACCCTCATTTCCGTACGCATCATAGTTGCGTCTCTTCTCCGGATCCATCAGCACTTCGTACGCTTCGGAGATTTCCTTGAATTTCTCCTCTGCAACCTTCCTATCCATCTTGGCGACGTCCGGATGGTATTGCTGAGCAAGCTTTCGGTAAGCCCGCTTTATTTCATCCGGGGAAGCATCCCTGCTGACCCCTAGCACGGCATAGTAGTCCTTGGCCATCCAGACGCCTCACTCAAATCACTTGTCATCAACTATTTTGTAGTTTGCATCGACGTAGCCGCCGCCATCGCCGCCCTTCCCGTCATCCTTCTTGCCCGAATCCTCCTGATTGCTCCCACCCTGAGCCTGCGCTGCCTCTGCCTGTTTCTGATATATTCTTGTCGAGATGTCATAGATCAGCCTGGATACCTCGTCCATCTTCTGCTTCAGGGCGTTCTCATCATTACCAGCAAGAAGCTTTTCGAGTTCCTTGACCTCATTCTCAACCTTTGAACGATCCTCCTCCGATATCTTAGTTCCCAGCTCTTCAAGCGTTTTCCTTGTGCTGTAAACGAGTGCGTCGGCCTTGTTCCTGAGTTCAGCCCGCTCCTTTGCCTTCCTGTCCTCTTCCGCGAACTGTTCTGCTTCCTTCATCATGTGCTCAATTTCTTCCTTTGACAGTTTGTTGCTCGCCTGTATTGTGATCTTTTGCTCCTTTCCTGTGCCTAGATCCTTGGCACTCACGTGCAAGATACCGTTTGCATCTATGTCGAATGTGACCTCTATTTGCGGAATGCCCCTAGGGGCTGGCGGGATGCCTATGAGGCTGAATCTTCCCAATGAGACATTGTTGACCGCCATTGGTCTCTCACCCTGAAGCACGTGTATCTCCACACTTGTCTGGCCGTCTGCTGCTGTGCTGAAAATCTCAGACTTGCGAGTAGGTATTGTTGTATTCCGCTCAATCAGCTTGTGAAAGACGCCCCCTTGCAACTCAACACCCAGCGAAAGCGGGGTGACATCGAGCAGCAGTATGTCCTTTACAGTTCCCTCCAGTATGCCACCCTGGATGGCAGCACCCATCGCAACACATTCCATGGGGTCAACACCACGCACAATCTTGTTGCCGAAGATATTCTCAACAAATCGCTGTATCACCGGCATGCGGGTAGGTCCGCCGACGAGTATGATTTTATCAATGTCTTGCGGATTGAGCTTGGCGTCTGCAAGCGCCTGATTTATGGGCTGCCTGCAACGTTCAACTATTGGTCTCACGAGCTCTTCCAGCTTTGCGCGTGTAATTTTCATTGTAAGATGCCTCGGACCCGTCTGATCCTGTGCTATGAACGGCAGATTTATTTCCGTTTCAACAAGCGTCGAGAGTTCCACCTTTGCCTTCTCGGAAGCCTCTCTCACACGCTCCAGAGCCATCTTGTCCTTGGTCAGATCAATGCCAGTCTCTGCCTTGAAGGTGCTGACGACGTAGTCCACGACTGCATTATCCATATCTGTGCCGCCGAGCTGTGTGTCCCCGCTGGTAGCAACAACCTCAAAGACGCCCTGTCCGAAATCCATTATTGTGACATCGAGAGTACCACCGCCAAGATCAAAGACTAGTATCTTCTGTTCTTTTTCAGACTTGTCAAGACCGTACGCAAGCGCCGCGGCTGTCGGCTCATTGATTATCCTGACGACTTCTAGTCCGGCTATTGTCCCCGCATCCTTGGTGGCTTGACGCTGATTGTCGTTGAAGTACGCTGGAACTGTTATGACTGCCTTCTGAACAGGTCCACCGGTGAATGCCTCAGCATCCCTCTTAATCTTCTGGAGTATAAAGGCTGAAATCTGCTGAGGTGTATATTCCTTCCCCGCGATCCTGTATTTGTAATCAGTTCCCATCTTCCGCTTTGCAGCAAATACAGTCCCTTCCGGGTTTGTAATCGCTTGTCGCTTTGCAGGTTCTCCCACAAGTACGCCTTCTTTGGTGAAGGCAACGACGGATGGGAATGCCTTACCGCCAATGCTTGTCCCCTCTGCACTCGGAATTATTGTGGGTCTGCCTCCCTCAATAACGGCGGCTGCAGAGTTACTCGTCCCGAGATCTATTCCAATTATCTTGCTCATTTAATCACCTCTGATTGTCAATTTCATTATTTTTTGCGCTTCTTGACACTCGCACCTTTGCTGGTCTTATCACCTTGCCGTTGAGTGTGTAGCCTTTCTGATACACTTCAATTATCCTGTTCTCCTCTCCATCAGTTCCCTCTTCCACAACAATGGCCTCATGGTAATATGGGTCGAATCTGCCATCGGTTGGTATCTCCCTTAAACCTTCCTCTGTGAGCAACTGTATCGTATTGTTCTTTATCTTCTCAACCCCGGCCCTGAATGCTTCATAATTTCCATTTCCATTGGAATCACGAAGACCTCTTTCTAGATCGTCCAGTATGTTGAGGCACTTCTTTACGAGGCGCTCATTGACCAGTTTTGAGTACTCCTCTCTTTCCCTTTCCACACGCTTTCTGTAGTTGTCGAAGTCTGCCTGTATTTTCTTAAGCAGATTTTCATAGTCTGAAATAGTTGAGTCCTTAGCCGCAAGCTGTTTCCTGAGGCCCTCCGCCTCCGCCTTCAGCTTTTCCACCGCTTCCTTTTCCTTTTCGTCACTTGACTTAGCATCAGGATTCTGCTCCTGTGTGTCAAGAGACTGAGACTGCTCCTCATCACCCATTACAACACCGTTCAAAATATTGGCAGGGGAAAACTCCCCCTGCACCGTCCGATTCAATCCTCATCGGAGGACTCCGGTTCGCCGCCCTTCCCCTTGCCTCCGCCTGGAGTGGAAGAACTCTTCGAGGCAATGACATCATCAATGCGCAGTATCATAACGGCGGCATCAGTTGCTGAATTTATGGCCTGTCTCCCAACCCTTATTGGTTCCAGAACCTTTGCCTTCAGCATGTCTGCGACCTTGCCGTTAAGAACATCCACACCATAGTACTTGCGGCCGTTCTTGTGCTCGCTCCTCAACTGTATCAGTATGTCAATCGTGTCGAGACCAGCGTTCTCTGCAAGGGCGGTAGGTATTACCTCAAGTGCATCCGCAAAGGCCTCAATTGATATCTGCTCTCTGCCTCCGACCGATGTCGCATAGTCCTTTAACCTCTGAGACAGTTCGACTGCAGTCGCTCCTGCCCCCACCGTCATTCTTCCATCCTCAACGGCCAGCCTGACAACGCTCAGGGCGTCAACTATGGAGCGCTCAGCCTCATCGACTACATGTTCACTGCCTCCTCTGATAAGTATGGATACGGAGCGTGGATTCTTGCATCCTGTAACGAATGTCATCTCATCGTCCTGTATCTTTCTCGCCTCAACAAGATCTGCATGTCCCAGATCCTTCTGTGTCATGTCATCCAGTTTTGTGATGATCGATGCTCCAGTAGCCTTCGCCAGTTTCTCGATGTCTGACTTCTTGACTCTCCTCACAGCTAGTATGTTTTCCTTTGCGAGGAAATGCTGCGCAAGATCATCAATCCCCTTCTGACAGAACACCACATTGGCTCCGGTCTTCTTAATTTGCTCAACCATTCTGCGCAGGTAACCTTCCTCCTCATCAAGGAAGCCCTTCAGCTGTGTTGGATCAGTTATCTCGATTTTGGATTCGAATTCCGTCTTCTTAACCTCTAAAGAGCTGTCTAACACCGCTATCTTTGCATCCTTCACAACACGTGGCATTGACGAGTGCACAGGCTCTTTGTCAATTATTACACCGTTGAGTAGCTGAGTGTCTCCAATGCCTCCTCCCTGCTTCTTGACGAGTTGTATGTCGTCCTTATCCACCTTGTATTTCCCATCTTCTTTTCTCGCGACGGCAAGCACTGCGTCCACAGCTATCTTCGCCAGTTTCTCCCTCATGCCTGTAACGCCCTTCGAACTCATCGATGTCTCTGCGATGGTCTGGAGCGTCTCCCTATCATCGGACTTAACCGGAATTGCTAGCTCATCCAGATATTCCATGCACTTGGCAGCAGCCAGCTTGAATCCTCTTGTTACAACCGTCGGATGTACATTGTTGTCAACCAGTTCCTGCGCGCGCTTTAGCAGCTCGCCTGCAAGCACCACAGCGGTAGTGGTACCATCACCGCATTCAGCATCCTGTGTCTTGGCAACCTCCACCAGCATCTTGGCTGCAGGATGTTCGATATCCATCTCCTTGAGTATGGTCACTCCATCATTTGTTATCACAACATCGCCGAGACTATCGACAAGCATCTTGTCCATACCTCTGGGGCCCAGT
>JAVZQA010000016.1:0-19651 GCA_038881315.1 Methanomassiliicoccales archaeon
ATCTTCCACATTTTTTCGCCTGGAGGTTAGCATCTCATCCTGCTTATGCGTTGTCTCGGTTATCACACGTACGTCAAAATCTCCTCTGAGATAGGAGGCGGCAACGAAGCCATCGCCGCCGTTATTTCCAAGGCCGCAATAAACAGCAACTTTTTTCCTTCCACCGCTATTCTTTCTGACGAAATCAGCCACAGCCTTTCCCGCGTGATCCATCAGTGTGCCTCTTGAAACACCCAACTCCTCCGCATTGGCATCGAGGATTCTGAATTCGATTACAGGCAGCAAATGGCTTCTCAACTCCTTTTGATTTCATCACAGAGCTTTTTCAGTAGGTGTGATTTAGGCTCCTTGGCATCTACAATGACTCGACCTTCCTTTCTGTACCACCTTGCTGGATATGAAGCCCCCTCGTCAACTTCGCATTCGTAGCCAAGTTTCTTCAAAGCTTCCGCCATCATCTGGACAGTGGGTGCTTCTATGGCCGTCTTCCTGTTCACCCTTCGTCCCTCCTTTCGCTTTAACTTTGCGTCTATGTATGATGGCCAGAGAATCCACTTGCCTTTTGCGTACATATGACAGTAGCGATGCGGTGCTGTTAAATAATATTTGTGCACTTTTCGTTTTTCCTGTTATAATAAATGTGATCCGGATGCTGAACATAGGTGTGATTGGTGGCAGCCGGGCGGATTCCGCCCATCTTTCGATGGCAAGAGAGACGGGCAGGCTACTCGCAAAGAGAGGTATTTGTGTAATCTGCGGAGGGCTTACGGGCGTTATGGAGGAGGTGGCTAGAGGTGTCAGCGAAGCTGACGGCATTTGTATCGGTATACTGCCCGGTTACAGCAGGAGAGAAGGCAATAGTTATCTGAGGGTAGCACTGCCAACCGGTATGGGTTTTGCGCGCAATTTCCTAATTGTCAGGGCATCAGACTCGCTCATAGCCATAGATGGCTCCAATGGAACCCTCTCAGAAGCGAGCTTTGCCATTGCGGAGGGAAAATCCGTGGTTTCGTTGGATTCGCATATTCTAAAGAGAGATAAGAAATGGGAGGGCACATTTATTGTAGCGTCTAATGTAGAGCAGGCTGTGGAGTCTGCAATCAAGGAAGCTGAAAAATGGTCGGAGGCTGAAAATGTTGACTACAGCGAAGCCTGGAGAAACCGCAATTGAACTTGCCGAAAAGGCTCTGAAACTTTGTGAGAAGAAACAGGCGAAATACGCATCCGTTTCACTGCGTGAGACAGCGGAACTCTGGATGTCCTTTAGAAATGGTTCGCCTGTAATGATCGCACCCGTTATAGACGAGGGTATGTCTGTAAGAATAGCCTATGCTGACGGGATTGGCTTTTCATCCACAAACCAACTCGATACACGTGGCATTTCGGACGCTGTTGCCAGGGCACATTCAATGGCAAGGGCAAGCAAAGCACCTGCACCTGATTTGCGTTCGGGGGTAGCTGAAAATGCCAAATGGGAAGTCGCGGAAAAAGAAAAGCTAGACAACCTGTCTGATGAGGAGAAGATAAAACGGATGCTGGATCTTGACAAGGAGATTACTGCCTCCACCGAGCATAAGAGTTACAGAAATCTATCATACGGGGAAAAACGTGAACTGAAATTCTACTGCGACACCGAAGGCACTAGTGTCCAGGGAAGGGATACTAAACTGGAGGTCAGCTATCTGATAATGCTACAGGCGGGCGGGGAAACGGAGCAGGTCTACAGAGATATAGGTTATACCGGGGGCGAAGAGGGCTTTGAAAACGCTTCCGTTGTTTCAAAAGCCCTTGAGGACGTGAGGGGGATTTCGCGTATGCTCTCAGAAGGAAAGGCGTTCAAGAGAGAAAGGCTTGATGTTATTTGTGGTAGTGAGGTGACGGGTATAGCCTGTCATGAAAGTTGTGGTCATCCAATGGAAGCTGACAGGATATTAGGAAGGGAGGCATCTCAGGCCGGTAAGTCGTTCGTTACACCCGCTTCGAAAGGTATGAGGGTCGGAAGCAGACTAGTCACGATTGTCGACGATCCACTGCTTCCCAATTCCTTTGGTTACTATGAGTTTGATGATGAAGGCGTGCGCGCAAGGCGCAGGATCCTCTACAGCGAAGGTGTGGTCAATGAGTTTCTGCAGGACAGGGAGTCTGGTTCGAGAACAGGAGCTGGTTCGAACGGAGCTGGCAGGTCAAGCAGTTATGCCCTCGAACCCCTTGTCAGGATGGCCAACACATTTCTGCTGCCTGGTGATTATACCGAAGAAGAACTGATTGACGAGGTCAAACACGGTGTGTTTATCAAGGGATTCAATGAATGGAACATAGATGACAGGAGGTACAATCAGAAGTACGTCGGAAGGGAGGCATACATGATTGAAAATGGTGAGATTACAACACCTGTTAGATCCCCTGTCATCGAGATCACTACCCCTGGTTTCTGGCAGGCGGTGACAGCGGTGGGCAGGCAGCTGCAGTTCTTCGGTGGCTCGTGCGGTAAAGGTGATCCAATGCAGGGCATGGAGGTTGACATGGGTGGACCCATGATCAAACTCTCCGGTGTTCTGATAAAGTAGAGGTGTTCTCCGATGCCAAATCAAGGACTGAAAGAAACTTCAGAAGAGATAGTGGATTATTCATTGAGTCGTGGTGCGGACGATGTGGTTGTCAACGCCTTTTCCGAATTCAGCCGACAGCTGCGTTTCAGCGAGAGCAGAATAGATATATTCAATGGCTGGAGAGATCAGCATTTCCAACTCTTCATGGCAAAGGGAGGAAAGGTTGTTTCCACGCAGGTAAAAGATGCAAAGAGTTACAGGAAGATAGTGGACAGTGCAATCCGGACCGCTGATATTTCGCCGGAATCCAAAGATTATATGGGTATCGCATCCTCCTCAAATGCGCGCTCTCGATCAAGGAAGATTGAGAACATAAGCGACAGGGAACTTGTTAATTTTGTGAAGGATGCCATGGAAAGAGCTAAAAAATCGGGCGCGGTCTCAGCTGCAGGCTCTCTATATCATAACACATATAGCAGATATCTGTGCACCTCGACAGGGGTAAGCAAGCACGAGGACGATTCGCATCTTTACTTCTCAATACGTTGCTTTGCAGATGACACCGCAAGCGGACACGGTGTGACTTCCTCCGTATCGGTCTCTGCCTTCAAGCCAGAAGATGCCGCCGAAAAGGCTGCAGGGCTGGCAAAACTTGCTATGGGGAATCCAACTGTACTGGAAGGAGAGTTTGACACTGTGCTGGATCCAATGGTTACAGCAGTGGTTGCCTCTCAGGTTGGTGAGATGAATTCAGCATATGCGGTTATTTCGGGTTTTTCATGTTTCAGGGGCAAGGTGGGAAAGCATGTGGCTTCTGATGCAGTGACGATCGAAGACGATGCCACCCGCCCGCTCATGGGAAGGCGTGCATTTGACGACGAGGGTCTCAGGACAAGGAAAACGGTAATGATACAAAGGGGAACTCTGAAAACACATCTGCATAACACTTCCACTGCAAAAAAATTTAAAACCAAAAGTACGGCAAATGCGGGTCTTGTTTCTCCCAGACCATTTTGCATTTCCATGAAGGAGGGGAGAAGTTCACATGAAGATTTGATTGAAGGGGTGGATAACGGTCTATTCATCAACAATGTCTGGTATACAAGGTACCAGAGTTACGCTCAGGGTAACTTTTCGACCCTCCCGCGGGATGCGGTTTTGACAATCAAAAAGGGCGAACTGTCCGCACCCGTACGAAATATTCGTGTAACAGAAAACCTGCTTCGTCTGTTGAAGAATATTGTTGCAGTTTCTAAAGAGCGGGAGCACGTTTCCTGGTGGTATGAATCTATAGTTCCCAGCACGGTCCCTTATGCTTTGGTCCGCAACTTGAATATCACTCGCTCATCTGACTTGGGCTGAATTTTCCTCAATTAGCACCGCATTTACCGCACCATGCTGTCCAGGTCTGGAGGTGATCACAGCCAGCCCTGCTTCAGTTTGTATCACAGCTCCCTTGTTCATTATGTTCCTTTGCACATAGTTCGGATTGGCCAGATTCTGTTTCACAGTTATGATCTTGACACTCTTCGTCTTACCTGTCTTTCTGTCCGTCACGTTTGCCAATTCAGCCGACAGAGTCCTGAGTTTACGGCCACCACCGCGTGTCCTGTAGATTTTAACCTTGCCCTTGCCGAGAAATGTAAACTGTTTCTCCCTTCCAACTTCACGTCTGCGTTTGCCCCTGCTGTGCCTGTATCTTCCACCAGTGGGCTTTCTGTTCGACCTGCGGTTCCATACGGCCATGATGGGGCAGACTGTTCACTTCTTATTAAACCTTTTCAGAACTGCGTTTCATATAAAGAAGTGCAGTTGCAGCGTGTGAAATATCAGAAAATAGGCAATGAAGAAACCTGCTGCAGTTCCACCATTCAGGAGTGGCAGACCGGCCTGTGCTCTACCCCTGGAGGTGAGAACCATTAGTGCCGCATATCCTACCAAAGCCCCGCATAGACAGGCAACAGCAACCAGTATATTGGCAGGAAGTCCGGCTATCGCAGGACTTGTTGGAAGATTTGAGAAGCTGCTGACCGTCAGAACACCGGGTATGATCATGTCTCCAAGTCCAACGAATAGCGCCTCTCTCCCCTCTGGTCTTTCCTCTTTGACGCTCATTTTGCTTTCGAAGGCGGAGTAACTACGACTGCGCGGAACCATCATCATTACGGGCAGATTGAGATCCAGTGCTCCTTCCGCGAGATCAAGCATATGCTTGGTTTTGTAGACGGCTATGAAGTCATAGATGGCCATTGCAGTCAGAAGTACGAGTGCGGGAAGGAGGCCGAATGAGATGCCGAATATCGCAGTTATGCCAGAGGCCATTATGAATCCCCATGTGTCAATTACATACCATTCCGGGTAAGCCCACAGAGCGACTGCTATTATCACCATGACTGCTATTGAGGCATAAAAGTCAGGGTAAATTGCAGTGGGAAACGCGAGGGCAAAGACAGGGAAAAGGACGTATATGGCGGAAAGTGAAACGACAGCTATGAAAAAAGCCCTGATTGCATTCACCTTCCCCATTCTGAAAATAAAAAGTAGGAAGAGGGTGAAAAGCACAAGAAATGCAACATAAATCAGCGGGATCAGCGGGTTGCTCTGTCCTTGCGGACCGAACGCCCTGTATCCAGCGCTCTCATATTGCGGTACGAGAAGCATTGCAACGAGCTGAACGCTCACAAAAAGAACTGCGCCGGCAAGGGCTGGCAGAAAAAACGGTCTCTTTTCCGCCACTTAGCTTCCTCATCCAGTTACTGTGGCAAATGCAATGGTTCCGGCCACCTTGTTGACTCTTATTGTCACCCTTGATCCCCTGATTGCACCCTGAACGTATATTATGAAGTTGTCAAGGTGAGCAATGCCATCACCTTTCGATCCGACATCATCTATATCCACCTCCAGTATGGCACCCTCCTTTACCCTCTGACTCTGTTGAGGTGCTGCAGTCTTTCTCGGTATAACCGGACGCTTCGCACCGCACGCCTCACATTCTATGAATGAAACGCGCCCCTCTCTAACAAGTTTAGTGTCGGGCCTTCCACATTCTGAGCATATCACGTAAGTTCCAGTGTAATCCCAAATTCTCTCCATCAGCTGCTGCGTATTTACTCTTGATTTGAACACCACCCTTCTTCCTTCCAATGTGCCTGGCGTTCCAAGCTCGCGTAGTAAGTACTGAAGCAGATGCTCCGGTTCGCGCCTAAGCCTTTCCGCAAAATCGGTGAAATTCCTGAGTACAGAACCCTTGCCCTCGACCACTAGATCTGGTTCTGGAAGCTGGAAGCGTTCTCCAGTTGATATCGCTTCAGGAATGGCACTCTTAGCCCTCTTAAGGAGCTTCTCATAATCCAATTGAACTGTTTCCGGCATTGAACTTAACATTCATCAACTAATGTAAATAGATAGCGGCCTCAGGCCGCAAGGCTATATTTTCGCGAAATGGCAGCCTTAACCAGCCCCAGGTGCAGGGGCGAAGGCTTTCCTGGTCTGGATTTGAATTCAGGATGGAACTGTGAACCGATGTAGTATATGTGGCCGGCAAGTTCAGCAACCTCCATTCTTCTTCCATCATCCGATCTACCAGTGAATTTGAATCCATGACCGGAAATGGCATGCACTACCTCTGGATTGACCTCATATCTGTGTCGGTGTCTCTCGTATATTGTGGTGCTGCCATATAGGTGCGCTGCCTTCGAATCAGGTTCAAGCAAGACCTTGTGTGCACCCAGTCGCATGGTCCCCCCATAAACACTGACACCCTTCTGCTCAGGCAGCAGGTCAATGACGGGATGTTGCGTCTCAGGATTGAATTCGGTGCTGTTTGCATCTTCCATGGCCAGCACGTTTCTGGAATATTCAATGATGGCGCATTGGAAACCCAGGCAGATGCCCAGATATGGCACATTCCCCTTTCTTGCATAGCTGGCTGCCTTGACTTTACCCTCTATCCCTCTGGAGCCAAAGCCTCCTGGAACGAGTATTGCATCATAAGTTGAAAGCACATCCTCCGGAGGTTTCTTCTCCAATTCCTCAGATTCCACGAATTGAGGATTCACACGGCATTCGGTGACTGCTCCTGCGTGTTTGAATGCCTCTATGTGGCTTATGTAAGCATCCGCAAGCTCAGTGTATTTGCCAACTATCGCAACGTCCACAGAATACTTTGGGCTGTTCAGTTTCTGGCAGAAGCTGTTCCATTCCTCCATTCTGGACTGTCTTATCTCTAGGCCAAGTAGGTGGAGCACAAATTCATCCAGATGCTGGGATTGCAGTTTCATAGGCAGATCATATATTGAATGCATATCCGGGGCGCTAATTACTGCCTCGACTGGTACACTACAGAAAAGGGATATCTTCTTCTTGATGTCAGGCTCGATATCTGAGGATGCCCTTGCAATTATCACATCGGGTGTGATGCCTATGGCTCTCAATTCCCTGACTGAATGCTGAGTGGGTTTTGTTTTCTGCTCACCGACGGCCCCAACCTCGGGAACCAATGTCGTGTGAACAAAAACGCATCTTCCGTTTTCCCTCGCCCTCATCTCCATAGCCATCTGTCTTACCGCTTCCAAGAAAGGCATTGACTCTATATCCCCCACCGTACCCCCGAGCTCGACAATCACAATGTCAGCCTTTGACTTCAGGGCCGCTTGTCTTATCGCCAGTTTGATTTCATCGGTCACATGAGGTATGATCTGCACCGTCTTTCCAAGATACTCCCCGTTTCGCTCCCTGTTTATCACTGTTCTATATATTTTGCCAGTGGTTATGTTGTGCTCGCTTGATAGATTCACATCCAGGAAACGTTCGTATGTTCCCAGATCGAGATCTACCTCTCCACCATCGTCCATGACAAAGACTTCACCATGTTCAAAAGGGTTCATGGTGCCTGCATCTATGTTCAAATAAGGATCAATCTTTATTGCGCTCACGTTGTATCCGCGTGAAACAAGTAATCTCCCCAGTGCGGCAGCAGTGGTTCCCTTTCCGAGACCTGAAATAACTCCGCCCGTGACGAAAATGTAATTCATCAACTTCACGGGACATAAACATCTGCTGTATTTCTATTTCAAACTTTTGCAAGCAGCTTCCCGTGAATATACCCAATAGTTATTGGCTGGAAAGCACTAGAGGGATCGATGGAGCGCTCCTTCTATTTGTTATGGTTGAACAATGCCCCTTCGGGGAATACTGCAATCAGCGACTGTGACCGCATTCCCGATGGCGAATATTCATTATTAAGTGTCTAACAGCCGCATTGGCCCTGGTAGTACGCGCGCCCATTACTTCCTTTCAGTTTTATTCGCTGGTTTGTGCCTCCGTTCGACCCAGTCATCAAAACCTGTGACAGGGGGATCCACATCCATCTGCCAAAGCATGCAATTTATTTCCCCTCTGTGCTGTAACTCTTCCTCCACGAGATGGAGCAGTATTTCCCTCAATTTCAAGGTGTGCTCCCCCCGGCGATTTCTAAAGCGCACTTCTGCGGAAAGAGTTTCCTCAGTCAATTTTTCAATGAAGGAATTGATGCGGGTGTCAACCATTTTTTCCACTTTTTTGATGTCAGCAACACTCTGAATTTCATTTGGCTCAATATCTTGAAAGTCCTTTGCATCTCCCTTCTCAATTATGTCAAGCCACCAGCTGTACGCATCAAGCACATGGAGGAAAACATCCCTTATTGATGGAAATGATGCCTCCCTGTTCTTGATAAGTTCCCCCCATTCGATTTCATTCATGCATTCAATATATTTCTTCCTTACATCACTATTATACCTGAACAGCTCTCTGACTGTGCTAAGTTCACTCATGTAGGTCGATTACTATGGAAATATTAAACGTATGTGTCCTATCTTCCTCATCGTATGACTTTGCTTTCAAAGACGAATTATGGATGAACTTTCAGGCGCGGTCATTGGAAGGGTGTTGAAGTTTCCAACCTGTTTCGGTGATTTTTGTTAGACTTCTGCAAAGCAGCCGTCACCAGTACCATAATTGCAAAGTGATAGAAATATAGAGGCTTGTAACAAATGTACCCGAATTTCCTCTAATGTGTTTCACAGTTGGGCTCAAAGTGACAGTTCAGGTTTGTCGCTTTTATGCCCCACAGATCTTTAATTTCATTTAATTTGTATGGAATGAGGAGGAAAATGTCGTCAGGTAGATATGGTGGTCAACCGCCCATTCTTGTATACAGGCTTCAGCTGAATGAGGACTTCACATTCAAGGACGCAGTTTCGGCCATTCCCTATTTCCTCAAATTAGGTGTCACTCATCTCTATATCTCACCAATTTTGGAGGCAAAACCTGGAAGCTCCCATTTCTATGATGTTGTCGATTTCAGAAAGGTAAGCTCGGCACTTGGAGGCATCAATGGTTTCAGAAACTTCTCGAAGAAAGCAGCTGCTTCTGGTATCAGAGTTATTTTGGATATAGTTCCCAATCACATGAGTTACAGCGCCTACAATCCTTTCATACGCAATTTCAATCTAAAAGGCAACAGAGGTATCTCGAAAGATCTCTTTGACCTCATACCTAGTCCATATCTTGGTAACAAGAAAATCCTCTTCCCGTTCCTTCCCAAGCCTCTAGATGTGTTGATCGAGGATGGCGATTTCGAGGTGGATGAACGAGGCGACAATATACTGCTTTGCGGAGTACCTCTTCCTGTTGCTACAGGCTTCATCCGTTCCCTGCGCAGTAAGGCAAAAGGCTCAGTTTCGACGCGCGAGAGTATAATCAGTCTTCTGCCGCGCATCAACCTCCGCCCTTCATTATTCGCTCATGCCTCTGTCCACATAAACTATAGGCGTTTCTTCGCTGTAAACGAGATGATTGCTGTGCGCGTTGATGATCCAAACGTTTTCAGAAGAACACACGCTGTCATTCGCTCGCTTGCCCGTCAAAACCTCATTTGGGGTGTAAGGGTGGATCATCTGGATGGCCTGCGATATCCGTCTCGCTACGTTTCGATGCTGCGCGATTACGTTCCTGTAAGATATGTGGTGTGCGAAAAGATAATGACACCGGACGAAAGCTTTGATGCAGGATGGGATGGAAGCACAGGTTATGGTTTCCTCGGCCATTCTTCGGCGGTGCTTTCATACGGACCAGGTGCAATGAAGATCTCCACCTTCTACAAGGAGAGAATTGATGCTGAAAAACCAAATTTAACACTGCGCCGTTTCAAGAAGGAATTTCTCATAAAATCGTTTGGAGGTGAGGTTGAAAACATAGCCTCTATGATCTACAATTGTCTCTCAGTTTCGGGTCTTCCTGACGAGATATTCAGTGCATATGTAAATAGTGTGATCGCAATACTTTCTTCCTTTGATAATTACAGAACCTATTCTACCGAAGAGGATGTTTCAGATTTCCTCGAAGCGATGCACAGATTGCAGGTATCACACACTGAAGACCGCGTGTTGAAATTCTTCATCGGGCATCTGGAGGCAAACTGCCTATTATGTAGAAGAACCGCTGTTACAATACAGCAGTTTACCGGAGCAGTAGCAGCCAAATCACTGGAGGACAGATTATTCTTCCACTACGTTCCACTGATTGGTTTAAACGAGGTCGGATGGCAACCCTGGATATGCTCTATTGAAGTTAAACGCTTTGTTAATTTTCTCAATAGGCGGAACTCCTATGGGAAGTACAGTTTCAATGAGACCTCTACACATGACACGAAATTTGGCGAAGATTTCAGGTGTATATTGATATCACTGAGTGAATTGGCTTCGGAGTACATCCGTGCAGCAAAATTCTGCCTATCGCTTAAGCTCAAACGTGAGTTTTCCTCACTGGACAGGAGGCACGCACTTTACATAATGCAGCTCGCTCTTTTTCCGGAATTGAGCGCTTCGGGAAAGGAGAGACTAGAAGGGCAACTCATCAAGGCGATCAGGGAGTCTCAGTTGCACAGTAGATGGTTAGAGGTGGATGTCAATTATGAGGCATGCGCTATCGCTTTTCTCCACAGACTTCTGAAATATGCATTATCTCCCAAGCATCCGCTGTATTACCTAAGGCAGACGACGTCTCTTCTTGGAAGATTGAACAGTGGAACATTGCAGATCCTGAAGTTCTTTTCGCCAGGCGTAACCGCAATCTACCAGGGTTCAGAAATGGGCAACTTCACACTCACAGATCCGGATAATAGGAGAAGGGTCTCTTTCAGCATCTCACAATTGCCCTCCTCTTCGGACGAGGCTGTTAATGCGCTTTATTTATTGAAGAGGGATCAGCAGTGGAAAATCAAACTCATTCTCCGTCTAGTACAAATCAGAAGGGAGTGTATTGACATACTCCATGACGGAAACAGTGAGGCTGTAAGCGTAAGGGGTTCAAGAAGCGAATGCATTATTGCCTATTCCGTCCATGGAAAGCATGGAACGATCATCGTGCTCGCAGCCAGATACTTCTCCAGGCTGCTGACACAAAAGGGAGACACACTAGAGTGGGGGGACACATGCATTCTGCCGAAGAAGCGCATTTGCGGTTCATATGTGGAAGCATTCAGCGGAAGAGAGCTGCAGATCACCGGTCGCACCCCTCTCGCTGAGATCATGCAGAGGCATCCATTCCTAATCTTCATCAGGCAGGTGAGAGAATGAATTCAAAGGAACTTCTCCCCTGGAAACTAACCTACAATGAGATAGGTTTGAACTTTGCGGGAGGGAACGCGGAGATTTCTGTTTGGGCTCCAAATGCACAAGATTTGAAAATTAGAATTGAGGGCTCTGACCTACCTCTCAACCGCAATGATTATGGCATCTGGCATGCGCCTCTTCCAGATGTCTCTGACAGGGATGAGTACTGGCTCATTTTAGATGGTAAGCAACTGCCGGATCCTGCGTCAAGATATCAGCCGTCAGGCGTCTTTGGCCCTTCCATTGCAGTTGATCTTAGCCACCTAAATCCTTCCACCAGTCACCGCAGCATCTCCGCCGAGGACACCGTTCTATATGAACTACATGTGGGCACTTACTCTGAAAATGGAACATTTGAGGCGCTAAAGGAGAAGGTCGAGCACATTTCTTCTCTCGGAGTGAGCACCGTGGAATTATTGCCTATTGCCCAGTTCGAAGGGGAGCGCAACTGGGGGTACGATGGTGTCTTTCCCTATGCTGTCCAAAATTCGTACGGCAAACCTGAAGATCTGATTGAACTAATTGATACAATTCACCAATCAGGCATGTCTGCAGTGCTAGATGTGGTGTACAACCACCTGGGGCACAGGGGAAATGTTTTCGGTCAATACGGTCCGTATTTCTCTCCGGTTCACGCGTCCCCTTGGGGAAAATCAATAAATTTCGATGACCAGTGGTGCGATTATGTCCGTTCCTTCTTCATCTCCAATGCTATTTACTGGCTAGAGGTGTTCGGCTTCGACGGTTTGAGACTGGATGCTATCCACAATATAATGGACAATTCCCCCAAGCATCTGCTCACAGAACTTGCGGAGAGAGTGCACAGTCACTTCAACTCCTCATTTACACCCTTTCTAATAGCAGAAAGCGACAAAAATGATCCTGCGATCATTATGCCAGAGGAAAACTGCGGTTATGGTATCGACGCTCAATGGTGTGATGATTTCCATCACTCCATTCATGTTGTGCTCACCGGGGAAAGGCATGGATATTATTCTGATTACGGTAGTTTTGAGCAGATTGAAAAAGCTTATCTGGAGGGGTTCTGCTATAGAGGTGATTACTCAGCATTTCTTCATAAGATAAGGGGCTCATCAGAAGGCAGCTACAGGAAAAATCAGCTTGTAGTGTTCTCCCAGAACCACGACCAGGTCGGCAACCGTCCTGACGGAGCTAGAAATGCGCTTTTATTCAGTGACGGACGTCGTTTTCTCTTTCCTGCTGCAGTCATTCTATCCCCCTTTACACCCATGTTATTCATGGGCGAGGAGTTCGGTGAGGAACGTCATTTCTGGTTCTTCATAGATACCGAAAGCAAGGAATACGCGGAAGCCGTTAGAAAGGGAAGGGAGAACGAATTCAGCTATTTTGGTATGTCAGCAGTGCCAGCCCCTGCCTCCAATCACGCCTTCCTGGAAAGTAAGATAGACTGGGAAAGGCTTCACACGAAGGAAGGAGGAGAGATGCTCCGCTTCTACCGCCGTCTCATTGAATTGAGAAGGCAAATGGCACTCGGCCGTGAGCATGAAATGCGAGTGATTTGCGGGGGTAAGTGCCTCGCAATCGAGCACAATACTTCCTCGGGTTTTTATGTTACAGTCTTCAATTTCTCATCCGAAACACAGAGCGTTTCGTTGGGCTATGATACGGAAAGACTGCTTGAGTTCAACATAATCAATGTGGAAAGAGGGAACGTGCAGTTAGCAGGGTATGGCTTTGGCGTCTACAGGCATTCAGTGGCGAAAAGGTGAGGATGGGTATGCTGGATAGGAACCAATGTCCCTCTGTGTTAATGTTAGGGTGCAGCGGTTATGTTCTTATTCTGCAGATGGTTATCAGCGACCGCTTGCCCAATGCATCCTCTTCCTCTGTGTGAATATGGTTCTTGGTCAGTTATTGCACTTACAGGCTTTTATGCCAATATCATGTGGCTTGAGCACCGCACCGCATAATTCAACTCCTCTTGAGAGGCAATATTAATCTGACAATGTTCTGTAAAGGCGATGAGATTAAATAATAATGTCATCTGCATGCAAATAGGGAATGAGTCTTGCTCTCCCCTTTAGATTACGGCAGATTACTGATGGCCACAACACTGGGGTTCCATTCGCTGTTCATAATCACCGGTGTAGGTCTATCCGGCCTCATGTCTGCAGCCGAACTGATTGGTATTAGAAGACACAATAATGATTATATCAGGATGGCTCGCAGATGGTCATACGGCTTCGCAATTATGTTCGGGGTAGGTACAGCTTCGGGCACCGCTGTCGCTTTCGAACTCTATCTCTTGTGGCCAACATTTATGGATGTCGCTGTAAAGGTCGTTGCCCTTCCATTTTTCATGGAGGTTGTCTTCGCATTCTTCCCAGAAGCTATCTTTCTTCCCATATACTATTATGGTTGGAATAAATTCAAGAAGCCAATACATCACTGGTTAACATCGCTCCCCATAGTTTTCGGTTCAGCCTTATCCGGTTTTTTCATAACCACTGTCAATTCATTCATGAACACACCGACGGGATTCAGCTACACTACTGGACCAGGTGGTACCATAACCTCGGTGTACAATGTCAACCCGATTGCAGCGATGCTTAACCCGGCGACACCATGGGAAACCAGTCATGTTATTTCTGCAACCTATGTTGGTACTGCGTTCATGCTCTCCGCTATCTATGCGTACCACCTGCTAAAGGGCAGAAGAAATTCGTATAACCTGCGCGCTTTTAAATATTCAACTGCCGCGGGTTTCATAAGTTCCATTTTCGCTGGTATCACGGGCTCGCTTTCCGCAAGTTTCCTGTCTGTTTTCCAACCGGAGAAGTTTGCCGCCATGGAGGATCTGCTGCACACTCAGAGCTATGCATATGAGAAGTTTTTCAGTTTCACCATACCCATAAGAGGTTTGATGAGTTATCTTGCAGCTGGGAAATTCAGCGCGACCATGACGGGTCTCAATGCATTCGCACGGAATACATGGCCAGACGTGGTGCTGGTTCACTCCGCATTTGATATCATGGCGGCTGCAGGCTTTTATTTCCTCTTGGCCTCTCTTGGAACAATCATAGCCCACCTCTTCCTAAGCAAATACAGGAGACTGATCTCCGCCTCTTACTACGCAATGCTTCTGGCAGGACCACTTGCGTATCTTACTTTCCTGATGGGCTGGATTGTTACAGAAGAGGGCAGACAACCCTGGATAATATACAATATAATGCGCGTGAGCCAAGCCTTCACCACCGCCTCATCATCGGTTCCCTTGCTCTTCTTCTCTTTTCTGGCTTTTTACGTGGTGTTAACTACTCTTACAGTGATAATCCTGGTGCGGTATTACAGGGAGGCACCAGAGCAGGTGGAGGCTGGAGTGGGTGAGCATGTCTCAGTTTGATGTGGAGTTCGCTTATCTGCTGATTTGGATGAGCATCTTCATCTACTCCATCCTTGCCTCGCTGGATCTAGGCAGCGGTTTCTTTTATCTGATTTCATATCTTACGCCTGGATGGGAATCCGTTAGAAGGGCATTCCTTTCATACAGCTCCGCCAGGTGGGAGTCAACCAACACTTTCTTTGTGTTCATCGTTGTGGCTGGCGCTTCCTACTTTCCGCCAATGGCAGATGTAATAGCTACAGGATGGATAGTGCCAATTTCAATAGTCCTGGTTCTTTTCATGGTGAGGGCAGCATTTCTTGTATACAGTTATTATTCTACAAGGAAGAGCACCCTCTTCCTTGTCATATATACTGTTGCGGGCCTGTTGATTCTTCCTGCTATGTCACTCATAATCAGTGGCGCAACGCTCAATGTAACCCACATTTCTTTCTTACCTGCCACGGGCACATACTCTGTTAGTGTTGACTATGCCTTTCTTTTCTCCAATCCAGTCACATACCTCATTCTGCTTACTGCCTTCTTCGGTCAGCTGATGGTAAGTGGTGCATTCAACCTCTTTTATGATAAGGACAAACACAATGCACCTTTCTACGCACGTTATACCAAGGTAGCTTCTATTGTCACATTCGCAACCTTGGTTGCAGAATTTCAGCTGTACTACCCATATGCAAAATATGTCTTTGAACATTTACTTTCCAATGTAGGATATATTGCTGCTTCGGGCGTCCTCTTTCTTGTGTTTCTCACATTCCTCTTTTCACGTAGATATGGTGTTGGTATGTTTGTTGTCTTGCTTGCCTCAATGGTAGCAGGTTTCGCCGGTTTAGGGCTAGCCCGTTTTCCTTATGTGATTTATCCCTCTCCAACCGCCTACACTGCATTTACAGATTACGCCAGTTTTTCGCTTCTAACGTATACCTTCTTCGCCGCTCTAGTGCTGCTCATACCCAGTCTTTATTTTCTGAATAGGATGTTCAGATATCCTGCCTGATGCAATTATCCCCCGCTCCATTTTTGTTAATGGTGAAATCTCGTGGTGCATCACAATGTGGCATATATGCATTTAAATGAGAGCTTCATTATTAGTCAAGGGATGTAATGAGGGATGAGCACGCTGCGGGTATTCTCCTGACTGTCGGGGGCATCCAGTTTCTGATCATGATGCTTGTCGCGGAGACCATTTACCCTAGTTACAGTGTCTCCAAAAATTACATAAGCGACCTGGGCGTCGGCAGAACCGCGCTTCTTTTCAATATATCCATAATTCTACTTGGCCTCTTGATCATACTCTCCGGATATCTGCTGCGCTCATTCTATCTTCCTCTCTTTCCTGTATTCTTTCTCGCAGGTCTTGGAGCTGCATTGGTAGGCATTTTTCCCGAAAACACGGGCGAAATACACTCGCTCAGTGCATTGCTTGTTTTCGCAATGGGAGGAATAGCCACATATTTCATACTTGCAAGAGTCAGATCTGTCCTATCACTAATCTGGGCTGTTCTCGGTACTATTGGACTTGCTGCGCTTGCACTCTTTGCGGCAGGTCATTACCTTGGTCTGGGACCTGGCGGAATGGAACGAATGATTGCAATACCGGAGCTCCTGATGCTTATTAGTTTCGGTGCTTACTTGGATTCTCACTGAAGAGGGGAGGACGTGCGGGAATTCAGTGTGCGTGGAAAAGCACAAGCAAGGCTTTTTCAGGGTGACGCGCTGGAAGTAATGCGGCAGCTGCCCGCTGAAAGCGTAGATGCGGTAATCACGGATCCGCCTTTCAACAGGGGAAAAGATTACGGCGGAATATACAACGACAGAAGGGAAAGCACCGAATATCTCGAATGGTGCAGGACATGGCTAAAGGAATGCATAAGATTGCTGCGCCCGACTGGCAGCCTCTATTTGATCAATTATCCTGAGAATAATGCGCTGCTTCTACCATTCATTATGGAAAACATGAAATTCAGACGCTGGATAACATGGCATTACCCAACAAATATAGGGCATTCAAGACGCAATTATACGAGAAGTCAGCATTCTGTCATTTTCTGCACAAAGGGGGATGTGTATACCTTTAACAGAAGTGATGTTGCGGTGCCCTATAGGAATCCCGGCGACAGGCGAATCAAGGAAAGGATGAGGAATGGCAGCAGAGGGAAGACGCCATACGATGTCTTTATCTATAATATGGTAAAGAACGTCAGCAGGGAAAAGACAGCACACCCTTGCCAGATACCAGTGAATCTGTTGCGTGTCTTTATACAGGCAAGCACCAACGAGGGGGACTTGGTTCTTGATCCCTTTGCAGGAAGCTTTTCCACATGCGCAGCTGCCCTTGAGCTAGGACGAAATTCAATAGGCATAGAGATCAACCCGGAATATGTGAGAATTGGTCTAGAACGACTGAAGGCTGCAGGGAACGGCCACTGAATTACTGGCTTGCCGAAAGCCTCTCTTCGATCCTTTTGAGCAGCGATAGCAGCTGCTCTCTGTCCTCTACAGAAAGCGCATTCAGCCTAACGGCAAGGATCTTCGCAATCGATTCCCTGCCCTGCTCGAGCATCCTCTTACCATCGGGTGTAACGCGGATCGTCACCTTTCTCCGATCGTTCCTCCCCTTCTTTTTCACAAGATAGCCATCTTTGACCATCTGAGCAACCACATTCGTTACCCATGCACCCGTCACGCCGCTCTCCTGAGCAATGGAAGAAAGGGGGTAACCCTCATGTTCTTCTGCAAACTCTAGTATCTTGAGATGTATTGGGCTAATGCCGAGATTATTCAGTTCAGCATTTACATATCTTCGCCATTGCTTGATTATGCAATTCATCGCCCTAAGCATTTCGTTTGCTTCTTCATAATCTTCCCTTTCATGAGATTTGGAGAGCATCCCTATTTCCTCCCTTTTCCTCGGCTTAAATCGTTCCCCTCAGTCTGAGACTCTGCACGCAGCTTTCTGTACAGCACATTGGCACGCAGCGCTTCTTCCTCTGACCGCTGTTGCACATGTTTAACCTCTGTCTGTGGCGCCTGCGTCTCATCATACACGTAACGCTTGCCACGTGCAGCAGATAGTAGAGCAGCAACAATGAAGAGCAATGCACCTATGTAGAAGGATAGGCGCAGCGAACCCATGAATGCTGGCGCGAGTGCATGTGGGAACCATGTCTTACCTTCCAGCAGAGTCATCGTACTAGCACTTATCAGCGAGGCAAACGATGATGGGAGTAGCGACATGATTGTCGCGACAGGATTGTATCCAAGGAATGCGGAGAATAGCGCAGAAGTGGGAGGTATCTTGTCGAATATAGGTATCAGCACTGGCGCTCCAGCTGAGGCAAGGGCTCCACTGAATGATGTGGAAAGCCTCGAACTCAGGCCTAGAATAACGATTGTGAAGAAGATGGCCATACTGGCCGTCTGTCCCGTATTTTGAAGTGTGGTTCTCATACCAGAAGCGCTCCCCCTCTCTGCAGGATGAACTGAATTCATAACCGCAGTTATGTTCGGTGCAGCAAACATACCCATGCCGGCACCCATTATGAACAGCGTCAGTCCAAATAGGGGGTAACCGAAATCGTAACCGAAGGTGGTCAGCAGGAGAAATGCACCTGCGCCTATCAGCATACCCAGGGTGCCGAGGAAACGGGCACCCATTCTGTCGCTGAGTGCTCCGCTGATTGGACCAAAGAGGACAAAACCGCCCATCATGGGTATCATATAGACGCCAGCCCAGAACGGGACGCTTGAGTAGGAATATCCGTGGAGTGGGAGCCATATACCCTGCAATAGAATGATGAGCATGAACATCACGCCGCCCATGCCCATAGATTGAAGCATGCCTGCGAATGCACCGGTTGTGAATGCCCTGCTTCTAAAGAGGTGTAGTTTGAACATGGGCTGTTCCACTACAGTCTCTATCCAAACGAAGAGACACAGAAGAGCGGCCCCCGCCACAACCGATGCGACGACCCACGGGTTGCTCCAACCCATCGGGGATCCGCCGTAAGGCAGTAGACCGTATGTTATGCCCAGAAGCATGAGTGTAAGACCAGATGCAAAAGTCACATTGCCCGGAATATCCACCTTTTCCCCCTTCTTGCGGACCGCATTGTCCTTCAGCTTAAGATATGACCATACGGTTCCAAGGACACCAAACGGGACACTCACAAGGAAGACGTATCTCCAGTAATATGTGGCGAGTATTCCTCCCAATATCAGACCGACTAGCGAACCCGCAAGTCCTGCAATCTGATTGATCCCCATCGCCTTCCCCCTCTCGTTCGGTGGGAAACTGTCTGTTAAGATCGCAGCCGAATTGGCAAATAGGAAGGAGCCACCAATAGCTTGCACTATTCTGAACGCTATCAGCAGACCGGCAGCGGTGTCACCGCTTCCAGGAGTGATGAAGAGCAGTATAGAACCTACTGTGAATATCATAAATCCAAAATTGAAAAGACGTGTTCTACCGTATATGTCCGAGAGCCTGCCGACGGTGACCAGCATAACTGCAGTCACCACGTTATATCCCATCAGTATCCAGAGAAGGTACTGGAATGAAGATGCAGTGAATGGATTGATGTGTATCCCCCTGAAGATCGCTGGAAGCGAGATCAGTATGATGGTTCCATTGACCGATGCCATCAGTACTCCAATTGTTGTATTGGATAATGCGATCCACTTGTATTGAACCATAATTGGCATTCTGCATTTCGCTCGCTGATAAATACTTTACTAATTAATGATAACTAAATTATTGCGAAATTATTTATAACCGCATTCTTAACGGAAATAGCGTGATAAGCAGGAACATCGGAATGGCAATTGCAATCGTCGTTGTAATCGTGTTTGCAGCTCTATCTTACGTGACAATCCAACGCTCAAGCCAAGGCATAAGCACCGGCCTGGGGAAGCCTGCCTACCTTCAAATCAGCAGCAGCGCACAGCCGCTCTATATGATCAATGGAAATACAACTTCTATCAGTTTTAACATTACCGTTTACACCGCACCCACAACTTTGTATCTATTCGATATCTCGCCGCTTAACGCCTCCTCCTCCACTTGG
>JAVZQA010000017.1:0-19314 GCA_038881315.1 Methanomassiliicoccales archaeon
CCATATGCAAACATCAGGGTTCAGCAACTCCTTCCAGAAAAGAGGTTAGAGAGGGTCTGGCCAAGCAACTTGGTAGTAAAGAATTGTTAATTATCAGGCGTATGCATAGCATATATGGTAGGAATGAGACTACAGTGGAAGCGCGCCTGTACCCGGAGAAGAAGCAGGCCGAAATCATCGAAACCCACCACATTCTTGTGAGGAACGGCCTTGCAGAAAGGAAGGCGCAGACCGAAGCACCCAAAAAGCAGCAGGCGAAGTGAGAACAATGCCAAAGGAAAAGAAAGAGGCTACGAAAAGCGGCGGGAAGCGGTCGCTTTATCAGGTTAAGGATGGCTCTCTAGTCAGGCTCAGGCGCAGTTGCCCACGCTGTGGTCCCGGCGTCTTTCTCGCGCAGCATTCGGGCAGGGTTTCTTGTGGACGCTGCGGTTACGCTGAAATAGAAAAGAGATAAGCTGCGGAAATAATAACATGAATGCGCGACTAATTTTTGCGACGATTTGGATCCACATTGTCTTACATATGTAATTTCAGCAAGTGGAATTTTGTATTCCAGTGCCATTAAGGTTTTTAGTACCTCACGTATTTGAGGTGCAGGGCCTGTAGTGTAACCAGGATATCACAGGGGCCTCCGGATTGAGGAGAGAGCCCCAGATCCGGGTCCAAAATGCCTATGGAAATCCCGGCAGGCCCGCTTTTGCCAGATCCATCATCATTCCAGCCTAAACTTGCAACTGTCTACTAGTTGTATAACCCTTTAGCCAATTTGGTGTTGGAGGATAGTGTGCCATAAGTTGTGATGGCAGAATCTATGACTTTTTTGCTCTCGCTTACGAACACACTTTGCCTTCAGTTCACATGGAATGCGCTTTCAATGGTCATTTATCCCTTTGTTTTCGAAGGAAGTCCATTGGTAACAAAGACGTGGGAGTGTTTATCAGCCTGCTGTACCTGTGATTCAAGCCAGCACCGGCTCATAATGGCGGCAAGTGATACTGCATTTTTAGAGCGTAGTTTCAATTAAAACGAGACAGTGCCCAAAATCATCACACTAATTACTTTACTTATACGTAACCTTCCTGCTGTATATTCCTCAGATGATGCGGATATGTGCAGCCTAAGATTCCGTAGCGCCCACTTCAAATATTCGTGACTGCCGATTAATTGAAATCTAAACAATGGAATCACTGATTGACATCCACATCCAGGTCTATCACACCTGCAAAATACGCTCCTTTCACAAGCATGTGCACATTTACAGTATTGGACCCTGTGGACATCCGCCCCTGTGAAAAGCTCAATATTTCGAGTGACTGATTCTCGTATGGCGTCAAGTAAATGTTGTTTATGGTAAGGGGATTAAGATAATTGTACTCCGTGTTTGATACGTTGATGGAAAGAGTAGCGGTGAACTGTGTTCCGTGGGGCATGAAGAGCACCAGACCTCCGTATGGGTTGAGAAGTGTTACTGAAAATTCGGCAGGAGGTGAGTAGCCATAGACGTAGACGTTCTGGCCGGTCAAAGTCTCGCCCGATTCGAAGCCTCCAAGCATGCCTATCAGCAGCACTGCACTGAATGCAACAGCAAAGAATATCTGTCTGTTCCTGGAGTTCGACCTGAATTTTGAAATCGACATACTCTTGTTTTCATCATTACCTGGATTCGATTTGATTTCTCGAAGTATTCTCCCTGCTTCCTTAATGTTCAAAAGCATAAATGCTGCAGAGACCACGAGGAGCGAAATGGCGGCAATCGCGGTGTAAAGTACCATGATCCCCCCATTGTAATAAAGTGGAGATGTATGCGAGAAAATGGGCATAATATATTCGTAAGTAAGCAGGAAGATGGCTAGGGTCGAGAGTGCTGTAATCGGGAAATATCGCACACTGTGTGCTATTCTCTGGTAGAAGTACTCCAGTGGAATTATCATAAAGATCGTTATGTAGAGTATAGAAAGGGCATTGAGCACGGCCAGTATGATTACGACCACAAGGAAGGACACCATTGCATATGGAAGGATTGCAGAGGGAATGGTGTCCCTGTTTTGAGCCTCCATGTAGAGCCAGAAATAACGCCTGAAGCCACTGATTTTTAGCTTCTGATTCTTCTTCAGCTTGCCTGCCCTCATGAGCGTGCGGCTGATTGCAGTGCGCTGTCGGCTGTAGATTGACCAGCCGACGTACAGCATGATGCATAGAAGGATAATAGTGTCTATTTCAATCGCATTTGAACTGGGTGTCGTGGCTGCTTCGTACAGCAGGTAAATGAATGCTGCTACTATAAACAGGAGGGCCAGCCCTCCGCCAATAAATACCGAAATTGTGTATTCGAAGAAGATAGAGGCAATAGTTATGCCGAAGATGAGAAGCAACACCTTGTTAATTTCGCTTATCGGTGAACCTGGAAACGCCATGACTATCAGCAGAATAATGAAACCCACAAAACAGGCTATGTATACTGAATAGCTGATTGCGTATAGAAATCCAATCAGCATCGACTTATTCTGTCTATCCACAATATGTCATTTTTTAATACTATAAATCCGTTTTTAATCCGCTTAGACGTGTAGAGACGATCTCCAGACTCAAGTCCTTTGAAGCAATAATGATCTATATTGAATGTTCAAGCGAGTCTTGACCTCGCCTGTGCGATTCTCTTCAGCATGTGAGACGCTCATCGATCGACATAGCCTTTCCCATTTGACCTTCCCGCTTCGTATGTTGAATAGTCACTCTCATTTCTCTTTCAGCAATATATGAAGAATCATTCAATGAGATTGTTGAGTCACTAACTCATTTCAAATGTGATGTGCAGGCAGTGGCCTCTTGGAAATTCTATTGAACTGTATCACCAATTGGCTGCCTAACAAATTAAATTGGTAAGTGCAATAAGTTACGCACCCTCTTCCGCGGGAACAGAATCCCTGCGTCTATGATTGAATGGATTAAATTTCTGTGATGCATATTTTGGCAAGACTTGAATCTGCCTGCTGCAGAATGCATAGAGTGGGATGGGAACATTAGATGTGGAAGATTGTGGCTTTTCAGCCGGTAATATCAAGCTTGTTTTATGCCTCTTGCCGCAGGGCAACTATTGGGCTTTTTATTGCGTGGTTCCCTCCCAGCTTACTATTGAATTTCAGCGCGACGCTTTGCACACTCCAGAGGAGTGGCTCCCTTATCATTATCAATACATGGATTGGAATCATATGTCTACACTCTCACTGGTTTTCAGCAACTTTCATTTAAGAGTAGCTGGATCAAGTATATTCGATGTTCCAGCTGCGCGGCCATCCATTATCGGGCGGCCACATGATGGGGAGGGTTGTTCTGTACAGGGAGGCAGGATTCCTGGATGAAGTGCGGAAGCTGAGTGTTCAGCCTGATCACGATCAGCTTCCAGGTAGGATCGCTGTCTTCGGTGGCAAGCCTTTGCCTGGCACTGTGGGAGAATGCATCGGTAGCAGTTGGACTAGCGGTGGGGGAGGGGTTTTGGTTGAAGAGGCAAGTGATTCGGTCAGGCAGCTTCTCATGGAGGAACATCTACCAGCGGTCTCCGGTATTAGTCCGGATTATTTCCAGACAGGTGACCTTGTGCGCATGGATGGAAGCACTGGTCAGGTGGAACTTGAGAACGTCTTTGCAAAGGAGGTGGTCACCTGCCTAGTCCAGTCCGGAGGGAAGACACTGATACTGAAACGCAGCGATCTGGTTGGTTCGTTCCAGCGTAAATGGGCTTCAGTTAGTGGTTATATAGAGGAGAATGAGACGCCATATGAGGCTGCTTTAAAGGAGATAAGAGAGGAACTTTCGGTGAGCGATCCGGTGCTCGTCAGGAGAGGTTCGCCTGTGATAAGCAGAAAGGAAGGAACGGTGTGGATATCGCACCCCTTCTTGTTCTCAGTTGCATTGGATACGAACATAAAGATCGACTGGGAACACACCGATTTCAGGTGGATCACACTGAATGAATTGAGCAATTACGACACCGTCCCTGGTCTGAATAGATTGATTGATGCACTCGGACTGAAATAATCAGATTATGTTGTCCACTTCTTTCTTTAGAAGGCCGAGATCATTCTGCTGCAATGTGTTGGGGTTCAGCGCTAGAAGCAATATGCCCTGGTCCTTTGCAGTTAAATCCCTCAACTGTTGAATCAGTTTTACTACTGATGAGAACCCATTGTTGGAAATGAGATATTCAATGCCATCTATCAGCACAATGCCCTGCTTTGACTGTAGAAACTCCAGTACATTCAGCGAAATTCTCTCAAGGTCATTGGGTTTGATGGATTCTCTATCACCTGCAGAGGAAAGCCATAGGACCTTTGCCTTTTCCAGCCCATATTTTTTGTTGAGTTTCTCCGGATATTCCCTTGAAATGCAAAGGCCAGCCATCCCGCTCTCGATCACGGAGGAAAACAGCTCAAAAGCCCTCTCTGGTTTTTCCTCAAAAATGGCGTAGGTGGAACCGGCTTCCAGCACCATCTCCTCCTCTTCCTGTTCCTCCACCTTCCCTCCCTTGCGGTTAAGGGCTATTTCAAGCGGAGCATCGTCTATCTTCCATGCCTCCTTGACCTGCCCCTTCGCCTCCTCTGCGATACTTAGGTCTGAAAGACGGCATTCAGAGCATATTCTTCCCTTCCATTCAAGTATTGCCTCCAGCAGACTCGGCGCAGCAGATATCTCAGCCTCCGCGAACTCATCCACTTGTAGATTCATCTGCTTCCGTAGTTTCTGAATGCGTCTCATGACTTCCCTGGACAGCGCCTCCTTCTCCAGTTCTTCATCTATATTGAAATCCACATAGACTGTTCCGGCGCTGAACTCGATCTGTGACACGTTCTTTGGAAGAGAATAACTGAATGAGACCATATTTTCCTCAATCTTGACGGTCTGCCCTTCTATCCCAAGTGTGTAGGATCCCTTCCTTATTCCGTTCATTATCTCCGCTGCAGGTCTGGAACCGAGCATGAGTGCTATCTTGCCCGACCATTGTCTGTACACCTTTCCTATTGCATTCGGATTCGGCACAACCTTGAGCACCAGCTCGTCCCACTCCTGATTCACCTGCAATAGCTTGCTTGCCTTCGTGTTCGACTGTTTTTCTATTATGTCAAGGACTGCGCCTATATGCCTCCGTGCACCATCATCTTTCGGTTTGATGACTATGCGTGGCAGAGGCCAACGCAGTTTCAGGCCAGCCTCTTGCCTTGCCTTTGTTACAGCTTCCACTATTTCCCTCGCAAGTCGCATCTGCTCCTCAACAGGCGCATCAATTAGCCCCTCCTCCTTCTCCGGCCAGCTGGTGGCATGCACGGATAAACCTTCGGAATTGAGCGCCCTGTATATTTCCTCAGCTATGAATGGTGTAACAGGCGCCATCAGCCTGGAAAGTTCGGTCAGCACATAATGCATCACAGTGTATGCGTTTTCCTTTTCCCTGCTCTTTTCCTCAGTCCAACTCTTGTCTCTCGCAAGCCTGATATACCAGTGTGAGAGGTCTTCGACAATGAAATGCTGCAGTGCCCTGCAGTAGGTGTGCACTTCAAGCGACTCAAGTGCATTAGTGCATTCCTCTATCAGGCGTTGTGTGAGCGACAGTATCCACTTGTCCTCCTGTTTCAGTTCAGGCAAAAGAACCTTCCAATGAACCTTCGAAGGCTCAAAGTTGTCCAGAACCATGTATGTGGATGCGAAATTGTACACATTCCAAAGTATGTTCAATGTCTTCTTTGCAATCCTGGAGCCGTCGGGCTGAAAGGACAGGTCGTCCCATGGAGCTCTCGAAGAGAGCATATAGAAGCGGAGCGCATCCACACCCTCCTTTCCTGCCACATCGAGTGGGTTGATTACATTCCCAAGGCTCTTGTGCATCGGTCTACCGTGGGCATCATTGACCCATCCATGAAGCATTGCCGACTCAAAGGGAGATCTATTGAAAACGATGATGGAAGTCGTCAGCTGCGAATTGAACCATCCCCTGGTCTGATCCCCGGCCTCTACTATCCATCGTGCAGGCCACCATTTATCCAGTTCTTCACTTTTTGATGGATAAAAGAGGGATGCCCAGCTGCAGATGCCCGAATCCACCCATACATCGAGCACATCAGGGACACGCTTCATCGTGCTCCCGCATTTGTCGCAACGGAAAGTCACCTGATCAATGGCGGGTCGGTGCAGATCCATGCCCTGCGTATAGCCTTCCCCGGCACTCAGCTCTCCAATGGAAGAAATGAGCCTGCTCTCACCGCATTCACATTTCCATACAGGGAGAGGAGTGCCCCAGAACCGCTGTCTGGAGATGCACCAGTCCTTCAGGTTCCTCGCCCACTCGGCCTGCCTGGAGGATCCAGCCCAGTCAGGATACCATTTAACGGACGAGATGAGTTCCAGCATTCTGTCCTTCAGGGCTGATGCCCTGATATACCACTGACTCGTTGCCCTGTAGATAATCGGTGTCTTGCACCTCCAGCATGTGCCGTACCTGTGTGTGATCTCCGCAGAATAATAAAGGAGACCTCTTCTTTCCAACTCCTCTATGACCAGCCGGGAGACCTCGTCAACCCTCTTTCCCGCCAGCTTTTCCCCCGCCGCAGATGTGAATCTTCCGTCTTCAGCCACTGGTGAATATGCCTCAATACCATACCGCTTTCCCAGTTCAAAATCCTCCGGACCATGTCCTGGGGCGGTGTGCACCAGACCAGTATATTCTGTCTCGACCGTTTCCGAACATATCACTTTCCAGCTCCACTCACTCTCTTTGCCCTTTTTGCTAAGGCCTTCAAGTGGATACTCGTATGCAGTCCCTTCCAGCTGCTTCCCGTTCCACCTCTGCAGAATCTCGTACTCCTCCATTCCGGCTAGTGCCCCTATCTCCTCTGCCTTTTCCTCCAGGACAATCAGTCTTTCCTTCTTCCCTTCCGCAGAGTACTCGACGAGCGCGTATTGCCTGTCGGGATGAACAGCCACGGCCATGTTTGCTGGAATGGTCCAGGGAGTCGTCGTCCAGATGAGCAGAGCCCCATCACCATTCGTCAACGGAAAGCGTACATATATGCTCGGATCCTTCCTCTCTATGTATTCTATTTCAGCTTCTGCAAGCGCAGTCCCACAGCGCATGCACCACTGCGTGCTCCGTAGTCCCTCGTACAGCATATTCGATGAAAACGCCCTTGAAAGCATATCCCATGCAGCATCTGTGAACTCAGGGCTGATCGTGGTGTATGGAGAGGCCCAGTCCATCCATACCCCCAGTTTCCTGAATTGATCTGTCATGTTGTTCAGGTTGGAAAGGGCATAGCGCCTGCATTCCTGCACGAATTTCTCCACGCCTATTTCCTCTATCTCCCGCTTGCTCTTCAGCCCGAATGCCTTTTCCACATTGACCTCAATCGGAAGTCCGTGCATATCCCAACCAGGCTGATCCCTGACGTTGAATCCCCTCATTCTCCAGTATCGGATTCTCAAGTCCTTCAGAAATTTGTTGAGCGCGGTCCCCAGATGCACGTCTCCTGTGGTATAAGGAGGCCCGTCGAGAAAATAGATGCGCTTTCCACCGGAACGCAGCATCTTAACCTTTCTGTAGATGTCTTCCTTTTCCCAATATTCCCCTATTTCCTTTTCAATTGCAGCAGGATCATATGTCCCTGATGCTTTCTTTATCTTCGAAGGCATGCGTTTTCCTGATTAAAAGAGGCAATAGCTATTTAAGCAAAGCGCAGCAAATCTCATTCCCACTGTTTCCATTTGTCTAGTGTCATCTGGGCAAACGTGTTTTCACCTATCTCCTGAAGTGCACTATTGACCGAATCGGCGGAGAACTCGAAGTTGCCGCACAGGTAATCCAATATTTCATCCCTCCTGGGCTGATGCCATTCCAGTGGGAAGCTGTCGAGGCAATCAGGGCGTAGAAAGATTTGACGCACACTTTCCACGGTCTCTGTTCCCAGTTGTGAGAAGAAAGGAGTCTTCTCAATGCGTCCTGCCTTCCTTATCGCCGCAAGTCCTTTCTTCGGTCCGATGCCGTTTATACCTTCGTTGAAATCTGTGCCTATCAACAGCGCAACGTCCACGAGCTGTTCTCTTGAAATTCCCAGGCGGGTGAGATTGGGTGCAAGTTCATAAAGTCGAATCTCAATTTCCTTCCACTCTCTTCTTCCAGGAAGTTTTCGCCTGCCAGACATGGTTAGATTTCTGACAAGTCTGGGTGCGCCAAAGAGGAGGGAGTCGAAATCCTGTGAGCCTACACACCATACATTCCCAGTTGCTGCCAGGCAGCTCGCTTGCGCCTCCCCCTCCCCTGGTGCGTTGATACAGGGGATGCCCATTAAATCAAGCAACTTGAGTGATTCGGACACTATGGTGTCAGTGATACGTGATGTCTGCATTGCATAGGAACGCGCTGCCTCTATGTTTCCTTCTCCCAGTGCATTGCGGTATTTCTCCTCTGCCTGCAGCTTTATTGCCTTTCTTTTCTCGAGTGTACGCATTTTAAGAGGGTGAGGAACGCCGTCGAAGACATATACTGGGAAGATCCCGGCACCGAGAAGTCTGCTGTTTCTGTGAAGGAGTCCAACAAGGTGCGAGGTAGGCCTGCCGTCGGAAGTGGAAAGCGGTTTCCCATCTGGCTGCCTTATGGCAGACAGAAATTGATAGATTGTATTGTATGCATCTATGGCCACACGCTTTCCGGCCAGATTTTGGAGTTCTATCGTCCGTGCCTCAAGTATGGAGGAGATATCCACTCCCAAAACACATCACGTCTTGGTCTGTCGCGGGAAGAAAGCAAACATTGTCGCCAGTATGTAAGTCAGATCGAGTATTATGTAGAATATATTTTCATTGAAATAAACAAGCAATGCAAGAATTATGCCCGGTAGAAGCAGGCAGAAGATTAAATAATAATATGAGAGGCTCATTTGATCACAGATATCCCGACTTTTGGAGAAGCATCAGGTCTTCGGTACTAAGCTTCTCCCCCTTCTTAAATCTCTCGAACACCTGTTCTGCATCCTTTGCAATCTTTTCTGCATCCATTCCACGGCCAGGTCTCCTCTGCTTCTGCCTCAAGCCATACAAAATCTTGTCAAAATCATGCACCTGATGAATGGCCTCAATGTGTTTTCTATGTTCCTCATCAGCCTGCAGCTTTGTCTCCACAAATTTCGCCTGGGCTGCGTCTGCTTCCTTTCTTATCTCATCCGCTTTATCATAGAGGGAGGCCATCTCTTCGTGTTCCCTCTGTGCTTCATCTGCAAGTTCAGAAACCAGTCTGTGGTATTTCTCTGCATTTTCCTTTGCTTCATTCACTTTATTCAACAAATCAGCATATTGAGTGTTGGATTTCAGCGACTCCTCCCTTCTCTTAATTTCCTGCTGGATCTTTGACATCTGCTCCACCAGTTCCTTTTCCTTTTCCGGGGAGAGAACAGATGTCATCTGCTTGAACTCAAGTGCCTTAAGATCCCGCTTGAGCTTCGACGTAGGGGTGCCGTTTCTTGGCCCCATGTTGCGCCTCAGATCTACAAGATCAGCGGCGAGATCGGAATATTTCTTATTCCATACCTCACGTTGCTCCTTGGCCTCCTTTACCTTCTCATTGAGATCATCACGCTTACGACGGTGTTCTGATGCGCTCTCTATGAGTTCCCTGGCCTGGGCATTCAGTTTATCCCGGAGGTCAGCATATTCCCTACTCTTTTCATTAAGTTCGTCTCTAGACCTCCTGTGTTTTTCGGCTTCAATGTTCAGGAGGTCGCGTTTCTCTTCAATGTCCTCAATTGAAAGTTCGCCTGTCTCCAATAAGTCACTCTCTCTTTCTGTCACAAGCGCAGGGACGTGTAATATTCATCTATAAATAAGGATTGCCCAAAGAATGATTATCTTGGCTTTGTCAAGAGCCTCCACTCTTCTCCATGTCGTCCGCCCTCTTAAGATAATGAGCAGACTCAATTTCATGCTTCTTATTCTTCTGCTCCAGATCAATGGCCTTCTTTTTCAGCCCAGCAGACTTTTCGTTGAGTTCAGCCGCTCTCTGATGTAATCTGTTTGCCTTTGCCCTCAGCTTCGCCTCTTCCTGCCTCAGTTTTGTTACTCTTACCTGCATCTCTTCAGCTGTAACCTGCCCGGCCCCTGTCTGGTCTTCGGCCTCCTTACCCCTCTTTGCAGCCTCTTCAAGAATCGAATCCCCCTCCTGCCTAAGCGCAACCGATTTTTGTGTCAGAACTGCTGCCTTGGCCTCCAGCTTCTTTGAGCGAAGGTGTAGTTTCGAAGCTTTGGCTTTATGCTTCATTCCCTTCCGTCTCAGCTTTGCAATATCGCGCTTGACTTCCGCATCATGCCTTATTTTTGCTTCCGAATAGACACCCTCGTCAGGTTCTTTGGGCGGTTCACCATTTGCGCCTGCCTGAGCATCATCCGGAGGGGGTGTCATGTGCTGGTGATTGCATTGCTAAAATTTAATTTTTGGTCAGAAGATCATTGCGGATAATTGTTGTCTAATATCCAGTGCGTCACTGTTATGCACTGGCTGCTCATCAGAACTGTTGGCGAGATGGATATTTCTTTGAATTGGGACAGAAAGTCTTCTTGCTCCCTGTTCGGTCCTCTCGCATCTCCCAGTACAAAAAGTGCAGGCTGCACCAGTGAGTTTGCTCTCTCCCCCTTTTCGCTCAGGTAGTAGATTTCACTCCCGTCCGAAAGTCTCTCAATTGCCTCGCGGAGACCAGCTGTGAAGAAGTATATGCCTGGACCCGCCTCTCCCTCAAGGCTTTTGGGGGAACGCAAAAGAGCATGCCTTATGAGTGCGGCCGTGCTCCTTTCATCTGGATTCAGATATCTTATACTCTTTCCTGAAAAGAGGAGACATCTTCCACTTCCTTCTCCAGCAACAAAGCAGATTGCAATGGATGTGTCTCTCCTTATTCCATTGGAAATAAGCAGAGCAGAAACCACTGCATCTGCAAGCACATCCATTCTGTCTCCACTGCCTGGAAGGTCATTGAGATTGAAATTGCCGTCGCTCGCTTTGCACGAGGTGATTATTAAAAAGCGCCTGCTTCCAGGCGGTTCAATCATTGCCCGCATCCTTCATCTGTTTCATCAGCTGTCTTCTCAGCTGCCTGTTTCCAATAAACCCTTTAATTGCCTTTCTGGAGAGGTTGTATTGCCTCAGGAGCTCCCTAACCTCCTTCTGCTCGACACCTGCCCCCCTAGAAATCCTCATGATCCTGCTTGACTTAATGACCTTAGGATTGTCTAGCTCCTCGTCTGTCATGGAGTCCATTATAACATGAAAACGCGCCAGTTTTCTCTGCATCTCTTCAGGGTCAATGTTCTGCTTCAAATTGGATACTCCAGGCAACATAGACAGGACGCGCTTCAGCGGTCCGACATCCGCAAGCATCTGCATCTGCTCATACATCTCCCTGAGTGTAAAATGTCCGGACATGATCTTTTTTGCTGTCTCTTCTGCCTTTTTCTCGTCTACTGCCTCGCGCATTCTTTCCAACAGTGTGGTGAGGTCACCCATGCCCAATAGTCTCGAAATGAAGCGTGTTGGATTGAAATTCTCAAGATCTTCCAGATGCTCCCCAGTACCAACGAAGAAAATGGGGGCACGCGTATGTCCAACTGCACTCAAAGCGCCGCCACCCTTTGCGGTGCCGTCTAGTTTTGTTAATATCACACCATTCACATTGACTGCGTCATGAAAGGCGCTAGCCTGTTCACCGGCGCGCTGGCCTATGGACGCATCAAGCACCAGCATCCTGTAATCCGGTGCTGCAACGGAAGAAACCCGCTTTAACTCATCGATTAAATCAGGCTCAAGCGAATGTCTTCCGCTCGTATCTATTATCTTGACATCCACTGATTCGAAGGCTTTCATTCCTCTACTCACTATGGAAGTGGCATCCCTTTCATCTTTTTCCCCGTAAAACGGTAATTTGAGCTGTTCTGCAATTTGCTTGAGCTGATCATAAGCAGCAGGCCTGTGTACGTCCGCTGCGATAAGTCCTACACTCATACCCCTCTTCGAGAGGTATCTAGCAAGCTTGCCTGCAGTGGTGGTCTTGCCTTGACCATAAAGGCCGACAAGCATAATCGTGTGCTTCCCCTTTTGAATCTCGCCGGCCTGACCGAGCAGCGCAACCAGCTCCTCATAGATGATCTTGATGACGTGTTCTCTTAGCGATGCTCCTGGGGGTATCTTTTCCTCCTTTGCCCTGTTCATTATGTGATTGCTCAGTTCGAAGACCAGATTGACGTTTACATCCGCCTGCAAAAGGGCTCTCTGTATATCCTTGACTACCTCTCTAAGCAGCTTTTCATCTATATTGCCTGAACCCGTAATCTTCTTGATTATGGAACGAAGGGAATCCGACAAACCTTCTAGCATGCTACAATCAATATGGCATAGATGCAAACAGCTATTTTAGTATAACAGACTCAAAATGAAGAAAGGGATGGGCCAGTTTTGTCAGAAGGGATGGGATGCACTCTAACAACCAGCCCAAAGCCCTTAAATTTCTAATTACAATACCAATATATTAACATTTCCCCACCCCGAAGGAACCTTCACATTTACATGTCACATAGACGTACTATAAGTTGTGATGAGATCCACGCATGTTTTACGCCTTTCCGCCCATTTGCAATGCTTCCAGGGGAGTACAATGGAGCCAATTTGCGAGCCATTCTGTCCATGGATTAAGATTATATATGAAATAACAGTAGGCATTCCAATCTCATTCAGCAGCCAAACGCAACAGGGCAATGCAATGCGCATCCCTGCTACCTGAAGGTATGCTGTTTTCAGCTCAGGCACAAGGCGTTACGGCTGGTGGGTGCGTATAAACGAGAAATTACGGCAAGGCTGCCGTAAAAGAGGGATCCAATGCCTAATAAGAGGCGGTCCAGAAGAGGATCTATGGGATTTTCTCCCAGGAAGAGGGCGAGGCGCCCAGTACCGAAGTTAGACAGCTGGCCCGAGGCGGGGGAATCGCCAAAGCTGCTTGGGTTTGCAGGTTATAAGGCGGGCATGACACACGCGTTGCTTGTGGATTACAGGCCAACATCAACCACTTCGGGACAGGAGGTGCAAGTCCCTGTAACGGTGATCGAAACTCCACCTCTCAGGGTGGCCGCGGTGCGTGCCTATGAAGAGGAAGTTTACGGCCTGCGTACTTCGGCCGAGCTTTGGGCCGAAAGACTTGAACCTGCTCTTTCAAGAAAAATAAAACATCCACCCGAACAGGATTTCAAGCGTAAGGCAGAAGAATTCAAGAAACTCCAATGTGATGAGGTCAGTGTCCTAGTGCATACACAGCCATCGCTCATAAGTGGCGTTCCGAAGAAGAAACCTGAGGTCATGGAAATACGAGTGGGCGGTGGTACCATGGAGAAACGGATTGATTTTGCTATTTCTCTCCTTGGAAAGGAAATCGGTATTAAGGATTATGTTAAGGACGGGGACGTCGTGGACGTCATAGCAGTCACAAAGGGAAAGGGCTTTCAGGGGCACGTCAAGCGATGGGGTGTCAAGCTGCTTTCGCATAAAAACAGTAAACACAGGCGTATGATAGGCACCCTAGGTCCCAGGCGCCCAGGTTATATATGGCCCACAGTTCCGCAGGCCGGGCAGATGGGATTCCACCAGAGAACTGAGCTCAACAAGCGCGTCCTCAAGGTTGGTGACAAGGGCGAGGAGATCACACCTGCCGGCGGTTTCGTGAATTATGGGGTTGTTAGGGGTCAATACGTTCTACTTCATGGCACTGTGCCTGGGCCGGCAAAACGCCTGATAAGACTGCGTGATCCCATAAGACCGAGACTTGTTAAATTAAAGGAGGCGCCCACACTGACCTATGTATCAACAGCCTCTAAGCAGGGGGTCTGAAGCTTGACGCAGGAAACGCAGCTAGCTGAAACTCAGGAACTACCCGAAGGTCACGTATTTATCTACGACAGGGAGGGCAAGCCTTCAGGTGATGTTGAACTTCCGGCAGTCTTCAAGGCTCCGTTCAGACCAGATCTCATCAGAAGGGATACAACAGCGATGGCTTCTGCAAGAAGACATCCATATGGACCCTATAAAGAGGCAGGTATGCGCCACTCTGTTGAAACTTGGGGTAAGGGGAGAGGCGTTGCTAGAGTGCAGCGCATCAAGGGTCTATCTAATGCAGCAGAGTCACCAAACAATGTGGGCGGCAGGAGAGCCCATCCGCCCCGCCCTGAGAGGGTCTGGATAAAGAAGATAAACCGAAAGGAAAGAGTTGCGGCGCGCAGAAGCGCACTTGCATGTCTGTCGGATATCTCTTTGGTGAGGGGAAGGGGGCACATATTTGAAGGGCAGAGCAAGCTCCCTCTGGTGGTTGTGGATGACGTAGAGAGCATGGAGAAAGCAGTGGACGTTGAGATGCTACTTGCCCGTCTCGGTGTAATAGGCGATATACTGAGAGTGAGAAGGAGCAGACACATCAGGGCCGGAAAGGGAAAGATGCGCAATAGACGCTACAGGGAAGCAGCTGGACCACTTATAATCGTAAGCTCCAAGGATGCGCCTGTCTTTAGGGCCGTATCCAATCTTGCAGGTGTGGATGTTGCCACTCCCGCATCTTTCAACACGGAAATGCTCGCTCCCGGTGGTGTACCTGGACGGCTTGCAATCTTCACGTTGAGTGCGCTGAAGAAACTGGAGGGGATGTAATGCCGCTTAAAGAAAGGGAAGAGTATTCTATACTGCTACATCCGTATGTTACGGAAAAGACGATGAATGCAATGTCCGGCACTTCAAGACAGAATTTCCGAGACGGGAATAGTCTCGAATTTCTTGTTAAGCGTAGCGCTACAAAGTCAGAGATTAGGGAAGCATTCGAAAAAAGATTCCAGGTTAAGGTGGAAAAAATAAATGTAAAGATAAGGGCGGACGGGAAGCACGCGATCATAAAACTGAAAGAGGGATATTCAGCCGAAGAACTGGGCGTTCGGCTTGGCGTCATATGAGGTGAACACATGGGAAAGAGACTGAGGACACAGAGGAGGGGAAGGGGTGGCATGAACTACAGATCTCCCAGTTTCAGACATCTCTCCCCTGGAAAACTTCCACAGATGAGGCAAGGAAGCGGTCGCATTATCGATATAGTGCATGCGCCGGGCAGAACCACACCGCTCATGCTCATCGACTTTAATGGTGTTAAGGAGTACACGATTGCGCCTGAAGGGTGTCATGTTGAGCAAACAATCGAGGTTGGTCCCGGTTCTTCATTGGAAAGAGGCAACGTACTTCCAATCGGACAGATACCTGAGGGAACTCTCATCTATAATTTGGAAATTCATCCTGGTGACCGCGGAAAACTTGTTCGTTCAGCTGGCGCGGCTGCATCCATTATTAGTCATGGGGACGTAACGACTGTGCAGCTACCATCCGGAGAGCTGAAGCGCATCAACAATCAATGCTATGCAATGATAGGTGTTCCAGCCGGAGGCGGAAGAATAGACAGACCACTTGCAAAGGCGGGTAAAAAATACCATACGTTTAAGAGAAGAGCAAAGGCATACATACATGTCAGTGGTGTGGCGATGAATCCTGTCAATCATCCCTTCGGTGGCGGCTCGCATCAGCATGTTGGAAGGCCAAGCACTATAGGGAGAGGTGCCAGGCCGGGACAGAAGGTGGGAAGATTGGCTCCCAAGCGCAGGAGGGAGAGATAATTGGCTGAAGAAACGCTAGAAGAGAAGCTTGCAAAGAAAAAGGGTGCAAGAAAGCGGACGAAGGGAGCTGCCAGACGGAAGAAAGAATTCACCTACAGGGGGTACACACTTGATGAGCTCAAACAGATGTCAATGGCAGAACTCCTTCCTCTGCTACCTGCGAGGGCAAGGCGTTCTTATAAGCGCGGTCTCAACAGGGAGCAACAGACATTCATTGAGAAACTTACTTCAACTGATGGTGAAACACTCAAGACTCACAGGAGGGAAATATTCATACTGCCCTCTTTTGTTGGAAAGAAAATTGCAGTACATAACGGCAAGGAATTCAAGGAATTTGAAGTGCGACCAGAGATGATAGGGCATGCCCTAGGTGAATTTGCCCAGACGAGGAGATTCATGAAGCACTCGGGACCGGGTGTTGGAGCCACCAGGGGTTCCAAGTTCCTGCCACTCAAGTGAGGTTAAGATATGGTGGGCTATACACAGCAGACAGATCCGGACAAAACTGCGCGCGCGTTACTCAAGGATGCGGATATCTCCCCCAAGCATGCAAGGGAACTGTGCAGGGTACTGCGCAGAAGATCGCTTGATGATGCGATCTCCATCCTTGATGGTGTCATCGAGTTGAGGAAGCCGGTGCGTTTCAGAAAATACGTTGGACAGGTGACACACAAACCGGGCATTGGTCCGGGCAGATTTCCGGTGCGTGCTGCAACGTCAATCAAGAGGGCACTGGAGGAAGCTAGGCATAATGCAGAATACAAGGGGCTCGACACTGACAGTCTTAGGATACATACCATAGCCTCGCATAGGGGGCAGCCATTTGAGGGTTCACGCCCACGTGCGCACGGCAGAAGCTCACAATGGAGACATGAAAGGGTTCACATTGAAGTGATTCTTGAGGAAAAGAGGTGATTGGTTGACAGGTGAGAGAAAGTTCATAAACGAAAACACCAGGCGCGTGCTTCTCAAGGAATATATGATGAAGGAGATTGACAGAGCAGGTTTCGGTGGGATAGATATACAACGCACGCCCCTGGGGACGAGGGTTACACTAATTGCCGAGAGGCCTGGTCTGGTCATAGGCAGAAGAGGTGGCGCAATTAAGTCACTCACGAGTCAGATTGAGGATCTTTTTGATTTCGACAATCCTCAGATCGAGGTTCAGGAGGATCAGAACCCTAATTTGAATCCACAGATAATGGCCAAGAAACTTGCCTTCGCATTGGAAAGAGGGTGGCACTTCAGACGAGCTGGCCATTCGACCGTCAGACGTATCATGGATGCGGGGGCACGGGGCTGCCAGGTGGTCATATCAGGCAAACTTACAGGACAGAGGCACAGAACGGAAAAGTTCAGAGAAGGACATATCAAGTACTGTGGTGAACCGAGGCGCATCTATATGCGCGAAGGTTTCGCCGTTGCAAAGCTCAAACTAGGCATCATTGGAGTCAAGGTTCAGATCATGATGGCGGACGCAAGGCTTCCTGACGAGATAACTATCAGATCGCCTGAGGCCGCAGGTGTTGAGGTACCTGTTCAGGTCGAAGAGCCTGCAAAGGAGCAAGAGGTTCAGTTGCCTGAGCAGGCTGATGTTGAGAAGGAAGGAGGTGTGTGAAATTTCCCTGCTGAAAGCAAAGGATTTTAGGAATATGAGAAAGGAAGAGCGGACTGAGAAGCTGAAACAGCTTGTGGACGAACTGATGCATGAAAGGGGTCTCTCAGCTATGGGCGGAGCACCGAAGGATCCAGGCAAATCCAGGGCGCTCAGGAAGCAGATAGCACGGTTGCTCACTGTTGAGAGGGAGGAAGAAAGGTAATGGCGGGTATCTGTCCTACATGCGGTTTGCCTGAAGAACTCTGTATGTGTGAGCAGATCGCGAGGGAACAGCAGTCGATTGTGGTTTCAACCGACAGCAGAAGATATGGAAAGGTCGTGACGGTCGTGGAAGGTTTCGATACTTCGGACATAGACATGGAAGCGCTTGCCAAGACGCTAAAGACCAAATGTGCTGCCGGCGGAACCGTAAAGGACGGAAAGATAGAACTCCAGGGGGACCACAAAAAGAAGGTCAAGGAAACACTGGAGGAGATGGGTTTCAATGTCACAGTCAGGTAGCCTGCGTGATTTCATGAGATCTGAGTTCATCGGTAGAGATGTAAAGGTGCTGGATAAGCGCGGCGAGGAGATCGCCTCCGGCTGTGTTACCTGGGAAACACGGAACATGATTCATGTGGGCGATCCGCCGAAGAAATTCGAAAAGAGGACGCACCGCTTTCTCTTTCTAACCGAAGAAGGCGAAATAGTCGTTGATGGGAGCAGAATAGTGTTCAGACCAGAGGAGCGAATAAAGAGGTTGCGTTAAATGTCAGATGCGAGAAAAATAGGCATAGTCGACTACGTTCCGGAAACCAAGTGCAACGATCCCAAATGTCCCTTTCACGGGACTCTTTCGGTGCGCGGACAGGTTCTAGAGGGCATTGTTGTGAGCACTAAAATGAAGGGAACAGTGGTAGTGGAAAGAGAATATGCGAAATATATTGACAAATTTGAACGATATGAGCGGAGACGGAGCAGGTACCCGGCGCATCTGCCGGCCTGCATACAGGTAGCGGAGAACGACAGGGTAACCATTGCAGAATGCAGACCACTGAGCAAAACTGTCAATTTTGTAGTTATCGAAAGGAAGGGATAAGACATGAAAGGACTGGCAGGGAAACAGACACGCGGGCTTAACACGGGCGGCAGATTGAATGTGATTGACAATACCGGAGCGAAAGTTGCACAGATTGTGGCCGTCCCGGGATATCACGGAACAATAAGGAGATACCCGCGCGCAGGCATAGGCGACATGGTTGTTGTCACTGTGAAAAAGGGGACTCCAGAGGTGAGAAAGCAGTTGATGTATGCTGTTATCGTCAGGCAGCGCCGGCCGTTCAGGAGAGCGGACGGTACGATGATACAGTTCGAAGACAATGCTGCTGTCATTACCACGGACACGGGGGAGACAAAGGGAACAGACATAAAGGGGCCTGTAGCAAGAGAGGCTGCCGAGAGATGGCCGCGTATTGCTGCCGTAGCATCTATGATAGTGTGATTTCAATGACAATAAGTGCAAGAAAACAAAGGAAGAGACTGCATACTGCTCCGGTGAGTGTAGCCAGGAAGCGGCTAGTAGCCCCTCTCAGCGCAGAGCTTGCAGGACGTTATGGCATAAAGCGGCTGCCAGTCAGAAAGGGGGATGTGGTTGTGGTTATTAAAGGCGACAAGGAAATAAGAGGGATGGAGGGGAAGGTTTCTGCTGTAGATCCTGTCAGTGGAAAGGTTACCATCGACGGCGTTACCATTCAGAAGGCAGACGGAAAGCAGACGGCCCGTCCGATATCGTATTCAAATATAATGATAATTCAGGCTTATTCGGACAAACGCCGGGCGCACGGGAGGTTGGTGAGCTAATGCCCGGAAGAATAAAGCGTGTGGCCGCACCTGCACAGTGGCCTGTACAGCGAAAGACACATTTCTGGGCACCGAAGCCATCTCCAGGTCCGCATCCTCTGGAGGACTCGCTGCCGCTGATTATGGTGGTCAGAGACATTATG
>JAVZQA010000018.1:0-18798 GCA_038881315.1 Methanomassiliicoccales archaeon
CCAATCTATTTCTCAGAAAGGTGGCTGCCTTCTCCCTGAAGGGGAGGAGCGGATCGTTGTTCATTGTGAGACCCTGTACCTCAGTATGGCAGCCATGCCTCCAAAGGCATTTAGCAGCATTTTCCCCTCCTCCGAATCAGCGGATATGAGCTGCACCTCGCTGCCCGTCTTTTCAGCCATTTCGAACAGCTCGTCCACCAGATCCTTTTCTTCAACCATGTTCATGGTGGATCCGCATTTGGGACAGGTCACGGCTTCTATGCTGTCCCCCTGGACAACTGTCATGGTGTAGCCGCATGAAGGACACTGAAAGGTGCGCTCCATCTTTTTTAGACCCTCGCTGACAAGGAGCAGTTCCACGGCGCCCATTTCAATGTATTTCTTGATCTCGGAATAACCGTATGCTGCAAGACCTCCGTCACTTTTCCTGATTTCATTCATGAAGCGCTCTATGAGTTGCTTCTCCTTCATTATGTCGAGGTCTCTGAGTCTTTCCCTGGCCTTTTCCACAAGTTCCCTGAGTCCATATTCGTCTGTGTAACCGGTGTCGAATGTGTCTACAACCTTCTTCTGTAACTCGTAGTGCAGATATCCCTCCTTGACGAAAAAGTCCTTTGTGCTTCCAGGTCCACCCACAAGGATCCCCTTGAGTTCCTTTACACCCAGGAAGATTGTATTGCACGCCTCTGCAACATCCTTGAAGTATTCATTTGCAGCAATCTCGATAAGACGCTCAAATCGCAGTGAGGACTGCCCTCCCATTCTGTGCTTGCTCGGAACCAGGGACTGCATGTTCTTGACAGCCTGTATCGTTCTTCCCTTCAGAAAGCCAATTGTAGCCTCCTTTCTGTCGATCACAAGAAGGCCGTATACCTCCTTCTCTTCGAGCATGGAAAGCAGTGGCTCCATGTAGAAGGTGGAATCGCATCTGTAGAGAAAGGTGGAAATGGGCTCAGGCGGCTCAATTACGTGCTGTACCATCATAGTCTGGTCGCCGCTCTTCGGCACCGTTCCTACAAAGAAAGCCACTCCGTGCTCGGGAGCCACCATCCTGTATGTCTTGAGCCTCGAAAGTATCGAGCTGATTGCCGCCTGCACAGCCTTTCTGGTTGTTGAAGACTTTATGTTGGATGACTGTGACTGCTCGTCTCGGAGATAGGAGGCAACGTCCGAAATCAATTTCCCCGCGGGCACGTACAATGAGATGAGCTCTGTGCCTCTCCCCTGGTAGGACGCTATCCTCTCCAGCTCACGTCTGAAATCATATCTCTGTTTTTCAGTAATTTCCATTCAGATCACATCGATCGTTTTTTAATAGTTCCTGATTCTCACCCGTTCAACCTAACCCGTGAAGGGTGAGAAGGAAATCAAATGGCAGTAGAAAAAATAGCAATATCTATCGGCGGCTCTATTCTTGTTCCGGATAGCCAAGACGTGTCATACATAAGACAGCTAGCCTCTATGCTTCTCGAATTGCTTCCCGCTTATAAATTTCTCGTTGTTTGCGGAGGGGGTAAAATTGCCAGATATTACATTTCAATAGGTAGGCAGTTGGGGGCAGACGAAGCGTCACTGGATGAGCTGGGTATCGAGGTTACACGCCTGAATGCAAGGCTGCTCATAATGGCCCTTGGTGAGAAGGCATATTACAAGCCAGCAGAGAGCATCGACGAGGCACGCCTTGCGCTTAACAGCAATCCTATTGTTGTGATGGGTGGAACACACCCCGGGCACACCACCGATGCGGTGACAGCCATGGCTGCGGAGCGCGTCAAGGCAACAAGGATCATTAACGCAACCGCGGTGGATGGCATATACACCGATGACCCGGCAACCAACCCTTCGGCCAAGCGCATAGAGCGCATGACATACAAGGAGTTGCTAGACAAGGCGATGAATGCCAGGGTCGAGGCGGGTTCGAGTTTCATCTTCGATCCTCTAGGTGCAAAACTCATCTCGCGCAGCAAGATTCCACTGTCCGTGGTTCATGGAAGAGACCTAACGCAGCTTTCCAACGCAATTAAGGGTCAACCTTTCACAGGTACCGTCGTCACTTCCTGAGCGGTGCAGACTCTATATCCATCTCACGCATGCCGGAGGAAACAAGGGCAGACTGTATTCTTTCGAGTCCTTCTCCATTCCTGGCATCTCTGTGCATGATGAAAAATACGGACCCATGGTTTGCCTTCATAAGTTCGACACACATCCCATCATCCAGATGCATGAGATTGTGGCTTGAAACCATGTGCCCGAAAATTACTTTGCGCTTTAATGCAATGTCTCTGAACCTGGGGCAATAGTGCCCCCCTCCAATACCTGCGGCTACTGTGCCAGCAGCTAGCGGTTTCTCAATGAGTATCTCAGCCATCATCCTACCCACACTGCGATCCTCCCAAGCCTCCTGATCGCTCCCCATCTCTGCAAACATGGCTGGTATGTCCACTAGTGGGCCATGGTGTGTCGCCTCGAATGTGATATCGTATCCGTCGATGTTCAAGTCAAGAGCGCGAAGCAGGCAGCCAGTCATGAATGATGGAAATGAAGGGGAAAGCCTGCGTGCCTCACCGCCAAGCTGAGCCTCTGCGAAATTTCCTACAGGATGAAATGTGAGTGCCCTTGTCCCGGACGCAGAACGATGTGTTGAAAGGAAAATGATGCCGTCAAAATTTCTCCCCGTCTCGTTTTCTATCAGTTTGTCCACATGCTCTGCATGAATATGCAGTCGCTCCCCAAAGACAAGTAGATCATCGTCTGCGGTGTATATATGGAGTGCATTACGCGAGAACTTCTCTCTATAATCACCCAGTTCCATAAGCCACCTTCCCATATTCATGCTAGCGGGGTCTTCCATTGAAACGTAATAGATCAGCGATGGTTTCATGTTAAAGCACACATTGCATTCCTTTTAATTTCTGTTCCGCTTTCGACAAATACCTAAAGCTTTCGAAATTTCAATCAATATTCATATATCTGTGAAATTATTACACGCGCTTGTCAGGGAACCGGGGCTGATGGCTCAACTTTCCTCCTAAGCAAACTGTTTTATCCCCACCACATTGGCCTCGGACCTGGCACTATAGTGCAAAAGGATTAATCCGTGAATAAGCGGATGCATCCCCGATGCTCACAGATCTCGAAGAGGAAGTCCTTTCAGAAATACGGCCGAGCGCACGCGAGGAAAATGAACGTCGTGCAGTTGTGGAAAGGGTGATACATCGCATCAGGGAACTCCTCTCGGCCTCAGGTATGCGTGACGCTGATCCACTGCTTGTCGGCTCCGTGGCAAAGGGGACACATCTCGCGGGCGCGGATACGGATATATTCATTCTCTTTCCGGTGGAAACGGAGAGAGAAAGGATGGAACAGGTTGGTCTCTCAGTGGGCAAGGCGGCGCTGAGCCGTCCTACCTTGAAGTACGCGGAACACCCGTATGTCCGTGGATTTGCAGGCAGGTACAGTGTGGATATCGTCCCCTGTTTTGCTGTGACTGATCCAATGCACAGGAAATCGGCAGTGGACAGGACGCCTTTTCAATCTAGATTTGTGAATGAACACATGAAGGCATGGCAGAAGGATCACGTCCGGTTGCTGAAGCAGTTTTTCAAGGGCACGGGTACATACGGTGCGGAGACCAAGGTCCAGGGCTTTTCTGGTTATCTGTGTGAACTGCTCATTCTGAACTACGGAGAATTCAAGGAGACCATGAGCGCAATCGCCGAATGGAGAAAGGGACAGAAGGTCGGCGAAATTTATCCTGAAACACGGTGCAGTAACGCATCCTTATGTATCGCCGATCCTGTGGACAGCGAAAGGAACGTGGCAGCGGCACTGGGACAAGAGGCATTTGGAACAGCAGTCATTGCGGCCAGGGAGTACTTGAAGGATGCAGGCAGGCGCTTCTTCTTTCCTGGAAAGCGGAGATTACCACGTCTTTCGTCGCTCGAGAGTGTATGGTCCGATCGTGGTCACGGCCTTCTGCTTTTCACTATGTCCAGACCGGATATAGTGGAAGACAATCTCTACCCCCAGATAAGAAAGGCAACACGCAACCTTTCCGCCCTGCTGGAAAGATATGGCTTCAGTGTGTGCAGATATGTCTTCGAAGCCAATGACAAGATCAGGATTCTATTCGAGTTAAACGAGCGTCAGCACCCATCATGGTGGATTATGGAAGGACCAGAATGCTGGTCGGGGACGGCATCTGAATTTATTGACAAACACAGGTCCAAAGGGGCTGTCATATTCCAAGAAGAGGGCAAACTGTATGCGCACGAAAAACGCCCGTTCACCGAGCCCTCTGCCCTCGTTTCCGTAAAATTGAGGGAATTGAGCCTGGGAGCGGATCTTGATTTGTTGAAGGACAGTGTCGAGCTAGCGGAGGACAAAGCAGTGTTCAGTAGAGAAAACCAGCAACTGATTGCCAGTCTGCTCCACCCCTCCTTCCCATGGGAATCATGAAACAGTTAAGGAGTATCTCGGGCTTTGAGCAAGCGGGCTGCTCCCTGATTTTGCTTTTATGTAGAAGGAATAGGTGCCTGTATTCACTTCGACCACGGTGCGGAAGAAGTAGGAGTTGACATGATTCATCTGGTATACGTGCGTCTGTGTTGAGTTCAATATAAAGACGAGCCATACGGTGACGCTGCCCACATAGGACACATTCGCCGTTATGTTGAGACTACCGGGTGAGATGATGGGTGATTGCGTTGTGTTTATGCTTATAGGTATCCAGCCACCACCGGAAGGTGAGAGCTCTGTCACCGAAATAATCTTTGAGATCGCCGGCGGAGTGGCGTTGGCGAAGGGGGGATTGAGCAAGAGTATCCAAAGTGCAATCGCTGTAACAAGATATGTGCCCCCCTTGTAGATGTAGTCAGTCCGCTTGAACTGTGTGGTGTTCACATGGAGTGCGCGGTATATGAAGCGGAAGAGCACATAGGTCATCACTATTATCGCGAGAAATCCCACTATGGGGGAAACGTACAGTGTCAGTGTGGCTGCCAGAGCCCCCACTAGTATGCCAATTATTGTGGTCAGTATGACCACCTTGCTGTCGGCCAGATCCTTCTTTATGTATTCCTCCTCATTGAATGATGGGGGGACGAATACGAACTCTTCCTCAACCTTCTTTTTCTTTGCCACTATGCCCTCTACTGCCATCTAGCTAAAAACATTTACCAATGTCCTGTTCCGCGTTTCCGCCCACCTCCCCCTCCTCCCCTCTTTAAATACACAAACTCGTCTTTTTAATTTAAATGCAGGAAGAAGAACTGGTTATAGATGAAGAAGATTGCAGTTGGGAGGCGGTCTTCCGCCTCTATGGCTGCAGCAGGCTCCTTGCAGAGCTGGAATCACACTGATCAGCCCATCCCCGACGGCCCACGCTCAGCTGGGCCGTCATATTTTTTGAGGAATGCATTCAGCTGTCTCCTTGTCGGCAGCCCTCGTGTCCCCCCCTTCTTGAGGCATTTGATCGCCGCATTTGCGGATGCAAAGCGCATCGCACCTTCGAACTCCATGCCCTGGATCAGTGCGGACAGCAGTCCCGCGTCAAAGGCATCGCCAGCTCCGGTGGCATCCACCGCCTTAATATTAAAACTCCGGATGAAATGTTTCTTTCCCTTCTCTGCGCCCCACGCGCCTCTTCCCCCGTCTTTCACAATCACTGCTTCATACTCATCCTTCAGTTCTTCCAGTATCTCCTCAGCCCTCCGTTTTCTGCCATAGAGGAGATAGTAGTCCTCTGCAGATATCATGAATATGGTGATAAATTTCTTGATTGAACGCATAGAGGCGGTTGCTCGCTTATCAGTGGTGAGTGCCGGCCTGAAATTAACGTCATAGCTAATGTGAACCCCTGCATTATGTGCTGTCACTACAGCCTCTTTCAATGAACGCGCGGCCGCATCACCAATCGCTTGAGTGATGCCACTGGAGTGGAAAGCAGCGCTTCTTGCAGCAATCTCCTTCTGCTTACGTGTCAGCCGCATCAGGGAGGCACTGCTTCCCTTTCTGTAATAGGTAAAAGTATGCTCCCCCTCCTTTCCAAGTGTAATGAAGTATATACCAGTGGGATGGTCACGATCCACAGTCAAACCACCGGTGTAAATGCCTTCCTCCCCAAGCGCCTTTATGATATAAGCACCGTGCTCATCACTGCCCACGGCCGCAACTGTCGCCGCACGCAGACCCAGTCTGGAAATGGAAATGGCCACATTGACTGCATCACCGCTGCATCCTCTGGAAAAGAGTTCACGCCCCACCATGGAAAATTCAGCCAGCGGCTCCCCCATCGTGCAGACATCAAAATCCACATCCTTTCTGAAATCCATGCAAGACCTGAATCATTGCGTATAGTTGTTATTTCTTATTTGCAACCTTCTTGTGTATGTATCTAGCAGCTGGATCACTGAAACGCTCTTCAAGATTGAAATCCCCTCTTTCGTGATAACCTCTCTCTTCCCAGTAACCATCCCTGTAATGATCCAAGAGTTCGATTGCAGAAAGCCATTTCGCGCTCTTCCATCCATAGAGCGAGGGGACAACGAGTCTGATTGGATATCCCTGCTCATTGCTTAGCCTTTGCCCATTCAGGCTTGTTGCGAGAATAGCGTCATGCATGTTTTCGTATGGAATCACGGTCGTATAACCGTCAAGAGAGTAGGCATAGGCAAAGGCAGCCTCTTCATGCACCCCCGCCCTTTCAGCAAGCACAGAGAAGCGTACCCCTTTCCATTCGCAGTCCTTTATGCTCCAGCGCGTTACGCAGTGAAAATCCGCCTTCAACACATAGTTGTCGACAGAACAAAGCTCGGCATAGGATAGAGACAGTTTATTTTCCACCCTGCCATACAGTTCGAATTTATAGTCCTCCTCCCTGATCTCGGGGACCCCATTAATGGTGTATATCACAAAGCGCTTGCCTTGAAACTGACCTGGCGGAAGGGTGCCCATAACGAAGTAAGCCGCATGCCATGTATAAAAGCACTATGTATTGAACGAGGGCAGTGGATGAATGCCCAGACACAACGGTCTTCCAGCGGAATGTTCGCAGGTAGACAGGATGTGGCATGATTTCCAATTTAGAGTTTTTGAGCGCAATGTTTCAAATGGCCCGCTCAGAGATGTTGCTGCAGAGGAAAACCTGTGTCGGATGCCGCGTACATAATTGTTCATTGAATCTTTTAAATACCACTCATGTTGAATTGATGAAAATCACGCTCCATAACTGTGCCAGCACCTTTTTAAACTGAGCCAGCAGCTCTCCATGCTGGATTTAGTACACCTGTTGGTGATACGGGGTGGCAGGAAGCTATTTTGGCAACATGAAACTCGGAAAACAGCTTGCTGAAAAGGCTAAGGAATTAGCCAGGGAGAAAGAGGAAGCCGAAGCCAGGATGAAGGCAATGGAAGATATGCTGTCTGCCATGAAACAGCTTGGCATTTCAAACGCCACCGTTGCAGATCTTGTGGCTAAGGCTAGACAGGCGTTTGACGATCATTCATTCCGTGATGCGTTTGCAGCAGCAACCAAGGCATGTGATGCATGCCGCACCCTCATAAGGGAGGTGTTTATGCAGCGCATGGAAGCCACCAACAGAATGATAGATCTAATGGGCCAGGCCGGAAGGGACGGTGGGAAATACAAGCAATCCCTTGAATCGGTCAGTGCACTCATTGATAAAGACAACTTTTCAGAGGGGGAGGAAAAGCTTGCCCAACTCTGGTCCGAACTGCACAAGTCCCTCTCTGAATTATTTTCAACCGGATACTCCAGGCTTCAGAACGAACTGAATGAGGCGAAGGCCGGGGGACTCGATACCGATGTAGTGGAGGCCACTCTCTCCGAAGCTAGGAATGAGATGGATACCGGTAATTTCGAAAGATCATTTGAATTGCTCTCGAAAGCTGAGGCGGAGTTGCATACAGGCACCGCGAGGGAGCTGGAAGAGCTCACCAGAACACTGGCCGAAAGACTCGAACTTGCCGAGAGGCTGGGATTGAATATTGAACCTTACACCGAGAGGGTCAGACAGGCAAAAGAGGATGGGGATAGGAGGAATCCGCGATATGTTAAGGCCATCCTATCTTCAATCAACGGCGAGGTGGAAAGGAAACTTACCCGTCTGCTCGAAATGAGCCTGAAAAATGTGCAGCACGAGACCACACTGGAGGGCATTTCCCCGGAGCTTGCTGCCTCATGCAACTCAAGACTTTCTCGTGCCTCTGAGCTTCTTTCAAAGCACTCATTTGAGGAGACACTAGCACTCCTCAGAAGCATGGAAGCCGACCTGGAATCGGCTAAATATGTGAATGTTGCCCGCATACTTGTGGAGGGAAAGAAGCATATCTCGGAGGCGGTCAAGGCGGGCATTGACATAGAACCGATAAACAACAGGTTGCTCGAGATAAGGGAGATGATGAAGAAAAAGCGGTACCTGGAAGCTATAAGGGCCGCTAATGAGGCCAATGAGGAGGCCAGGAAACTCATAGAGCCAATGCAGGCAGCACGCGAGCTCATGAAGTCACTGGAGGATTCCTTTTCATCAATGAAGGCATTGAATGTCAGCTCCGTGGAAATGAACATTAAGTTCAATCAGGCAAAGCGTGTCTTCGAGTCAAGAGACTATGCACAGTTCAACAAACTTGCGAATGGTCTTCTGCAGGACATAGATTTGCATCTGGAAAATTTTGTAAAGGGACAGATAGACGCGATTGATAGAAAGATCAGTGCGGTCGAATATCTCGGCGGAGATTCGCTGGAAATGAACAGAAGGGTGGAAGGTGTGCTCTCATTCATGAAGGCGCGCAATTTCACCGACGCTATCAGCGCGGCCAGGGAGCTTGATGAGCTTGCGGATGCAGAGCTCTCGAAGCTCGAAGTCAGCTGGAAGAACCGTGCACAGGAGTTATTACCTTCACAGGGGGAGCAACTCAGGTCCAGGCTGGAGCAGATACTCTCCGATGTGTCAGTGCTCGAAGCGAACGGTGAGACCTATAGGGCGGCATGCATAGCAAAGGATGTTGTGGACTGGGCGGTGAATGGTGACACTTATAGGGCGAAAACACTGCTACAGAGGGCAAGGCGCCTCATCTCGCTCACCGACGGTGCCGGTAAGAATGCAGCATCCCTCATGATTGAAGATGCTGAAAAATCCATAGACAAGAATAAGGAGAGGGCGCTGCAGCTCGCTGGCCAGGCCTATGATATGCTTTTCAAACTTGTCAACGACAGATTTTCCTCTGATATGAACAGATTACTGGAAAGCTTGGCTTCCTGCAGAAAGAAGAAGATTGAGATCGGTTATGGATACACACTGATAGCTAGAGCGCGTTCGGCTGTCAAATATGAGGATTTTGAAGCAGCCTTCCGGCTGATGTCACTCGCCTCCTCCGAAATAGATGAGAAATTGAGGAATGTCGAAGAACTCGAGCGGCAGTTTGCGCTCGCTCAACGGCTGGCTAAGGAGATGCAACAGAGGAATATGGATTGCACCGAGGTTCAGCGGATGCTCTCCGAAGCAAGTGCTGCGATGTCTGGATTCGACCACGTGTTACTGAACACATTAGTCACCGATCTGCTGGAAACGGAGGAGAAGGCGCTCGCTGCCTTTAAGGCTCCAGCGGTTGTTGTGCGCGTAAAGGAACTTATGGATGTAGCTGTGACCATTGGCGCTCCTGTGGAAAAGTTGAATGAATCCAGGCAGCGCATAAACGAACTGATGCGCAAGCGTGACTACTACGCTGCATTGCAGGAGGCGCGGAAATGCGAGGCAGAATTGCGCGATACAATGACCAAATCGCTTGACAAATGGATAGATGAGCTAAAGGACGAATGCTCAAGGCTCGAAATGTCAGGCACCGAAATCTCCGGCCCTCTGGGGCAGATAGAGCAGGCGATGTCGCTAGCACATTCAGGCAATTTTGTGGGGGCGGCCAGGTCCCTTTCAATGGCATCGGATGAGCTGAAACAGGTCAACGAGGCGATGGAAAATTGCAGGAAAAAGGTGGAAGAGGCCGAAGAAGCTTTGAACACTATCGACGAGCTCGGCCTGTCCGATGCAAACATGGAATCGCTGCTGAGGGAGGCAAGGGCAGCGCTCAAGGAGGGTAAATACCTGCTCGGCCTGGGCGCAGCAATTAGATGCAGTGAGGCTGTGGTCCAGGCGATCAAATCAAAGGGAGGGCAGGTGCTGGAAGCTGCAAGAAAACAGATGGAGAGCCTTTTTGAACAGCAGTTACCACCCCACATAATGGAGGAAATCGCATCTGTGCAACGTATGATCGAAGCAGGCGATATCTCAGTTGTGCAGAGACTTTTGAAGCTCAAAACGGACTCCGAAATGATTTCCCTTCAGAAAGACGCGGCTCATAAGACACTGGAGATAGCACAGTCAAGGATGCAGTCACTGGAGGAAAGCGGAGTAAAATTGCCAGCCATGAAGGCCAAAATGGAGGAGATAAGGGGGCTTATCTCCACACATAGATACAAGGAGGCGGTCAAGGAGGGCATAGCCGCCCAGCAATTCATTGAAAGCGTTGGCGGAAAGTATGCAAAGCTCTCTGATGAGATGTCTGCCCTCAAGGCATTTGTGACAGGCATGGGGGAAGCAGGTTTCAAGCTGGAGGAGACAGACACTCTATTTTCGGAAATAGACTCATTGCTCTCTGCTGGTGAACATGACAAGGCAGAGGAGATGCTTAAGGCAGCAGAGAAGCGCTTGAAGGATGGGGCAAGGAAGACGTTGCTCGCACAGCTTACAAATGTGGCCAAGATGCAGGCATCTGCAAAGGCACTTGGATATCAGGAGAGTAATGCGGCAGAGAGGATCATGGGCTTGATTGAAAGCAAGGAATTCATAGAGGCGGCTGTTCAGCTTGCCGCGAGCCTTCATTCAGTCTCTCTCTACATTACGTCCAAGCTGCAAGAAAAGCTGCATTCGCTACTCGACAATGAATGGATGCCAATAGCGCTAGCGCAGACAGCATCCACCCGTCTATCCAGCATGCTCTCAGCCGGCAATTACACAGAGGCGGTCGCCTACATACATGAGCTGGAGAGAACACTTTCGGGGAAAGAGCAATTGGGAAGAGAAATGCACTCCCTTTCCCTTTCCGTGGAGGAACTCATCTCGCATCTAAAATCCTCTGGACTGCCCGTGCGCCAATATGAAATTAAGGCCAGGGAGGCACAGAACAGACTGGATGAAAGTGCACTCCCCTCCCTCCATTCTATTGAACAGGAACTTCTCAAATTGAGAAAGAATCTTTCGCCAAAGATACTGCTGGAGGGAAGAATCTCACGATGGGGTTCCCAGATAGAGGTAACAAATGCGGGCAGGGTAGTCGCCCTCGGACTGGAGGTAAACGTAACTGGAGGCATAGCATCAGCCGTAACAATAGGAGATCTCAAACCCGGCGAATCGCGCAGCATAACCCTTTCCAATGCAGCCGGGAAGGATTTCAGCGTACAGCTGACGGGAAAGAATCCATTATCAGGGAGTGAGCTGAATGTCAGTCGCACCTTCCGCTTCCAGAATAACACACTCACATCTGTAGCAACATGTGCCTTCTGCCGCGGAAAGATAAAAGGCGATCTCCCTGTTTCAGAGTGCATCTGCGGAAGGATATACCACTCCGCTTGTGCCAGTAGAATGGGCAGCTGCGAATGCGGTGAGAAGCTCAGCTGAAATCCTGGTAGAGAGGGTGGCGCGCCTTCATTCTCTTCCATATCGTGTCCAGATCCCCTCTTCTAACACCACGCAAGAGGAGCATGGCAGCGGTATAAGCCTCCTTTTCCTTTGGACTCATCTGCGCTTCGGTCCCGAAGGTATATCCCCTTACATTTCTTCCAAACACATAGGAGAAGAGGCGTCTCGCCCTCATCAGGTGCCCTGGCCCAGTTATCACAACAGCACTCTTTCCACTCAGATGCTCCATTATCCTTGCACAGAAGTACGCATTGCCCAGCGTATCTAGGCTCCTGTGTTCCAGTATCGCTGGTACTTTGCATCCCATCCCTTCCGCAATTTCTTGCATGAGCAGCGCCTCGCTTACCTCGCCTGAGGTCCTCCCACCGGAATAGATTATGAAGGAGGCGTGCAGCCTGTCAGCAATCTCGATCCCTTTCTCCACTCTCCGCCTCATCTCCTCTGTGGGGACGCCATTCACTGGTCTGTCCCCGAGCACAATAACGCATCTCACATTCTTCATCTCACAAACTGCGACTCAGATCTCATAAATTCGGAGACGCGCCTGTTCATCTCGTTCACAAATTTCTCATCCTTTATCGCCTCAAGGTTAATCTGCAGATTTTCGTAAGCACTCTTGAGGGCAGCGCTTGCAAGTATTTCGCCCACCACCGCGTCAGATCTGCTGCTCTTGTTCCCTCTTTCTGCCATGAAGCGGGCCATATCCTCCAGTTCCCTGCAGCATTTCATTATCTCAAGCGGTGGGATGGCTGCCTCCTTCAGCGCCTCCTGGATCTTTTCAAAGCGCTTGAGTTTCTGCAGTTCGGTGTTCTTTGGCATCTCAATCGCTTTCATGACCATCCTGAAGCTCCTGGCATCCCTGTCGGCTAGTCGAAGGAGCTGCCTTGAAATGGATGCGGATTTCTTCATTATCTCTGCGGTCTCCTCCTTAATTGAGGCATAGCTTTCCTTCCCGGTGGTGAGGGTGCAGTCCATATGTATAAGTGCAGAGGCCAGCGCCCCGACAATTGCGGATGCAGAGCCGCCGCCAGGGACAGGTTCAGACGAGGACAGTCTGCTCACAAATTCCTTTATTGTGCAGTCCGCATATCCCACATTCATTCCTCCAACATCAGTTCAAACAGCCTTTTTTCAAGTATCTGTTCGCTGTTGAAATCCATGAGTTTCATCGCTCTCCCTGCAGCCTCTGCAAGCACCGAAACAGGAACCATGCCGACCACTTCGCTTCCCGCCACTTTAACATTTTCCTTCATCGCCTCGTTCACCACCTTTTCATAGGCTACGAGCGGTGTGGTTTTTTCCAGATCAGTGAGATTCATGGAAACTTGTGCCATCTTTCTGGCCTCGATATAGAAACCTAGGGCTTTAACCCCTGGCAGCCCCCCGTCCCTTTCCCTGATCCTATGGGCTATGCGCTTCGCAACCCCGACATCCTGTGTGTCGAGGTAAACATTGAATGCTATGAGCATGGGTCTTGCACCCACCACTGTTGCACCTGCGGTGGGATGGATGCGCGCCTCTCCGAAATCCGGCCTCCATTCCTCAGTCTCTATTGTCTCCCTCAATCCCTCAAACTCCCCCTTTCTTATGTTTGCGAGGTTGCGCCTTTCCTCACGCGTTGCAGAGCGTTCATAGAGGTACGTCGGTATATGAAGTTCGTCTGCAATACGCTTTGCCACTCTCCTCGATAGTGCGACGCACTCCTCCATTGAAACACCGGAGATGGGGACGAAGGGTATAACGTCCGTTGCACCTATGCGCGGATGTTCTCCCCTGTGCTTATTGAGGTCAATGAGTTCCATCGCCTTTTTACATCCCCTGAAGGCAGCCTCCGCAACCGTCTCCGGACTTCCTGCGAATGTGAGCACGCATCTATTGTGATCTGCATCCGCCTCTTTTCCCAGAAACAGGACGCCCTGAACATCTCTTATTTCTTTCGCGATTGCATCGATGACTTCGGCTCTTCTTCCCTCACTGAAATTGGGTATGCATTCGATAAGCTTCACAGCGCTCCCTCACTGTGTTTCCCATGCAATGGGTGTTGAGGAAGCGGGCTTCATTTCAAGCAATTTCTCCCTTACATGCCTGGCAAGGTCAGTAGCCTCCTTGCTATCATAATCCCGCAGGCGTCCAGCATCAGCGAGTTCAGCAATAGCAGGGTCAAAGGGTATGCTTCCTAGCTCGTCGAGTTTCCGGAGCATCTCCTCCTCCTTCATCTCCGCCCTTGGATAGAGCTCTATCCTCTCATTGCAGTGAGGGCATCTGATGAAGCTCATATTCTCCACCACACCCAGCACAGGCACCTTTGTCACCCTGGCCATGTCGAGCGCTTTTTCCACTATCATGTGAGCCAGGGACTGCGGAGTGGTGACGATGACTATTCCATCCAGAGGTATGGACTGGAAAACAGTAAGCTGAGCATCACTGGTGCCGGGGGGAAGATCAATGAGAAGGAAGTGCAATTTGCCCCACTCGGCCTGGGCATACATCTGTATGATTGCCCGTGTCACGAGTGGTCCTCTCCAGACCACCGCTTGTGTCCGCTTTTCGAGTATGAGATTCATGGATAGGACTTTGATGCCGTCCCTGGAGACCGCAGGTACAAGTTTTGTCTCTGTGGCACTTGCCCTTCCCTCGACGCCAAGCACCTTGGCCATGCTGGGGCCGGTGATGTCTGCGTCCAGCACACCCACAGCATAGCCCGCAGCTGCAAATTTAGTGGCGAGCAGGCCAGTAACAAGCGACTTGCCCACACCACCCTTACCGGACACTATGCCCACCACGAACTGTATGTCCATCTTGCCGTATCTGTAAATCCCCGGTGCAACCTCCGTCGCGCCTGGAGGCATTGAACTTTCACGCTTCTTTTTCAGCTGTGCTGCGAGTGCCTGTTGTTCCTCCTTGGTCATGGCGCCCATTTTGAGTTGTATATTATTCACACCTGACATCGAACTGAGGATACGCCTCACATCCGACTCGATCGTCTTCTGCAATGGACATCCCGCAACCGTAAGCGCAATTTCAAGGGAAACGGTACCATCGTTTATCTCGACGTTTCTGACCATGTTGAGTTCCACAATACTCAAACCTATCTCTGGGTCTCTGATTGGTCTGAGCGCCTCAACGACGACCTCCTTGTTAAGTCTGCCCTCTGACATCGGGTTCCTCCGGTCAATTCCGCTGGATAGTTGCAAGTAGAGGTGATGCGTATTTTAGGTTAATCCCTCATTGTTTCGAATTTACATCTCGAGAGCGCTGATTGCCATACGCTGAAGGAGGGCCATGACCATCTCTTCTCTCTCTGTGTTAGTGAACATTTTTGCAAGCACGGCCGCCTTCTCGTCTGTCAAATCCACAACGCTGTCGTCTCTCCTGATGCCAATATTACGCATTGCAATATCCGCCCTGCTCTCATCCGCAGGATATACCAGCAGTGCAATCCTTTCCGCGTTCGATAGGCCAAGCTTATCAATCGCCCTGGACACCTGTCTATCCATGGAAGCAAAGAGCAGTGTCTCGGTCATCAGCGTAGCGGTTCTGTTTCTCTTATGCTCGAATGCGCGCAGCGCATACTCGAACGCGCAGAGAAGATGGATCCTGCCGTATATGCGTGACGCATCAAAGGGCTGCACATCAAGCCCTTCATTCCGGAAGGCATCGGTGATATCGCCGGCCTGCACTCGCCTTTCCGCAACACCGCCGGCTATGAGCGGTTTCCTTGAGTCAATCAGAAGAACCATTTTCCCGTTTCCCCGCCTTCAGTCTTTGTCGATCTGGAAGAAGGGCTGCGTGCGCTCGTGCACTGTGCTATGAGCGACGAGGCCAGTTCCCTTCCTATGCCGGGTATATCCATCAAGGATTGCAATGAGGACGCTGCAATATCCGCCCTGCTCCTTAAACCGTGCAGAAATAGCTGTCTTGCCCTCCTTCTCCCCACTCCCCTCAGTGATGCCAGATCCAGCAACCTCTCGCTTACCCCTTTTTCAATGCGTTTTGCCAGCATCTCCATATCCTCCTCACACTGCAGGTGCAGCAACGAAGAAAGCTCATAGAGTGCATTGACGAGCCATTTTGCTGTTTCACATTTCTCTCTTAAATCGCCTGGATAGATGCCGTATTTCTCCAGCATTCTGCTCTCCTCTTCCTCACTTATCCAGTCATTGAGAAGCAATGCTGTCTTCAGTTGTGAAAGATAGATGTCAGGATCCTCACTGTCCTCTATGGGGAAAATCAGCTCATCTCTCCTCTCCTCTGCTATATCCGCATAGTCAGCCGCCTCCGACGAATTGACGAAAAGTGGATTTAGGTCGGGGGTGGAGCACACCGCATGCAGTATACCAAGCAGCTTACCGCTGCTATAGCGCTCTAAAGCCTCCCTCATGATGACTGCCGATGCAGGATCTATGTAAAGATCTGAAACGCGTTTGCCGAAGAGTGTGGTTCTCAGCTCCTCCCCCTCTACCACCACCATACCATGTTCTGAAAGGTATTCGAGCGCCTCATCCACAGCATGTAAGAGGTCGTCTCTCTCAAACTGATGCGCATAAAAGGATGCACCAAAGAGTTTCACGAGTCCTTCCCTGTCCACAACCATCCTTGTTGCAATTGAAGCCAGTACGTGCGTCCTGAGCACCGATGCATTGCCTAGCTGAGAGGATATTGCTTCCGGTTCCCCGAGCAGATATTCATCCAGTATAATGCGGGCCATGTCTTCATTTCTTGCGTAGACGATTGCCTCACCATAACTATCGTATTTCGGTCTTCCCGCCCTCCCCAACATCTGCTTTACCTCCATGATGGGGATGAGTGTCATACCGCTCTCCTCAAACCTGTGTATATCCCTCACAATAACTGTTCTCGCAGGCAGGTTTATGCCTGCTGCCAGCGTTGGTGTGGCGAAGAGGCAGGAGATCTTTCTTTCCCTGAACTGTCGCTCCAAAAATGAGCGCTGAGATGAAGTGAGGCCAGCGTGATGAAAGCCCACCCCGCACCCCACGCATGCATTTATTCTTTCAGTCAGTGCATTTTGCTCTTCCATATCCTCCTCAAGCAGGAGACCCGTTTCACCAGACAGGCGGCGCATCTTTTCCTTGTATTTCATCGCGGCATTTTCAGCATTTTTCCTGGTGTTGACAAACACAAGCACCTGTCCACCGTTCTTGACCGAGTTTTCTATGAGTCCCCACAATTCGTCATTTGAGGTTTCCATTCTCCTTCTCTCATTGTCTGTAAAGAAAACCTCACCAGAACAGTAGACCCCTTCACGGAGACGCACGGGTCTCCATTCGGAGGAGTAGTGTTCAGCTTCCAACCAGTTGGCAATCTCAATTGAGTTCTTTATCGTCGCACTCAGCCCGACGATTTGAATTCCGGGGTTCAGTTCCCTGAATTTCGAGATTATCATCTCGAGCGTGGGCCCTCTTCTGGGATCATTGAGTAGATGGATTTCGTCAATTACGAGCGCAGAGACATTCCTTATCCAGCTCGTAGAGTGTCGCATAAGCGAATCCGCTTTCTCGCTGGTGGCAATTATTATGTCCCTATCGCGCAGCGATTCACCGGTGCTGTCAAGATCGCCCGTCGCAAGTGCCAGCCTTATGCCCTCCCTTTCGAAGGCCTTCAGTTCCGCATATTTCTCAGCTGCAAGCGCTCGCAGCGGGGCAACATAGAGCCCTTTGTTCCCCTGCCCAAATGCGCGAAGAAGTGCAGCATAACCAATGAGTGATTTCCCGCTGGCGGTGGGCACCGCAGCTACCACATTCCTGCCTTTCAGCACACTCGGAATCGTCTTCTCCTGAGTGGGGTAGAGTTCATGAATGCCCATCTCCTGAAGGATGCGCAGAAATCTTCCTTCCATATTCAACTCATTCACATGCATGTATCGTTCAGCCATCCCGATGCTCTGCGCGCTATTAAGCAGAACAGTCTCCAACGCGTGTGTCACCTCATCCTACAAAGTGTTGGGTTAAAGCCTTTTGCAGTTTAGTTGCTGCAACCTATCTTCAAACTGCTCTATCCCCGTTTCCAAGAGTCTCTTTCCTCTCATTGATAATGACGATCAGCCAGCAATCGCAAGCAATCCAAAATATACGTTATAGCTTCGACGGTTCGGAATGGCGCGGATATGACTTGTGCGATCAGTCAATGCCCCATGTCTCACCATTGATTCAGGGTTACAAATCAATCGCCCATTGCAGTAAAAAAAAGCACCATCTGTGCAAGGCTGCAGATCAGATGTAAAGGGAGCATATGGCACTGTGCCACGGGTGGTCTGCGATCGCGCCCACATCTTATGTGACGGTGCGGCGCCCATTCATTCCTTTGGAATATTTCCATTCAGGATTTATACAAGTAGAGGGAGTCAGTCCAAAAAACTTATTTAGCTATGCGTTCTACAAATTCTGAAGGCTGGATCCGATTGGCAGAAAATGAAGATGTAAAGGAAGTGGGGGATCAGGAGGAAGTACAGGATGCCGAAACCTGGATACAGTCGCAGCATTTTAACGACACCTCTGAGGTGAGCATCCCTCCAAAGCTTGCCGACCAAGTGATTGGTCAGGACGAGGCTGTGCGCGTGGTGAGAAAGGCAGCCGAGCAGAAAAGGCATGTGATGCTGATAGGTGAGCCTGGCACTGGCAAATCGATGCTGGCCAGGTCAATGGTGGAATTCCTTCCCAAAGGGGAACTGCAGGATGTGATTGCATATCACAATGCGGAAGACCCCAATGAACCTAAGATAAGGATTGTCCCGGCCGGGAAGGGCAGAGAGATTGTCAACGCACAGAAGGCTGAGGTTCTTCAGCGGAGGCAGCAGAAAGCTTCCGTATATTGGATGATCATTGTACTTATTGTCATTGCCTCAATAGCCATCTATATCCTTCAGAGGGACCCTTCGATAATTCTAGTCGGACTGATCGCAGCAGTCCTGATCTACTTCCTGATGCGCTATACGGGTCAGAGACAAGAAAGCATGATGATTCCCAAGCTACTCGTAAGTCACACACCTGACGAGATGCCGCCCTTTATAGACGCAACAGGTGCACATGCCGGTGCTCTGCTCGGGGATGTCAAGCATGATCCCTTCCAG
>JAVZQA010000019.1:0-18332 GCA_038881315.1 Methanomassiliicoccales archaeon
AGCAAGGCACTATAGAGGATGAGGTAAGCAGCGCGACGGCATCATACCGACAGATCACTTTGTTGTGGCTGGAACAGCTGAAGCCTGAGGCGATGCATGGTTCTTTGGAACGAATATGGAAAATCCAATTACAGCGGCTATGAGCGACATTATACCCGTGAGTATGAGAGAATCATGAACACCGTATTTACTGTAGAAAAGTGAAAAGGCGTAGCCTGCGAAGAGCCCAGCAACCGCCTTGGATGTGTATATCAGCCCGTAGTTTCCTCCAGAATGCTTCTCACCGAAGTAGTCGCCGGTCATCGCAGGCCACAATGTGAACAGAGGTCCCCAGCAGAAGGCAATCAGCATCATAACCGCTATGTACGCATCGGCAACCCCGATATGCCCTATCACAAGAAGCCCGATGCCTGTGACACCGAAGAACAGCAGCATAGAAGCCTGTCTGCCTATGAAATCCGACACCACACCTGACACGAACCTGCCAATGCCGTTTGCCAGTGGAAACAGATAGACTGCTATAAGTGCGGCAATTGTGAAGCCCAGTCCCTCACCAATTGAGACAAGTTTGCCCACTATGCCAAGTCCAGCACCTGCTATAAAGAAAAAGCCGACATATATTGCGTAGAACTGCCATCTCTTTGTCATCTCGCCAGGCGTGAGCTCCAGTGAGCTTTTCTTGACCCGCTTCCTCACCTCAGTGGCAGCCGCCGCTGTTTTACCGAATGGTACGTAATCAGAAGGCGGATATCTCACAAGCGCTCCGAATGGAATGATCAGGAGCATCAGCAGGCCAATATCGAAAAAAGCGACGTGAAAATTGCGGCTGCTGATTAGATATTCAATAAGAGGGGATATGGCGAAAGAGCCAGCTCCAAAACCAAGATCTATTAGACCGACGACCAGACCCCTCGTCTTTCCCGTGAACCACTTGAGCGCAGTTGAAACACCCACACCGTAAACAATACCGACACCTATACTTCCTATGCCATACATGGTGTATAGATAGTAAAGCCCGAGGGACTTGGTTGTAAAGGAGCTCAGAATATAACCGATACTTGTAAGAATACCGGCCAAAACAAGGAACAGCGGTGTGAGATGTCTCCGCTTGTCCAAAAATCGGCCGGAAATAAACATTGTAAGCGCCTGAACCACAATGTATACGGAGAAGGTGGTTCCGATAGGATATGAAGTTGCGGCGACACCGAAGACCTTTCCGAGGGGCTTGGTGAAAAGTGTCCATGAGTATTCATAGGGACTTACGAGAACCATTGCGATTATCATTCCGAAAACAATCAGAGGAATTGGAATTCTAGTGCCTCTTCTTCTGATTTTTTCAGATTCCAAATCAGAAGCTTTGTTCATAAACGATCTTGAAAATTTATCAGAAGATGGTATTAATATATTGATAAAAACATGTACTAGAATCAAAGAAGAAAAAATATTTTCGAATTAAAATTATCTGTTTCGTGATGCATCACCTTCCGTTAAACAAAGTGTATCTGATCTCATTGTAGCAAATGAAAATGTAATAGAGCGAAGGCAACCGAAATGGATGCACAACAATGGTGTATGAGTCTTCTAATTCTCAACAGAGCAATGTGCCTAAGCCTATCCAATTGCTACGCTTTTCCCCTACTCCTCCTTTCTCCTCATCTGAGGGAAGAGCATAACGTCCTTGATCGACTGCGCCCCTGAGATCAGCATTACGATCCTGTCAATGCCAACACCGAGACCCCCGGTAGGAGGTAAGCCGTATTCAAGAGCGGTGACGTAATCTTTGTCATATGGATGTGCCTCCCTGTCTCCAGCCTCCCTTCGTGCCGCTTGCTTCTCGAAATTCTCTTTCTGTTCAAGCGGATTGTTAAGCTCCGAAAATGCATTTGCAATTTCCATTCCATTTATGAAGCACTCAAAACGCTCAGCAAAGAAGCTGTCCCTTCTGCTCTTCTTGGCTAATGGGGAGATAGAGGCAGGATGGTCATATATGATTGTTGGTGATACCAGCAGACGCTGCACCCTTTGGTCGAAGATCTCAGAAAGAAGCTGCCCAGCGTCCATTTCCGGTGTTATATTCTCCAGCCTGAGACGCGACGCTGTTGTCAGCAGTTCCCCTTTGTCCTTGAAATCGTTTATATCGATTTCCCCGACATCGTGTATTGCCTGCAGCATGGACATGCGCTTCCATGGACCGCTGAAGTCTATGGTTGCATCCCCATAGGTGAATTTCAGTGTGCCGCAGGTTTCCTTTATGCAGTTGGAGAGCATGTGTTCTGTCAGATCCATCATGTCTGTGTAGTCTGCGAATGCATGGTACAACTCCATCATGGTGAATTCAGGGTTATGGGTGGTGTCCATATCCTCATTTCTGAAATCCTTGCCAATCTCGTAGACTTTCTCCATACCACCAACGATCAGGCGTTTAAGGTAAAGTTCAGTCGCAATGCGGAGGTAGAACTCCTGTTCAAGAAAATTGAAGTATGTTTTGAATGGCCTTGCTAGTGCACCACCAGCAATGGGCGTGAGAATCGGCGTTTCCACTTCGAGAAAACCGCGACTGTCCAGCCATCTTCTCATCGAAGAAATGAATTTGCTCCTCGTCACAAAGGTCTGCATCGATTCGTCATTGACTATCAGATCCAGATAGCGCATTCTGTATCTTATTTCAGGATCTTTCAATCCATGGTATTTCTCTGGTAGAGGTCTGAGGGATTTTGCCAGTGGGGTGAAATCCTTTACGCGAAGAGTCAGTTCCCCTTTTCTGGTCCTGAAAACCGCCCCTTCGACTCCCAGAATGTCACCGGCATCCACTTCGAGAAACCTGGAATAGCTGTCGCCGAGGTCGTTTATACTACCATACAGCTGCAATGTACCTGACATATCCTTGAGATCCATGAAACAGGATTTCCCATGGTCACGGACAACCATAATACGGCCTGCAAGTCTAACACTATCAGCCGATGGTTCGTGGCCAGCGTCTGCAAAATGCTCCCTAACCCATGCAACGGTGGCAGTCCGCTGGTATGAATAGGCATAGGGGACCTCCCCTCTCGCGATCTGCTGCCTGAGCTTCTCCATCCTGACTTCGATCAGACGGTTGAATTCCTCCTGTAAGTCGTCTTCCTCCATTTTCATTTCTCCATGTCATTCTGCTGGACTCGGCAGGTGGCGCAGCAGAGCCCTTACCATGCCGGAATCCTGTGATTCACATCCCATTAACAGATCCATTAATATTAATTTCCAGCGGCCCCTCTCTGTTTACTACCTACTGCCTTGAACGTAGAGCGTGTGTTGCCCACCGCATCCGCAGTCAGCCAGCCCCGACGAGCCATGGCAACTGCATAGCGCATGTTTGAGAGGGAAGTGGTGTGATGCGAGTCTGTGCTGAGGAGGAAGGAGCCTCCGAACTTGGATGCTTCGATTATCAATGAATCATTGAGATCAAGACGCTCCGGAGAACCGTTGATTTCCAGCAGAACCCCTTTTTCCGCGGCCTCCTGGAAAACCGCATCCGTATCCATTGCATATGCTTCCCGCTTCCCCAACTGTCTGCCCGTCGGATGACCAAGTGCAGTCACATGCTCGTTCGATATCGCCTTGATTATCCTCTCGGTCATTTCCTTCTTTTCCATATTGAATCTGCTGTGGACCGAAGCGATTACAAAATCCAGATCTTTGAGTATGGTGTCAGGATAGTCAAGACTTCCGTCAGGCAATATATCCACCTCACTGCCACAAAGTAGTCGCATTTCGACTGTCTTTTCAGCCAGCTTCCTTACACGTTCAATCTGCTTCTTCATTCTCTCAACGGAAAGACCGTTTGCCACACGCTGACTGGCCGAATGGTCAGCTATGCCTGCAAAGGCATACCCTCTCTCTTTTGCTGCGGCCACCATCTCTTCTAGTGAGCTGCTTCCGTCACTCCAGTTGGTATGTAGGTGCAGATCGCCCTTGACCTGTGCCTCCTCAATGAGATGCGGCAGCTTATGGCTTGCAGCAGCTTGAATTTCACCTCGTGCCTCCCTGAGTTCAGGAACGATATAATCCAATCCAAGCGCTCCATACACCTCCTCTTCGGTTGCGCCGGCCACGACCTCCTCGCTTCCCCTCTTGAACAAACCATATTCATTGAGTTTGAAACCTTTCTCTATGGAAAGGTTGCGCAACTCCACATTATGATCCTTTGAACCTGTGAAATAAAGCAGTGCAGCGCCGTATTCCCTACCATCCACGACTCTGAGGTCCACCTGCATTCCGCCAGAGAGAGTGATACTCGATTTTTTCTCCCCCTTCGAGAGGACATTCTCCACCCCCTCGATAGATACGAAGCGCTCTATGACGGCCTGCGGATTCGTTGAGGCTGCGATTATGTCCAGATCACCTATTGTTTCCTTTCTCCGTCTCAAAGAGCCTGCAGCATCTACCCTAGTGCAAAGTGGTGCCAGGGCGCACAGCATCTTTTCTACAATCTGATCTCCCTCCGCAAGAAGGAAGCGTCTGCTTCCTCTGTAAAATCTAATACTGTGGAGTATCTTCGCCTCAGTCTTTTCACCGAAACCGCGTAATCCCCTTATCTTATGCTCCAAGCAGGCCTTCTCCAGAGCATCCATGTCTGTGATGCCGAGTTCCAGATAAAGGCGACCCACCTTCTTTGGTCCCATATCCTGCAGTTTCAGCAGTTCCATCAACGTGGGTGGTATACCCTTTTTAAGCCCTTCCAGATATTCGAGTTTTCCTGTCTCAACAAACTCCTTTATCTTTTGCGAGATCGCGTCACCTATGCCAGGGAGTTCAGATATGGTGCCGTCGCGGATGTATTCCGCCACAGGCTTGGGGAGCGCTTCCACCGTCCTTGCAGCACGCCTGTAGGCTATAGGTCTGAATCTGTCGCTTCCTGTCATCTCGAGGATATCTGCTATTTGATTCAGCATTTCAACCACAGGCGCGTTGGCAGGATCCATGCGAATTGGATCGGGCAATGTATATTAAAGCAGAATGATCTCAATTGGTCATGGAGAACAGGAGAAGCGTAAGAATTGTCTATTGCCAGCCATGTGGCTATATGCAGAAGGCATTCGACATGGCCAAAGAAATCCTGACGCAATACGGCATGCGTTACAATAAAAGACTGGGGGTTTCACTCGAGCCCGGTGATCAGGGTATATTCGACGTCTATGTGGACGGCAAGTTGATCTTTTCAAAGAATGAGAAGGGACGTTTTCCCGAAACTAACGAAGTGGTTGACGCCCTAAGGTAAACATGGAGACTGCGACTGAAAGCGGCATATCTGGAAAATCCATCCTTCGGCTTGACAGCAGGCTTTCCTCTGTCCTGCTTGAAAGGAACATAACAGAACTGCACCAGCTGCAGAAAGATGTTTTCAATCAGATATACAGCGGGAGACATGTACTGCTGTGTGCGCCTACCGGGGTTGGCAAGACAGAGGCTGCAATGCTCCCCATCCTACAGCGCATGATAGACAAAGGAGAAGAGAGGGGCATAAACTGCCTCTACATAACACCGCTGCGTTCGCTGAACAGAGATATGCTTCAGCGCCTCAAGCAACTTGCCTCTGCTGCAGGCTTTGATGTGGCTGTCAGGCATGGAGATACAGTGCAGTCGGAGAGAAACAGGCAGTCCGCAAAGCCACCCAACATAATGATAACCACGCCTGAGACGGTGCAGATACTCCTGCTGGGAAAGAGGCTGAGAGATGCCCTCAAAAATCTGCATTTTGTAGTTGTGGATGAGCTCCATGAAATGCTTTCCAGCGAACGAGGTGCCCAGCTGTCCGTTGCACTTGAGAGGCTGGAAAGAATTGCACCCGGATTCCAGCGTGTGGGTCTCTCTGCAACGATAGGTTCGCCTGAAGTCGCTGCCTCCCTGCTCAGCGGATCCAGGGAAACAATGGTTGCCAGAATACCGGTGGAGAAGGAGAGGCAAATCGAGGTGTCCTCGCCTGAGAGCACTGAAGAGGCGAAGGCGCTGGCAGCGGAAATGGAAACAGACGAGGGATTCGCTGCAACACTCATGCTTGGGCGCTCCCTTATAGAGGCGAACAGGAGCACACTCTTTTTTGTGAATACACGCGACCTTGCGGAGGCTATAGCGTCGAGATATCATCACTGGCTCCCGGATTTGCCTATAGGTGTGCACCATGGTTCACTCTCCAGAGAGCTGCGCATGCAGATGGAGGAGGAGTTCAAGGAAGGGAAAATTAAATGCCTGATTTGCACCTCATCGCTGGAACTTGGGATTGACATAGGGAGTGTGGATCTCAGCATACAATTTAATTCACCAAGACAGGTCACCAGGCTTCTACAGCGCACGGGCAGGTCAGGACACAGGATGGGCAGGGTGAGCCGCGGTAAGATCATAGGTTATGATGAGGACGAATTGCTTGAGGCTGCGGTAATCTCTAAAAGAGGACTCAAGGATGAACTGGAGGAGCAGAGGGTGAGAAGTGCTCCACTCACAGTTCTGGCAAATCAAATTACCGCAATGGCTTCGGAGGGTGGATACAGCAGGGGAGAGATGTTCGATGTTTTCCGTAGAACACTTCCTTTCAAGGAAATAGATAGACAACTGTTTGACAGCGTCTTTGAGTTCCTCCTCTCTTCCCACATGATCAGAGATGAGGGCAAGGTAAGGAGGACGATGAAAGGATTACGCTATTTCTATGAAAATATATCAATGATAAGAGATGAGCGGACCTATAATGTGCGGGACATCAGCACACGGCGTATAATCGGAACACTGGATGAAGGTTTTATTTTTTCATTCGCTGAGGAGGGGGCCATATTCATTACGCATGGGAGGAGCTGGAAGATTGTGGAGCTCCGCGAGAGTGAGATACTGGTAGAGCCTGTAGGAGTGCTTGGCGCCCTGCCGTCATGGATAGGCGAAGAGATACCTGTGCCCTTTGAGGTGGCTCAGGAAGTTGGAAGGATAAGGGAAACACGCAACCTGAGTGATTATCCGCTTGATGAGAGAGCAAAGACACTCATTGAGACCTACCTATCGAAGGTCGAAGGAGCAGAGCGCATTCCGACGGATAGACGCATCGTCATTGAGAGCAGTGGAAGCACAGTGGTTGTGAATGCCTGTTTCGGCACGCGCGTCAATGAGACACTCTCCAGGCTCATAGCCGCTGTCATTTCAGCTAGGACAGGGGAGGGTGTGGGCACCGAGACCGACCCATACAGAATACTCATCCGGTTGCCGGCAAGGGCTAGAAAGGAATGGGTAGAAGAGGCGCTCAAGAGCATTGAGCCAGAGGCTTTAGCAGCCTTCATGAGTAAAGTGGTGCTGAACCTCAATTACGCAAAATATCAGTTCCTGTACACAGCGAAGAAATTCGGAATAATAAGAAAGGATGCTGACTACAGGGAAGTGAACATGCAGCGGCTCATGTCCTCATATGAGAACACGCCGCTCATGGAAGAAACTGTGGAGAAGACGATCTGGGAAAGCATGGACATTGAGTTGACGGCGCAAGTCCTACGTAAAATCAGGGAAGGGGAGATAAGAATAACCTATGCTCCAATATCAGTGATTGGAGCTAAAGGCATACAGAAAACAATGGAGATGTACCGCCCGGCCAGAGCGGACAGGGCGATACTCGATGCACTGAGAAAGCGCCTGATGAAAGAGGAATTCACTCTTCTCTGTCTCAACTGCAACGCAACATCAAGGGTGACACCCATGAGCGCTGAAAGAAGGATTTCATGCTTCAAATGCGGCGGAAGAATGCTTGCAGCACTTGGTGGCTATGAAAAGGAGCAATTGAAAGGAAAGAAATGGAAGGGGAACCCAAAACTCGTGTCCAAACTCCGCAAGAATGCGGAACTGGTCAGGGAATACGGCAGGAATGCGCTGCTTGTACTTGCAGGCAGGGGAGTGGGACCCGATGCGGCTGCTCGAATACTTGCTTCGGGCGGGAGTGAGGAGCAGCTGCTTCGTGCCGTCCTGGAGCAGGAGATCAATTTCGCGCGCACTAAACGCTTTTGGGACTAAAGCACCTTGCTGTTGGAGAGAAGTGTTTCATCGAGCAGCGCACCACGGCTGAATCTGTCAGGAAGGAAGGGAGCGAGTAGATCGCTCACCTTGCCGGTGGCAATGTAATCTGCTATCCAGTAACCGACTGCAGGGGACATCATGAAACCGTGGCCGCTGCTGCCTGCTGCCACGACATACCTCTCCACGCCAGTCGGGCCGAGCACAGGTGAACCGTCCGGAGTCACGTCATAGGTACCGGCCCATTGCCTTACCACCCGCACGTACTTCAGGAATGGTAGAAGCTTGATTATATCTCTGGAGAAACGCATGAGGAAATCCAACCCCGCCTTTATGTCTTCATTCTCCGGTTCGGGAACTCCCGTATGCCCTACATATTCACCGCGCAGCGACTGATGAATTGAAACACCGTATTTCAGTGATACAAGCATGGGCTTCATCATGCTTCTCAGCGGTTCAGTCGCAATGAGTTCCCTTCTTGTAGGGGTTACCGGAAAATGCAAACCCAGCTGCGAAGAGAGTTCATTAACCCTGGATGCGGTCGCATTTACGAAATACTGTGTGGTGAATTGCTCCTCCCCTGCTGTCACTTCAATACTTTCTCCATTTGAGTTAACTGCCCTGACAGGGCAGTGTTCCACCAGTTCGACGCCATCCCTGCGCAGTGAAAAATACAGTGCTGAGATCACCGCATCATGGTGCAGCGTTCCGTCCATTGAATGAAAATTGCCTCCAACAAGGCCATTTGTGTTAATCCCAGGTATACGGGCCACAACCTCCTCTTTCTCCAGCCATTCGGTTCTGATGCCATTTCTGTTCTGTACATCTCTAGCCCGCCTGTACTTGGTGATATCCTCATCCTCGTAACATGCAAAGAGATAGCCGTCCTGGGAGAAGAGTATGTTATAGCCGAGTTCCGAAGGTATGCGCCTCCATCTGGATATGGCATCAGACATAAAGCGTACCGTCGGCTCATTACCGAACTGCGCCCGCACACCGCCTGAATTTCTGGAGGACTGCCCGCTGCCCACTACGTTTGCTTCGAATACAGCGACATGCCCGAAGCCGCGCATGACGAGATTGTGTGCAATCATCAGACCGTAGACGCCGCCTCCGGCAATTACAACCTCATACTCCTTTCTCATATTCCTCCCAACCGGCCGCAAGTGCGCCTATGTATACAGGCATGAGTGGAGGTCTGATGGTCGTGAGCTCCGGCTGCAACCCTGTGCAGTTGCGGTAATGCTCACATGCATTCCTGAAACAGCGTGCCCCCTGGCACGGACCCATGAACAGACCTGAGAAGCGCTTCATCCTGTTCAATGTGTTATATCCATTGGACGCCATCCACTGCATATCCCTGGCGGTAACATCCAGACAGAAGCAGACAACACCCTGATTTGCAGGCGCCTTTGCAATGCAGGGGACTGCTGATGCAGATGTAGGGGGAGGTGCATGTTCGCGTCCCATCATGGCTATTGCAGCGTTTAAACCTGAGGAAAATGTATCGAGGTGGGGGGAAAGGGTGCTGCCACAGACGTATACGCCGGAATCACATCTGTAATGTGTATCCGTTATTGGCACTGGCATGCAGTAACTTTCCTCAAAACGCATCGCAGCCCCGAGCAAGGAAGGAAGCTCTATGCGCGGTTGTCTCCGGCCTGCAATAACTAGCAGATCACACCGCAGGAAGCGACGCCTTCCCCCTGAAAGACGTATTGTCTCGACATGCCTTGCACCATATGCCGCCTGGACCTCTCCTGTGATTATCTCGGAAGCGGGAAAGATTGTCTGTAGCTCCTTCAAATAGCTTTCATCCTGCTCTTTCAAAATAATAGTGCGGAAATGTGCGGAAGCGTTCAGTATACGCAGATGCGGCAGTAGCTCCCTGTCCTCAATATAGAGAGCGGAATGGGTTGCTTTGTAATAGAGTGGGAAGCGCCTCAGGGTGTGTGCAGTGACTACACCTGGCAGATCATTGCCCCTGAATAGTGGTTTTATCTCCTCCGATCCAACACACAGCAGTGTCTTGTTGGGCCTTATGAAAAGCACTTTGCGCTCCTGCTTCAAAGCGCAGAAAAGCGGACCTGGATAGGCACCTATGACCGTTGTCTCTTCAATCAACTGAGCTCCTGCATCTTTCAGCAGTGCGTCCAGAGTTCCATACTTTTCAACAAGCCCCGCCTCCATGGCAAAGTTGGCCTCAAGCATTGTCCGTGGCATGGCGTCAACGATAAGCACGCCGTTACTACCAGTCAATGCAGCAAGCGCACCTAGCCCCGATCTACCGGCCCCCACTATCAACTTATCAGGTGATATGGTGGAGGCTTCTTCGAATGAGAGTTCCTCAATGCCTGCCTGCTCTGGTATATTCAGCGCATTGCCCCCATAATCGCTGACCTTCCTAATGCTGTTGAAGAATATTCGGCGCAGAAATTCTGATCTCGTGAAATGTCTGTAGTAGAAGCCTGCACCCGCGTACTTACCTGCGACTGAGAGCGGATGCCATCTGGACTGCGATTCCACATTCATGCCATCTGCAATCCTTGTTCGGAATGCATTGACATCTGGCACTCCATTAACAGTGACCCATGCGGAGGGAGTTTCCTTCAGCGGATGCGGCTCATCTCTCCACCTGCGCAGTCTGAAGCTTCTGCTTCCCATTTCCACCCCGCATGAACGTAGGGCCTCAGATATGGTGAGACCTTCCTCACACTGGAGATCTCTGCCATTGTATGTGAAATGCACCTGCAAGTCTATCGCCGCTCAGATACACGCCTGTAAGGGTATCGGTGCTTTCAATAGACAAGCGTTTTGAATGTGTGTGAAGCGGAACATGAAAAGTCCAGAAATATGTGGCACATTAATCTTTTCTTTCAAACCTGTTATCGCGTTGCTCAAACGGATTAAAAGTGAATGCGGAAGCATTGGCCTATGCACTTAAGATCGTCACACCGCAACGTTGCGTCAGATGGAGAGACAATAGTCGAGGACAGCTCTCATGCTGCATGCAGATTAAAAGAAATAGCGGAGGCGGCTGAAAAGTGCCGCCCAGAAATAAAGCATTTTAGTTTATGCGTTGATGACCCATAGCAGTGCTTCCACTTGTCTGTGGTGCGTTTGTTCCCTTTGAACCTTGCTTTTTTCTCGCAGATCTCACTGTAATCAACAAGGAAAGCGCCAGCGCAGCAAGACCTGCTAGCAAGACGGCGAGCGGACCTGCGCCTCCAAACATGGCAATCCAGGCAGGCTCTGTCGCAGACCGTCTGGAATTCATCTCACTTTGGAGCTGCGAAAGTTGTCCTCTCAATGTTGCTATCTGAGCCACATCGGAGCCGATGGTCGCATTTTCAGTCTGGAGCTGTGAGCGCAGTGCTAGTATTGTGGCCTGTTCGCTTCCGCTGTTGACAAGCGCAGTAGACAGTTCGGCAGCAGTCTGATTGTACTGGAGTTCTGCCGCCTTAAGCTGCTGCGAGGCGGTGTTGAGCATTCCCTCCACTGAATTGAGCTGAGATTTCATAGCAGCCAGGCTTGCATTGTCGCTCGCCAATTCTGATCTCAGATTGGCGATTAACAAAGAGGCCGAAGTGAGTTCATTCTGGAGATGTTCTATCTCTGAGGTCAGTGCAACTGCATTATTGTCCAAATATACCTGAGCAGAACTGCTGGCCTTGAGACCGGTAGGCGTAATAACTGTATAGGTGAGCACATAGAAGCCGTCCGGCAGCGATGTCGTATTCCAGACAAATGCTCCACTGAGCTCGTCTGTCTTCACAAGCACTGAACTCTGATCACCGTAGGACAGGATGAGTTCACCATAGCTGCCGTTCCCGTTCCACATTCCAGAGTAATGTATGGTGGTGACGCCGTTTATCATCGGGGCGGACACGTTCACAGAAGATTGTGGATCGCACCCAAGATATGGTATCGAGAATGTCATGTACCAGATTATTGGGTCACCGAAGCTTTCTGATGGAGTGCTGTAAACGAAGAAGGAGAAGGGGAGCGAAATTGTATTCTCCCCTTCTGCCATCATGGATACTTCTATTGGCATGCCGATAAGCGATTGAGGTATGCTCATGTTGACAGGCACTGCGCCATTGTACGTCGTGTTCACCGGGAATGTCTCATTGACATAAGCCCCCTGCAGACCGACTATACTCACATTGACGAAATTGAGGTATTTCATCCCACTGAAGACTACCTGACCCTGCAAATTGCCGTTGAGCGGGTTGATTGAAAGTTCGGGTATGTATGCGCCTGCCTGCGGTTCAACATACACTGTCACCACATTGGAAGACATGTTGTCATAGAAGGCCTGAACTGTGTATATCTGAGTGGGCACCGGACCGTTGTTAGCAGCGACAAGCGGGTTGTTCCACATATAAACCTGTCCTCTGAAGTCACTCAGCCACTGACCTATTGTCATGCCTGGCGCGTACTGGGATGGACTGACGGTTGGATCTATAGACTGGTAGTTTATGGAGACGGCAGTTTGCATAACCATTGCATTCATGAGTGGAGCGCCGTTAAGCGTGACGAGGCCCAGTGTCCCAAAGTTATATGTGTCCTGAACATTGAAGTCATTGAACATGGTCACCTCCACCGTACTGTTATTGGAAAAACCATACGGTGTCAGAACAGAGAGCTGCAGCGCACCCTGCAGAGGTGGTTGATCCACAGCAAACTGCTGGAAACCCCAAAGTGCTGATGCGCCAATCCCACCGTCGCTCCTTACAAAGAAGAAACCATATTCAGAGGCGTTGGTTGGTGTCGGCCATGCGGCATAGGAGGGGGTGTACTGGAAGCTACCGTCCGTGGTGCTTATCGTTGTGTATGCCCCACCGCCGTAGGTTCCGTTGTTCGGCCCTCCGCTGTAGGCGGTTACCGTCACATCGTCGGCAACTGAGCCCTGTGAAGTAACCACTGTGAAATTGTAAGTCACTCCACCTGTCAGCGACTGAATAGATTCCAACCCTGATGATGTATTCAGAAGCACAGCAAATGCGAGGTCAGTTAGTGCATGTTGAGTTGATGGAACCTGTCCGATAAGCGCAGCATCCATTTCATCCACCAGCGGTAGTCCGAGTCCTTGCAGGAAATTCCAACCGGGACCTGCCGGATTGAAGATGGATGGATACCACTCAGGCAGATTCAAGTCTTGCGGATATTCCTGCGAAGTGTTTAGGAAATTCCAGTCAAAGGAATTAAACGGAGCCCAGTCCCACCCTACACCGATGTCTGTCATTTGGACAAAGACATTTGTGGATAGTGCACCTGCTTCAAATGCGTTATGAGCCTCAAAGAGCAGCGCATTTATGCTACCGAATTTTGGATTTCCATAAGCCACATTAGCCTGTTCCTCGATGAGTGCCCATTCACCTGCAGAAATGGGTGTTGCAAAGGAAGTGCCCCCATAGAACTCAAACCAGTGGCCCGCATTAAAGAGTGTCATATTGAATGCGGCCGCATTGCTGATTACAGGTATGATCTCCGTGCCTGTACTGTAGGTGTCAAGTGCATTCTCCCACCATGGCTGAGGTATTGTTGTGGATGCAGCATAAGTGCCTCCACCTCCACCGCCGAAGGACCAGTATGTGAATGAGGAAATGCCTGTTGCCTGTGCAACCTCCATTGGAATATCGCTTATTGTGGTCGATACTCCTGTCATCGGGAATTCAACACCATTACTGTTCACCGTCAGTTGGCCCCCGCCCACACCTACAACGCCTGGGGATTCAACGGGCCTGCTGGTCTGCAGCACTGTGCCTCCGTTGTTGGAGCCAGAGTCACCTGTTGCGAAGAACTGCGTAACACCCTGAATCGCAAGTATGTTGACAAGTTCCTCCTGGACAAGGACATCAAACGGGGATGCGAAGAATTCGGTATCAATGGCTTCGAAACTGTGCGAATTGCTTGTAATGGAAATATCAGTCGCACCCTGTGCAGGCCCGGTGATTATCTTGACATTGGAATTCGTCGGAAGGGGTGTTCCGTTCGTGAGATACTGAGAGATTGCCTGGTACCCGACATCAAAGCCTTCCAGCAGGTCGTTTGGCACCCCTACCAGAACAATGTGCGCCTCAGGGGCCATTGCCGCAATATACTCTATATCTAGAGCAGTTTCTCCAGTCCATCCCCATTCATGAGCGTCTTGTATTCCTGCGCTGAGATTGGGTATGTCCACACCGATCTGAGTGAATCTGTCCGGCAGTTGATTGGGATTGTGGAACACCTCCTGACTGAATTCTGAAATGGTAGTTGGTGAGATGAGTCCCACTTCAGTAACGGCTATCGTCACACCCTGTCCCAGGTCGGGCTCGCTGGCAATTGTGCTCCTTCCGTACCATAGGTTGTGCGCTCCAGTAACGGCTGGCAGTGTGCCAGGCCAAAGGAACTGATAATTACCATAAATGCCACCGAATGGAGACCACGTATAATTGCCGCTTGCATAGTAGAGTGCTTGAGAAACATTGAGGCTTGTGTCGCCTGTTGTATTCAATGTGGATGTAAGCGATAGGTTCAGATGATTGAGGGATGGCTGCGCATACGCGCCGTCAAGACCTGCAACACCCAGGACCTGGTTTGCGATCTGAGATGGCAAGGAAAGCGGCAATGTGTTGAGGTATACTTGAGATGTGTTTGAGGAGAATAGTCCTATTGTGGTGTGCAATGCGCTTTCGAGCTGTGAAACAGTGCCGTTAAGTGTAATCAAAAGCCTTGTACTGCTCTGCATCACCTGGAGCCCATACGATTTGAAATAGGAAACAATCATCCCGTAGGTGGCAGAATTAATGCCAAATTCATTGCCTATCTGGGACGCAGTAAGGAAGTGCCTGTATTGCGGACTTGCAGGATTTTCTATTGTTGAAAGATAGGCGTTCATGACGTTTGATGGCTTGAGACCAACCGTAACCGTCAGTGTTGCCCCCGATGGTGTCGACACCTCACTATATCCGCTTGCAGCGGCTAGCTTTCTATTAACTGCTGCAGGACCGATGTTTGTCAGCTGCCCCTCTAGCCTCTGTAAAGGCTGAGAGATTACCTGTTTCTCCCTTGACATCATCCCTGCATAACTCATGCCCGACAGCACCATAGCTGTCGCGATCAACAAAACCGCACCAACAATCAGCTTCTTTGACGTAAACAATCCCCCTCGACCACACACGGCTTTTTTCAGATAGCCATGTGGGGAAAGAAAAAGGTGATTGCATAATTAAACGTTGCGGGAATGAAATATTGGAATTGTTTCACTAGCCGAATCGTGGTAGAGCAACGGGAGCTCATTTGTCGACCTGTACTCACATGCCTTGCCCGAAGCAACAATCTTAACCCAAAAGACAATTGATGGAGACAGCCCTCCATCACAACTTGAATGCAACGCGAAATACTCTTCGATTGCCTGCAAATAAATAAGCCTCCAATAGATAAACTGGAATTCACACACGCTATTCATATCTTTGAATAAATTCCCATGAATAAATTATTGATTGTATGGTCATGCAGGAGGTGTTTGGCGTGGGAAGAAATGCATTACCTTCTTCTTACCTCAGGCAACGGAGGGGAAATGAGTATAGCACGCGCAGGTGCGGCCTCCCTTCCCTCCAGCCTGACGGGGAAACAGACAAAGGTGTACTTCCCTTCCGCAACCCTGCGCAGATTCAGCCCCTCGACAATCGGTATATTTCGTGAAAGGAGTGCATGATGGGAGGGGGCATCAGGCGAATTGTATTTGTCTATTGAAAGATAATCAATCCCCACAATGGAGACTCCCTTTGCGGCGAGCCACGCCGCCGCTTCCCCTTCAAGATAAACAAAATCTTCTCTGAAAGGCTCATTATAACATTCTGAATTCTTAGTCCTGAAAAGGACTCCCTCCCCCTTTCTGATTCGTAATCTCTTTACATCCGCAAGACCGATGCTCTTGCTTCTGCAGCGAAGCACGCTGACATTTGCGATGAAGGAGGATAGCGGAAGTTCATCTATCTTCTTGCCACCCTCTATGAAATGATATGGTGCATCTATATGCGTTCCCGTATGGACACCTTCACTTATGCAGGTGAGATTCACTTGGTCACCATGTGAAATGCGCATGGCCCATTGAGCCTCGTATGCCGGATTTCCCTTGTAAATAGGAATGGCTTCATTTACGCTAACCGAAATGTCAATCAGTTTCATCGCAGTTCACCATATCTCTTCAGATATCTATCTACTGTGTCTATGAGTGCCGCATGGCTCCATGTGAGAGGTGACACAGAGACCTGGTGTCCGTCCCTTGGATCCAGTTGTTCGGAGAGTATGCCGCTGGGAGTCGCATATTTCACTGTCCATTTTATGAGTTCTAAGGCCTTCGAAAGATCCTGTCTGCTCTTTGCAATCGCTATATAATAATCTGCCAGCCAGAGAGTGCATATGAACCATGGATTACCCTGCACAGAGGCGTTGGCGCTGTCTCTCTGATACCAGTCTCCATCATATCTTGCAATACCACCGATCGGCCCTCTCACCCACAGTGTGTCTCCAACAGCCTTCATCGTACCCGCTATCATGGGATCATCTGCAGCGAAGACACCCAGGTAGAAGAGCCCCGCAAGGCTCGCATCAACCCCCTCATCGAGTCCTTTCCTTCCCGAAGTTAATATGCCTCTTGCAAATCTTCCCTTATCTTTCATGTATAGCTGATTGATCATTCCTTTGCGTATGCTAGAAGCTACACTGCTATATCGTGAGGCTTTTTCGTCTTCCCCGAAACTTGTGGCGAAGGAAGCTGCTGCCATCAGACCTGCATAGACAGCAGAGCAGGTATATGTGAAGACACCGCGCCTCTCTTCCCAGAGATCATAGCTGTCGAGTGGTAGATTAGTTGTAGTGTCGATATATGAACACATGAAATCCGCACATGTCTTTATCAGTGGTTTGTACATTGGCTTGATGAATTCTACATCCCTATAACGGCTGAAATGATTCCAGAGCGCATAGAGCACCAGGCCTGTCTCGTCCTCCTGTATGGGAAGGGAGGGTTTGTCTTCAAGCACCCAGGGATGCCAGCTGCTGGCAAAGGAGCCATCAGGATTGTATTTCTGAAGGAAGTAGCCCTTGCTGCTGACAGCATTTGCACAAAATGAAAAGAAATAACCTGCAGGGACATTGTAGCCGGCGTTGTCGAGTGCCATCGCAACCATTGCCCCGTCCCTGGGCCATATGTAACTGTAAGTGTCCCTGTTGAAGCGCAGCAGATCTGTGTCATTGCCTGCGAGTACACCTCCATCCCTGTCTATGTTTGTCATTACAGTGAGCAGGCTGCGCCTGTAAAGGCGCACCACTTCCGGTGGAAGGGGAGAGAAGTCTCGTGGTTCCTTGTTTGACCAAAGCTTCCAGTAGGCAGCGGTGCGTTCAATGAAATGGTCAACACCCCTCTTCCTGATCAATGCCTGAAGTTTTTCGACTGCATGGTAATTTTCACCTGCAGCCATGAAATAAAAGGCTTCCCTCTTTTCTCCCGCAGGAACAACAACGCTGAGGCCGATAACGGAATCCACAGATCCCTCCGAGATGGGATTGCCGGAAAGCAGACCATCCTCCGCATCTCTCCATGTCCCTTCCTTACCGTCAAATTCCTTCAGACCGCAGGCAAATTGAGAGATGCCGGAAACACCCTCTTCCGTTCCGCACTCATGAAGGAAGTAGCGCATGTCCTTGTAGTGGATTATCGCATCAAGCTCAGGATCGAAGTAAGCTGTATCCCCCACATCATTGCCATAAATATGGTAATCATGATGGAAGAATAGACGGACCTCGGCGTCCTTGGAATCTGAGGAGAGCTCAATCCTCCTTAGGAAGGCATCCACAACAAAATCCACTGCATCGTTGAACTTGAGTGTTACACCGAGTGCAGGATTCCGAAGTGTCACATCTGTAACAAGGGTGTCATTTCTGTAATCGAGCCGTTTATCCCAGCCAGGGGCATCTATCCAGCTGAAAGTGCCGTTGACCCACACCCCTAGCCTGAATTTGTGGCCCATTGCATGATTTTCGCTGCCAACATGCGGGTAGTAGATGTCCCTGATCAGATAGTCGTTGTCAAAACATATGAGGAGTTTTGAATTGGAAAGCGGCAGGTCTCTGGGCATTAGTTCTTCCTCCAGTCGATTGCAACCTTAACACTATTCCTTCCGTGGGAGAAATATGCCTTGGAATATTCTTCAGGTGCATACAGATCCGTAAGCATTTTTTCGAGCACACCTGGAAAGCGTTTCTTTATTTCCAACATATGCGAGAGTGCGCTTCTAAAATAGGTGATATTCGCATTAACAATA
>JAVZQA010000020.1:0-17673 GCA_038881315.1 Methanomassiliicoccales archaeon
GCCCTTGGCGTATTTGCCAACGGGTCCATCCGTTCTGTTTGGATCTGCCCCAAGTCCTACATTGGCGCCTCCATTCTTGGGTATTATCCATGCATATCCTGCAGGAGCAACATGGCCGAAATACATGATTACTTCATTACCAAAATCACCGGGCATAGTTGTAGACATGGCCGGATACAATTCGCTTGGACCCTCGATGCCCAGGGACTTTCTCACACAGGAGAATGGGCCGTCTGCTCCAATGATGACCTTTCCTCCAAACTCCCCGGCCGTGGTATGTACAGTCCCGTCTTCGAGGGAAGTGCAACGTACCTCCTTCATTAGTGTTGCCCCTTCCTTGACAGCAAGGGACGCAAGGTACTTGTCGTAATCCCTTCTCTCTGTGGAATAGCACCCAAATGGAATGTCATAGCGTTTCATGGAGGGCGCATACATGCTTATGACCTCCATGTCAAGTGAATGGTACTGTTTGGGAATGTCAAAGAGTTCCTCTGGCGACGGAACAAGCGGAAAGATGCGTCGCATTTCTTCCAGCTGCCCAAGCAGTTCACCGCACTGAACTGGCCACCCTATCTCCTTTCTGCCGTCCAGCATGAGGACACTAAGTCCTTTTTCAGCAGCGAAGCGTGCGGACGTGCTTCCAGCAGGTCCTGCTCCGACAACTATAACATCAAAGCGTTCCAAGCGAACACCATCACATGGTGCGTTTCAATATCGCATCTGCAACATTCTTTAGCCTTTGCTTGTACGCAGAGGGCGGAAGACAGGAGAGTGCCTCTTTCGCCCTCCCGACAAAACCTTCAGCGATCGTCATAGATCTTTGAATTGCATTGCTCTTCCTTATTATATGCAGTGCCTCGTTGATCATCTGTGGTGTCTTGACATCGGAGGTTACAAGTTTCGCGAGCAGTTCCTTGTCAACTCCATCATTCATTGCATATATTAGCGGAAGCGTCATGTTGCCCTCCTTCAGATCATTGCCTGTGCTCTTGCCTAGCACCCTTTCGTCCGATATTATGTCGAGGACATCATCCACAATCTGAAATGCTATGCCCACACTTGTACCATATTCTCCCAGACCTTCAATTTGCTCTGGAGTGCCTCCGCCGTGAAATGCTCCCAACTGTGCACTTGCGGAAAAGACGGAAGCTGTCTTTCCACTGATGATCTTGATGTATTCATCCTCTGGAATGTCTATCTTCTTCTTCCATGCTTCCTGCAACATTTCCCCCTCTGCAAGACGCTCATAGGCCTCAGCCGCAATCCTTATCGATTCCAGGTCAAGGAAACGTCCGTATTTGAATCCCTGAACAAATAGAAAATCGCCAGTTACAATCGCATTGTGAACACCATATTTTCTGTATGCAGTGACACGGCCACGCCTCGTTTCACCTTCATCTGTGATATCGTCGTGAATGAGGGTTGCGCTGTGTATGAGTTCAACCGCAACAGCAGCATCAACGGCATCGAGAAGCTTTCCTTCCTTTCCTCCCACAGCCCTGAATGCCAACACACAGATGGCAGGTCTTATACGCTTTCCTCCAGCCTCTACGACATGCATCGCAATTTCTGTGAGGAGAGGGCTTTCTGATTTGATACTCTGGCGTATCGTATTTTCAACGATATCCATCTCCCTTGCAATGTCCAGTGCTTCCAGATAGTCCTCCATCTATATTTGCTAGCCTGCAACATGTACTTTAATCTATTCAGGGACCACTACGGTATGGCGTTCAACTCACTATGAGACTGACCACAGGCGTCATTGTGAAACCTGCTGCTGTATTTCCGTGAATTGCCATTGCACTGTTGAAGTCAAGCGTTATCGTAGTTGCCGTCATCGAGTGTATGGTGAACTGTCCCGCTATGTCAGTGGAACCGTTAATCACCGTTACTGTGTATGTTTTGCCCAGGTAAACGCCATAGGCCGAGGCAACCGCAAGTCTGACCATCTGATAGTGTCCAGGTGGAAGCTTAAGCGATGTCAGAAATGCTGATGTGTTCGTCGTGTTTGCAAGGTTCACCATAATGGGGCGGCTGAAGACTGCAGAATAGCCGGACTTACCCTGTCCTGTGGAGTTGTGAATCGAAATGGAGCTGATGTTGACATAAAGCTGGCTCCATCCCTGCGGCATCGGATCCTTTACCATCACATTGAGCGTCCCGTCCGCAGTGTAAAAGCCGAAATAATATACGAGTCCAGCAACTATGACCACTGCGACCGCAATAGCCACAACTTTTCCATGCATATTCATTGGTTTCGTGGATAGTGTATTTCAAATTTATTTTACAAGCATCGAATCCGAAGCACTATCCTCGCTTCCGCCGGCAACTAGGGATTTTCCATGCTGTGCCATGAGTTTGTCCATCTCTATTTCATCATATTCCTGCGGATAGGCCATGTAATCCCATAGTCTGAGCGCATAGGAGAACATCAGCAGTATTATGCCTGTCCCTATACCCCAATAAGTGCTGGGCTGTCCAACAACCGGGAATCTAACAAGGATTCCCAGTATGCCGAGCGCGAGCAGGAAGAGAATGGCCATGAACACGAGGGGAAAGTTCTGATCTATACGGTTCCCTCTGCTTGATTTGGATGCCTTTTTGCTTCTACTGTCCATCTCTGCTGTCAGCTTCACATCCCTTGTTTCGGTTATGCTCGCCCAGAAAAGACCGGTCGTCAGTATTATTGGGAGCAAAACACCAATCGCATATACAATTGGTTCCTGTTTCATCGATGCCACAGTTCCTACGATGGTGAGCACAAGCACTGCCAACATTGCGACAGTGACAGGTGTGAATTGCAGCGGCATGGAACGCTCCAGCAGCTTGGGAATAGCATAGACGCACAAAAACGCCACTATTAGTGGCGGAAGCATGATGCCCACCTGGACAGAGAAGGGCTCGGGTACGCCGGGAGCGACGTATGCCCACACAGACATCTGCACAAGGTAGGTTATCAGTAGAATGCCTATGCCACCCCATAGCGCTCTGCGATGCAACAGTGTCTCTTTCGACCTGTCAAGCCATGGAAGAACAAGAAGGTAGAGGGCAGGTATGCCCGCAACCAGCAGTGAGATGTATGCGGGATTGTATGGTGCCCCGTTCGGCATGAAGAAATCTATGCCCTTGTAGAGGAAAAGGAAGAACCATGGGGGGAATGCAGGGATTGAGGCCGCGAGCGGACTTGAAGGCGAGGGAGCGGGAGCGGGCTGGAATAAGAAGGGCACTCCATTCAAATTTGCCAGGACATTGGGTACAATAAGAATGAGTCCCCAAACAAATGTGAGGAGCATAAGCGTATACACAAAATTTCTAGGCCACCATGGATTGAAGCTGCTCCATGTCTCTTTCGGATAAATGGCGGGAACAGTGCTCTTTACGCGCTTTGATGGCAGCACACCGGCCTGTTCGAAGAGGAGGAAGTGGATGACAAGGAAGACACCGATGAGTGCGGTGAGTATGACATGCCACGCCAGCAACTTGGTGTACATATCGAGCTGTGTGCCATTGCCGAATATTATTACAGAGAGTATATTGCCGTGCGGGAAACCATTGAGTATTCCCTGCCCAACACCATCTGCATCAACCCCCAGTATATCCGCAGGCAGTGAATAACCGGTAAAGGCAACGCCAAGTGTCAGCGCAAACATGATTAATCCCACGACCCAAAGCAGCTGGCGCGGTTTCTTGTAAGCACCATCAAAATAATTGCGGAACAGATGCAGATAAATCAGTATAATCATGAAATAGGCGCCATAGAAATGACTGAAAAGTATAGCTTCACCGAAAGGGATGTAGTTGATAAGATAAATCGTCTCGCTGTAAGGGCTTGACGGATAGTAATTGAGCAGAAGAAAAAGACCAGTGATGATCTCAAACATGAAGGCTGCGGCAACCATGGCCCCGAGCCAGTATTTCATTCTGTACATGTAATTCGGCATTCTGAAGAGTGGCTGTTCATTGATGTCCACTATGGACTTAAGAGAGAAGCGGGACGAAAGCCGGTTCGACATCTCACCTATTCGCTGACCGATGCTCTTGTTTTCTTCCAACGGTTCACCTCACGGGAAGGGGTTGATAGTCTCGGAAACTGCAGTGGAACTGCCGCTCACGGCTGTGCCGCCTGTGAGTGTGCTGGTATGTCCATAGACTGGTACACCAACAGAACTGGTGGCATAAAGATAGTCGGTGCTCGAGTCCCATGTAAGCACTGTAGTTGGAAGTGGTCTCTGCGTTGGTCCCGTTAAAACCGCAGCCCCTTTGTACGGGTCATAGGTCGAACCATGACAGTCACAGTGTATCACTGCAGGCACACCCGCAGCGTTCGCCGCCGATATAGCATCGCCAGGCAGGAATGCAGGCGGTGCCATGCCCGTCTTCATTTCATCAGGCGGATAGAAGTGTATTTCGGGCGGTTTACACCCTAGATGTTGACAGATGGCGCTGTAGGAAACAATGGATTTATGTGGCCCGACTCCACCAGGAAAACTGTATTTTGATGAATTTTCTGGAATTGTAACTGTTGTGGCAGCTATCTCAATCGGATTTCCATTTGCATCTCCAAGGTTAAAAAGGAAATTTATCTCATTCTGCAGAGGGTATTCATACAGCACGATTACGGGGTTGTTAACTTGGATGGATGATGCTTTAATCGCATTGCCGCTCGAATCCACAAGCAACATGGTGGGATATGAAGTGAGACCAACAATGGGAACCTGAAGACCGCGTACAGCATCAAGCACACTGGCAGCCGCGAGCGCACCTATGCCCCACATCATTCCCTTGAGGAATTTTCTTCTAGTCTGGTCCACAGGTCCAACTTTGTTCTGCAGATACCAGAAGAGATAGTCCTCTCCTTCCTCGAGAAAGCGGACGTCGTCGAATTTAGTTCTTGGATTTTTCATTGCCCCCGACGTCTTGCGGAGATAGTAAAAATCGGCTGCTGTCATCGGTCTTATAGACACCATTTGAAACACCGAAGAAGCTTATTTTTTTGTTAGAATCCCCCTATATATGTAATTTTCTGGAATCAACAGAATCGGACGCTAGCAGCAGAAGTTTTTATAAAAAATAGATGTAGGTGTTTGTACGGCAAGCGCAGCGGACGTAGTGGATATAATTAAATTAAGACTGATCTCAGCAGAACTCCTGCTCGCTGTCGCGTCCTTTTTTCTAGCAGGCGGTATGCACGTCCGCATCCTGACCTTGCTCTATCTGTTGCTCTTCGGTTTCATGGGTCTTGCAGGATCTGCGGCACTCAACTCATATTTGGACAGGGACATTGACAGGGTTATGGGAAGAACCGCTCTTCGTCCCATTCCTTCAGGCAGAGTGAGTGCGGGACATGTGCTCTATGCCGGCATTCTTCTCTTGTGTATAGCTTTCGTGGGTGGTGCCCTGCTCATAAATATAGTAACCGCCTCAATCATAGTAATTGGATCTTTGCTTTACATTCTACTTTATACCATGTATGTTAAGAGAACCACACCCAATGCAGTAATCCTGGGCGGATTTGCAGGGGCGATTCCCGCATTTGGTGGCTGGACCGCCTATACATACTCAAACCTATTCATTCCATTTCTTGTATTCCTCGTCGTCTTCTTCTGGCAGCCTGGGCATTTCTGGTATTTGTCCACATACTACAGAGAGGATTATGGTAAGGCAGGGGTGCCAGTGCTTCCGACACGTAGGGAAAGGAGCCATGTGTCTAAATTGGCTTTAGCGTACAATTCCCTGACCGTCATAGTCACCCTTGGTCTGGCCTTCGAACTTCATCTCGACCAGCTGCTGATAATCCCTCTCTTCGTCCTGGACGCAGCAATGCTGCTGATTTCACTCAACGGCCTCTTCTGGCGGGAGGAGAGGAAATTCCTCGATGCCTTCCATTTCACTGTAATTTACATGGTGATCTTTCTGCTGCTAATGATAATTGCAGGCATGTTGCATCCTGCCTCTCTACACTCGAACGTGCTGTGAGGGGGCTGACCTTGGCAGACGTTTTTGTCAGTGATGCTTCCATGATACCCTTTGGAAAGAAGGGGAAGGGGGCCGTGGAACTGGCGTATGAATGTGCCTCACGCATCACCGTCCGACCGGACATCATACTCTTCGCGAGTATGTCATGCATGAACTCTGATCGACAGGGAAATGCGTCCGCGGCTGTTGCGGGGGAACTCGGATTGTCAGACTGCCCTTCCTTTCAAGTTGACACTTCATCATCTTCTGGTGCAGCCTTGGTTCAGCTCGCCTCCTTTCTGCTTTGCAGTGGTAGATACGACAGTGTGCTTGCGATTGCCTCGGACAATTTGACGCGTATGAGATCTCCTGAGGCCACTGCATTTTTCGCCTCCGTGCTGCCTCCTCATGAAAGAGATGCAGGCTGCACGATGCCATCTGTGGCAGCGCTACTCTGGTCGCTGTACAGCGCCAAGTATGGCGCAGATGAAAAATCGCTTATGAGTGTATCCATAAAAAATCACAAAAATGGTCTTTCCAATCCCTATGCCCACATAAGGAAGAATGTTACTGCCGAGGATTATGAAAAATCAAGGATTGTTTCATCTCCGTTGCGCGTTCTAGACTGTGCGCCTGTGAGTGACGGTGCAGCTGCAATCCTGCTGACCAGAAAAGGTGGGGTGCGCATTTCAGGCATGGGACATGCTTGTGACACCATGAGTGCATTCAGTCGCCCAGGGGAGAGGGCTTTCAGGGCTGTAAGCGCAGCAGCAAGGGATGCCTATGCCGGTGCATCGATAGTTCCCGGAGATATAGATTTTGCCGAGCTCCATGATGCCTTCACCCCCTTTGAAATAATGGAAACAGAGGCTCTGGGTTTCTGCGAGGAAGGGCAGGGATTTAAGGCGGCAATGGACGGCGAAACTTCACCCGAGGGAAGCATCCCTGTAAATTTGTCCGGTGGGCTAAAGTCAAGGGGACATCCAGTGTCCGTTTCGGGACTTGCACAAATGGTAGAAATATACTACAGACTGACAGGCACCGACTATGCAAAAACAGAAGGAAGGCGAGCTCTGAGCCTGAGCATCGGCGGCGCGGCATCAAATAATTTTGTTACCATCCTGGAGGTGTGATTCTGCTTCTACTTGGAAGATGTGATTGTGGTGCGGTTTCGCTTCCTCCGGAAAAGAGATGTCATGTGTGCGGAAAGAATACGATGGAGCAAATGGACGATGGGCGGGGAAGGGTGATTGCAGTAACATGCCTTTTTTCCCCACAGGAGGGTATGGAGGAAGGCATCATGCTGTGTCTCGTGGCTCTCGATGCTGGTGCGCAAGTTGTGTGCAGAGCCATGGGCAAAGTGGCCAGGGGTGATGAAGTTACGGTGCGTGAGTCGGGCACCTTTTACATTTGTGATTCATCTGTTTGAATCGAATACATCCCACAATGTTCCGCCGCGTTTGAAGAAGGCAACCATCTCATCCATGGATTTGGGCTCCAAATCCACTGGTCGGTAATTTCGAGCAGACTGAGGTTTTATGTATTTTGGTCCACTCCCTCGCCTGCTTCTCCTTCCTTTTTCTCTAAACAGATTGACCCCTACTCTTATGGATGTGCCCTCCTCAAGCTCAGTTTTCTGCCTCTCCCTGAGCTCAAGGAGCGGCGCGGCTATGTAATTCACAAACGCCTCAAATGGCTCGTCCTCCAGCATGGAGTGGAATATGCTTTCAGCCTGTTTTGCATAGTCCTCTGTTTTTGCCTCAATGTAATATGAGCCACCGGCCGGATCTGTTGTGTGACCTACATTCGCCTCGTGCGCCACTATCTGTTGGGCTCTGATTGCGTAGCGGACATCTTTCCAACCGCCTTCTCCCGAGCGGGCAGTGGGCTCACCGATAGCTATGCCCTCCGCTCCCCCTACCGCCGCTGCCATGCACTGTATGGTGGATCGGACTGCATTATTCTGTTGTTGCTCTTCCGTGAACTCATTGATTGTCCCCCTCGCAAAGAGGTGTGGAGGAGCACCATCCTCATTTATACTCTTGAAAGTCCGATAAAGAAATCTTCTTGCAGCTCTGAATTTAGCAACTTCCTGTGGAAAATTTTCTGAAACAGGCAGTTCAAATTCCACGATAGGGAGGAGCCTTTTAATTTCATACCCACGCTTTTCAAGCATACGCAGATACAACTGCGCATTAAAGGCAGCATATGCAAGCTGCAGAGCGGGGGAAAAGGAAACCTCTCCAATTCTCCACGCGCTGAACACTATTTTTCCCAGAACCCCTTGCTTCAGCATATGGTCAAGTGCTTTGCCACTCAGGTCTAGCCTTGCCGTCGGTGAAAGAAGGCAGCGGGTGAGCAGATCGTCGGAAAATGGATCAATCAGTGGATGTAGTTGCGTCAGGTTCCCTGACGAAAGGCACAGGGCGGAAAGCGCAGGCAACATGGCTCCTCCGTCGAGGCGCAGTGCAATACTCCCCAGGTTACTTCTGCCTGCAATGGCAAGGAAGTCACGTTTAGAGGTTAGCAGAATCCCATCCCCGAATCCTCCTGTGTCCTTTCCTGCCCTGCAAGAGGTGTCAGGCTGGATCCCCGCGACTCCAATTCCTTCTTGAATCAGCATGGTCAGAAGCGGCCTGTTTGACGCTGGTTCGGGTGCGTGAAGATAGTGCATCACAACCCAGTCCTTGGAACGGTAACCGTCTGCCGACGTCCCACGCGTATATGGCGGCTCCCCAGGAAAGCCTATGTCAGAGCTAAAATCCGCCTTTACATCCGAAGGCTCAAAAACAAGCTTTTCCCGCACAGGTACACTTGTAGGTACTTCGGGAATGAACTCCTTCTTTTGTTTCACGCGAGGCACAAGATTACATCCCTTTCACGTATAATCACGTTTCCCTGTTCACTGCACAGCGTGTTCTATGCGAGGGCACGGATTTGAACCGTGGAACTCCTTCGAGAGCAGATCTTGAGTCTGCCGCCTTTGACCTGGCTTGGCTACCCTCGCAGACAGGTTCCCGTAAATGTGTGGGCTAATTAATAACTCCATTTTTCAGGCCCATGTTGCAATGCTAATGAATATCATTGAGCTGAAATCCACGATTGGTACTGTGAGGGGGATACGAAATGCAGCCTTGCCCACATGTCCGCATGCCCAAGACCACAAAGTTCGGTGCAGAAGACTATGTATGTGCCCGTCTGTTCCACCTTAGTCCATGCAGTATTCCATACACCGGGATAGGCATCGACCTTTATGTCGAAAGAGGGTATTGAGAACTCATGCATAACATCCCTGCTCGTCACCCTGAACACTATGACGGTATCTATGGGAAATTCTATCGTATAATTCTTTATCGTTTCCGCACCTGTCACATTGTAGCCGTTAGGATAGTGAAAGGTCCATGACCATTGCTGTGCGTAAACATCTATGACAAGCTCATTTGAAACATTCTTAGGAACCGTCTTTACGTAATAGGTTGTGGGGAGCTGATAGATGTAAAGGCCAAAGAACACCACCGCCAGGAAAACGACAAGAAACACCACGTTCCTGCGTCTCCCTCTCTCTGCCGACGGGATTACACCGGGTTTTATGTTGCCTGTGGATTCCCTTCCGGGTCTTGCCCTAGTGGATACGACAAGATAGATAACCCATGCAACAAAAATCGCACTTAGGACGAAACCAATTATGAAATACAGGTTGAATAGCCGAGTCCAGGCGGCTGAGGTGACCGAAACTGCCAGGGGGTCGAGCATCAGATCCACCTTCCCATGTACATATTCACAAACATCCAGGCACCAATCATCAATGTGAAAACAATAAGAAGCAGTATGACGAGATTGTCATTTATCATGCCCTTCCCCTGCCCTTTTCCTTCCTTTTCCATTTTCTAACACCTCATACCAACACAAACGCTCCCGTGATGATAATTCCTGCAATCGCTATCAAGGCCCACAGATAAAACAGGGATGCAAGACTCGATGGCACCGTCCCAATGGAGAACTTGCCTCTGGCTGCCTTAATCAGGAAGAATAGCATTATTGCCACAATAGCAGCAACATGTGCTACGTGTATGAAGGTCGCATCATAAAATAATGAGAGGATCGGGTTGGAAGACATCGCGCCGAATCCCATTCCCCTTGACGCGAGTGAGCCCCAGTCGAAGACCACGAGTGCAATGTATGTGGCTGCAAAGACTATGCCCAATGCGAGCGAACCAATGACGCGCGCTCTGTTGCCGTAACGGGATGCACGCACTGCCGCATAGAGTGAAATAACGCTTGCTACCAGCAGTATCAGGTAAACGAGGAAGGTATTCATGCTTTCAATCGCAGGCGGATCCGGCAGTTTGAAATAGGCAGCCTGTAGGTCTATGAACATAGTCGATGAAAGAACCGCAAGGAATACGAACACGTCCCCAGTTACGAATACCCACATGCCAAGCCTGCGGCTGTCCATATTGCGGAATGGCCATGTCTCCTTGTTCGGATCATCATCGCGTTCTACAATCGGGAAGGCGTCGTGCATATCGTCTATCATCCATCCGAGGGCCGATATCACAAACACTATCAGCCCCAGGGCCATAACTTCATTACCATATCCCGCTTGATCAACAGTCATTCCGAGGAATGTCAGGAAGACACCGAGGGAAATCGTAAGAGGCCACATGCTCAGATGGCTTCCGGGTGCGTGCCTTTCTTCGTGCTTCTCCTCATTCAGTATAAGCAGCCTGTTGCCCTCTACAACAGGTGTGCCGGTAAAATTAAACTCTGGCACTGGTGTTGGCACAAGCCATTCATATGACCAACCACCCCATGGGTTGGCCGATGCCACCGGGCCGCGGTACTTGGAGTATATCATATTGAATATCAATATCAGCTGGGCCAGACCAAAGATAAAGCCGCCTATTGTTGCAAGCTGGTTGGGTAGTGTAAGACCAAGCCCGGGTGCATATGTGTAATAACGCCTGGGCATGTTAAACATCAAAAACATGGGGAAATAGAGCAGATTCATCCCAAAGAACGAGATGGCGAAGTGTATTTTTCCGAGTCTCTCGCTGTACATCCTCCCAAACATTTTTGGATACCAGTAATAAAGACCGGAATAGATGCCAAAGAGTATGGTGCCCACGAAAATGTAATGAAAGTGGGCGACAACCCAGTACATACCGTTGAGTGCGGAATCGAGCGCAATTGAAGAAAGGAATATGCCACTTGAGCCGCCAATTATAAAGGAAATCACCGCGGCCACAGTGAAAAGTGCAGGCGTCTCAAGTTTGAAAACACCGTCTATCTTGGTTGTGATTTCACCAAGCACAAGCACTCCAGCCGGGATACCTATTGCGAGCGTGTTTGCAGATGAAACATTAAGCCAGAAGAGATTAGTGCCAGTCATGAACATGTGGTGCATGTACACGGTCAAGCTAAGCAATGTTTCAACTGCGAATGCACCGATCATCAGTTTCTTGGTGTAAATCGGCATGCCGGAGAAGAGACTTGCAGTATCATACATTATACCGAGTGCCGGCAGAAAGACAATATAAACTTCGGGGTGACCAAAGAACCAGAACAGATGTTGCCAGAGCAGGGCTCCTCCAGTTTCGTTAAAGAGGACCGAAGAGCCTATTGTCCTGCCCAGATAAAGTAGGATTAGATCTGTCATGACAACCGGGAAGGCCAGCCACATCATCATGATGGTGAACATGATTGAAATGGTGAACATGGGCAGGTCCCTCCATCCGTAACCCTTGGCCCTCTTCAGTGTAATGGTTGCAGCGAAGTTGACTGTGCTCACTATGACCGAGAAACATAGCATGATAAGACCAAGTATCGCTGCGTTCTCTCCAATCTGCGGTGAATATTGTATACTGTTCAATGGCTGGTAAATGTACCAGCCACCAGCTATATTGCCGCCAGGAAATGCAAAGCCACTCAGGAAAAGAACGACAGAAAAGAGATACAGCCAGTAGCTCAGTGCATTTAGACGAGGGAAGGCCATATCCTTTGCTCCGATCTGGATAGGTACGAAGTAGTTTGCAAATGCAAAAGCAAAGGCGCTTATGAAGAAGAACACCATCAAGAGTCCGTGGGTGGTGACGAGCTGGTTATAAACCGCTGGACCGATGAAGGTGTTGTTCGGATAGAATAACTGTGTGCGCATTGTCAGCGCGAAGGAACCTGCAATGAAAAAGACAGCGAGCGATGTGAACAGATAGAGTATTCCAATATCCTTGTGGTTGGTTGTGAAAAGCCATCTTTTTACAGTGCTGTAAACATTGCGGGTCCCGTATCCCTCAGTAGCGTTCTCTGTCACGTTACCAGTGCTCCCAAGATCAGCGCCCGTATTTTCGCCAAACCTAACCGAATATGGAATAAATACGTTGCTATTTTCAATTGATAGATACTGCAGTTGAGATGCGCTCAATCACAATAGGTCGAACGGGCACATTACGCCAATATTTATGATATGGCGCTGTGCATACTCAGCCTGAAGTGTACCAATGGCGCAGTCCGGATTTGATTTCTCGCTCCTACTCCAGGGCCCAATGATGAAGCACCTGAGTGAATTGGGCATGAGGCTGCGCAGGATCATGCTTTCGCTTGTCATTTTCATTGCGATTTTCTTTATTTTCGGCCCGGGGTATGTGCATTTCAAGCCAGTGACAATCACTCTGCCGCTATTCGGTTCACACACTCTCTCCTCATTTCCTGTAATTGTTCCGAGTTTCCTCAATAGTTTTTCCGCAATCGTTGTGCGTTATTTTATTTTCAACGAAGTGCCACATGGTCTCACCATAATCAATGTGGGAGCATTTGACGCCATCTTTTCCTCCCTTGAGGTCTCTGTTCTCTTCGCAATTATCTTCTCGATGCCTGTCATACTAACCGAACTATGGAAGTTCGTATCACCCGGACTGTATTTTTCAGAGCGGAAGCAGATGCGCGTTTTCATAATTCCTGCCCTCCTGCTCTTCATCGCAGGCGCGCTTTTTGCCTACTTTATTGTCGTTCCTGTTCTTCTTCTCGTGGTTAAGCTCTACACCGATTCGCTTGGTATACTCGCCTATGTTTCAATCAGATCATTCATTACAATCGTCATCGGTTTCATGGTTAGCTTCGGCATTTCATTCGAATTGCCTGTGGTTATGATCACACTAACCAGGTTCGGTTTCGTGGAGGGTAAGGTGTGGCTCGAGAACTGGAGATACGGAGTGATGGTATCATTCATAATAGCGCTCATTTTGTCCCCTGGCGTGACAGGCGGACTTATCGAGAGCATAATCGGTCTAACCCTATCCTCCCTCTACATGGTTGGAGCAGTTGTTTGCAGACGTATGAGCACCGCTGTTGAGGGGACCAAGAGCGTTCAAACAGCATCATAAATAATATAGGCATCAACTCTACACTAAACGGAATGAATAAGATAGTGCTCGCAGGAACTGCAGGTGCAGGTAAGTCAACCCTCACTGCCGCACTTGCTGACTGGATGACCGATAACGGGTATGACGCATCAGTAATGAATCTAGATCCAGGTGTGGATGAACTGGCATACGACGCCGATATAGACATAAGAGATTGGGTCAAACTGGAGGAGGTGATGAAGGAGTACGGCCTTGGACCTAACGGTGCCCAGATTGTCGCCTCTGACCTTGTCGCATTGAATATGAACAAGGTGCTTGAACCAATGGAAAAATTGGAAACGGATTTCCTGATCGTGGACACACCAGGTCAGATGGAACTCTTCGCCTACAGACAGTCCGGCCGTATGGTGGTGGAGAAGCTGGGTGTGGATGAGTCTGTCCTTGCCTTCGTAAGCGACCCAGCCATCTGTAAGACACCTTCAGGTTTTCTCTCCTCCGCACTCCTATTCGCCAGTGTCAATTTCAGGTTGCCCATACCTGCGCTAAACGTGTTATCAAAGACGGACGTTGTTGAGGCGACGGAGCTTGAAAGAATGATGTTGTGGTCAAGAGATGATGAAGCACTCTATTCAGACCTGTTAGATCAGGATGCTAAGGGGTCGAAGCCATTCAACGTGGAACTCTTCCACTCTCTGCGCCAACTAGGTGCTTACACCGAACTCCTTCCGGTGTCTGCAAAGGAGTACACGGGTCTTGAGGAACTCTATTCAAGGGTTCAGGGGATCTTTCTTGGCGGGGAGGATCTGGAAAGGAGGTAAGTCACTCCTCATTTCTTGAAAGGACTGCGCCTTGTGATGCGGACGTCACCAATGAAGCATACTGCATCATCAGCCCAGTCAGTTTCCTCTTCGGTCTTCTCCATCTTGCCGCTCTCTGTTTCAGTTCACTTTCGCTGACGAGCAGATCAACCTTCCCTTCATCGACATCTATCCTAATCCTGTCCCCATCTTCGACAAGTGCTATTGGACCACCTTCATAGGCTTCGGGTGACACGTGCCCTATCATCAGGCCGCGTGTTGCACCGGAAAATCTTCCGTCGGTGATCAGGGCAACCTCTCTTCCCAGTCCCCTGCCGACGAGGGACGCTGTCACCGTGAGCATCTCTCTCATCCCTGGCCCCCCCTTTGGACCTTCGTATCTGATTACCACAACGTCTCCTTTAGACACTTCTCCCTTGTTGATGGCTGTGAACGCCGCTTCCTCCTCATCAAAGACCCTCGCCCTCCCTTCAAATCTCTGCATTTCGGAGGCGGAAGCTTTGACCACCGCTCCATCAGGTGCAAGCGAACCCTTGAGGATGCGGATACCCCCTTCCAGCCGAAGCGGGGATTTCAGATCGGTTATTATTTCCTGTTTACCGTAATCTCTGATACTTTCCAAATTATGAGAAAGTGTCTCGCCCGTAACCGTTAGAACATTACCATGCAGCATTCCCTTCTTCAGAAGCCTCTTGAGAAGTGGAGGAAGGCCGCCAACTGCATGGAGATCAGCCATTGCGAACCTCCCCCCTGGTTTCATATCTGCAATTTCAGGTGTCCTTCTTGAAATGCGCTCAAAATCATCGAGTGTAAGGCTTACACCTGCTTCAGATGCAATCGCAAGCAGATGAAGGACAGCATTCGTTGAACCGCCTGTGGCCATGAGAACCGTTATCGCATTTTCGAAGGCCTCAAAGGTGAGGATGTCTCTTGGACGTACACCATTCTCAAGCAGGCGCATTAATGTCCTGCCCGTCTCCGCTGCAAACTTTCCTCTTGCGGCATCCACTGCGGGGGGAGAAGCACTCCCGGGCAGCGAGAGACCGAGTGCTTCGGTCATCATGGCCATTGTATTAGCCGTGTATAGACCTCCACATGCTCCTGTAGTCGGAATGGCGAGGTTCTCCATCTCCTCAAGCTCCTGTACTGTTATGGTGCCAGCGCTGTACTCCCCGACAGCCTCATACACCTCTCCTATGGCCACTTCTCTCCCTCTATAATTGCCAGGCATGGTTGTGCCTCCGTACATGATTATGGAAGGCAGGTTCAGCCTGGCCATGGCCATCATAATCCCAGGGGTGGTCTTATCGCATCCGGAAATACCTGCGAAACCTGCATATCCATGAGCGTTAACCGAAAGCTCCACCGTGTCTGCTACTATCTCCCTGCTCATCAGAGAATATTTCATGCCGCTCGTGCCCATGGCAATCCCGTCAATTACCACTGGTGTGGTGAAAATGCGGGCTGTTCCGCCACCAAAGGCGATGCCTTCCCTCAGCTTTTCGGCTAGAGACAGCACATGAATGTTACAGGGTCCAGCTTCGCTCCATGCTGCGGCCACACCCACCAGTTTTCCCAGTTGTGCCGTTGAAAGCCCCATCGCGTGCATGAAGGCGCGATTGGGGGCGCGTTCGGGACCGCCATACACCTCATTGCAACGTTCAAAACAATCCATGGAGGGGTATCAGCCCCTCCAACTAAATGATTTCTGCTCATTCCTCGGATGCGCCGGCCGCCTCAGGCACAATGGGCACTCCTTCAGTGGATAGTATGGCAGTCACATCCTCTGTCTGGTACCCACTGTTCACTGCTACATAGAACATGATGAGTCCGAACACGATCGCAACAATGTTGTCGTAGGGGAATGCTACCAAGGTGTCGTAGCCGAAGGCACCGAAGAATGAAATGGGCATTATTCCCAGTGTGAACACCAGCAGCCAGTAGGCGGAATAGAGTTCCTTCCTCCTATCAGAAGGTGCGACTCTGCCCATCAGATAGGTTCCGCCAAGAATGAGCACGGCCAGGAGCACCATCAGTATTGCGAATGAGGTGACTAGCGAGGAAGACAGCGGCACACCGGTTGTGGTTTCCTTTTGTCCCGGGACAAGCACGAATGCATAGGCATAATAGAACAGTGCAAGTAGGACTGCCCAGAATATTACGCCAGCAGGGAACATCCGGCTCCTTCTGAAGCCAAAGCGCTTCGGTGCATACAACATCATGTAGACAGGTATGCCGGCGAAAATTGCAAACGCAAGTATTGTGACAAGTTCAATGCCTGACCAATATACTATCAGTGCAGCAGCTAGAAAACCTATTGGGGCCAGAATGGCAGAAGCAGGGAGTCTGTATGGTCTTTTGAGCGAAGGAGCTGTACGACGGAACACTTTGAGTGCAATCCCGCCCATCATGTATGTGAACACGGTTGCCGATGAGATAAATCCGACAAGCAGATACCAGCTAGGGAACGGCAGTAGGAAGATCACACCAACAACTAGCGAGGCTATAAGCGCTATCCATGGAATTCTGTACTTCTCGTGGAGTCTCTGGAAGAATTTGGGGAAATATCCATCAGCTGAAAGACCATAGAATGTGCGGGTGCCTGTTCCCATGTAAATCCAGCCTGTTCCTGAAGGGGATATATAGGCGTCGATGAGCAGCACGAGTGCAAATGCCCCCAATGCACCTATCCCTGACGCGGTCAGCGCATTATAGAATGGACCGCTTGCCCATGTCGATGACACCAGTGCGCCCCAGTCCCCCGGTGTTATGGGTCCAGTTGCGACGCCGCTAGAGTTTACTAGCTTGATATCGGCCCAGTTTATTGCACCTGTGAATGCGATCTGGAGCACCGTGTAGAGCACAATTCCTATCAGAACGGAATAGATCGTTGCACGGGGGACATCGTGTTGAGGTCTCTTGGCCTCTCCTCCATATTCCAGCGCCTGTCTGAAGCCGAGGTACGAGAACACTATTCCAGCGGTTGGAATTGCAAGGAAAACGTTCGCGTACCCTTCAGGGGCAAAGCCATGATAGAGGGTGAAATTGGATGCGTGAAATGCAAGCAGTAGCAGTATGAATGTCAGGCCCGGTATCAGTATTTTCCAGTATGTCGCATACTTGTTGAATTTCCCTAGGAATCTTATGCCAAAGTAATTCAGTACAAAGAAGAAGACAATCAGCAGAAATGAAAGAGCGATTCCGAAGGGTGTAAGGACGGTAACGGCATGCCCAGGTGATGTTGAAAGTATGTTGGTCACTGTGGTAGAGATAGGCGGAAGCTTTGCAGGGTAGTAGCTTGCAATATATCCAACAACCGCTTCCGCCTCAATCGTGGGAACGGTGACAGCGGAAAGCATGTATGTCCACCCGAGTATGTAGCCTGTATAGCTCCCATGGGTGAAGTGTGGATATCTTACTATGGCACCCGTTCTGGGTAGCATGCCCGATACTTCTGCGTAGTTTAGCGCTATAAACATCACAAGAATACCACCGACAAGCCAACTGAGTATGACCGCAGGACCGGCAATGCTTGAGGCGGA
>JAVZQA010000021.1:0-17053 GCA_038881315.1 Methanomassiliicoccales archaeon
CCCGCCCGGCCCACCGATCATTATCTCGGCGTCCCAGGGAATAAAGCCTGTGGGTGTAACGAACTGGGGTGTCACCAGATAATCGGTGGGCGGTGCACTGTAGCCTAGCACGCCAGTGGTGGAATTGAACTCAACCTGATCGAATGTCCCGCTGATGAATTGTAGTTTGTGAGAAGAAAGGTTGGTGTATGTCATAGAATAATTGAAGAAAACGGTGTCTCTTCCGCCCACAACTGCCGTTTCCAAAACAAGACTGAGGTTGAAAGGCGTGGAAACATTGGTGTATGTCGGACCTATACCGATGTATGCCGTGGGGTAGGGAGAACGAAACGCAGTGTGCGAGTATATGGCATTGCTGCTCATCAGAATCGCAGGGCTGGAAAAGTTCCATATGTTGTCTATGAACTCCACATAATGCTGCCTTGCGGAATAGAAAGCGACATTCTGCGTCCAGAAATCATATGCGGGCACACCGAAGAGGGTCGTGTCATAGGTTACTGCATTCAGCTGTATGCTAACGCTGCTGGGCGCATCATTGGAAAGCAGGAAGGGCTGGAGGCTCGTAAGGTTGAGTGTGGCGTTGAAGCCTTTGGAGGTGTAAGGGGCAGCAACCATTGTCCCGGACTCATTCATCAGGCCGTAAGAGCCTATGCCCATCGGCGCAGGAGACTGGGGATAGCCGGGAAGCACAAGGCCATTCCTGATGTCGGGCCGCTTGTAGGATGCAGGTATGTAGAGATACTTAAGCGGAAGATTGTACTTTTGTGCTGTCTGTATATAAGATGAAGCTCTCAAAGCCGGGCTGTTTGAGACCGCATTTTGTTCAAGTGCGGAGCTCAATTTTCCACTATATGGTGCAGTCGATTTTGCAACATGCGTTCCCGCGGATGCATTCGCGAAGGCGTAGCCGGCCGGTTGCTGGTGGGAGACCGGAAACGCCACCACATACATGCCCGACAGGAGCATTAGTGCCGCAAACAAAGCGGACAGAATCAACTTCCATTTCATGTCCGCAACATTAACCGGGAGCTATATAAAAGAGTAACTGTGATTCGCAAAATCATATTGAATTTCATCATATGCAGGAGTATGCCACCAACAACCGCTCCTGCGATGAGACATGTGGTTCCTGCACAGTCACACATAGACGCCAAAGCGAAGCTCAGTCCGCTGTCGTGTTCATAGCCTGTTCGATTTCAGCCGTGACCTCATCCTTCTTTTTCCCTGCTGAAACCTTTGCAAGTATACCCATTTCAAAATAGAAATCCACGAGCCTTGCAGTCTTTTCCCAGAAGGTTCTGATACGCTTCCTTGCAATTTCCTCAGTGTCATCTGCCCTGTGGATCAGAGGGGAGTGGTCAAGGTCGCACAGATTGTCATTCGCAGGTGGGCTCTCAATCATGTTGTAAACAAAATTGCATTTCGGACAGATGCGTCTTCCAATGATACGCTTGACCAAAATGTCCTCAGGTGCGTCGAAATATACCACCATCTCTATGTTGGCCATCTGCTGAAGAAAACGTGCTTGCTCTATGGTTCTCGGATAACCGTCTACAATGAAGCCGTTGCGCTGTCCCTGAAGACTCTCGCGAAGCAGTGCATTGACCAGGTCGTCAGGTACCAGTGTACCGCTATCCATATACTGCTTTGCGAGAACACCGAGCTCTGACCCTACCTGTATGGCATCCCTCAGTATATCCCCTGTTGAGATACGCGCCAGATGGTATCTTTCCGCAACTATAAACGCCTGTGTACCCTTTCCTGCCCCTGGAGGTCCGAGGAAGACAAGCCGCTTCTTCACAGCTTCCAGTAGAAACAGGACTTAATTAATTTTTACAGCCATCAAATAGGTACAAGACCTGTTGAGGCTAAAAACACAACTGGAATCAGCGGTAGTATGAGGCATATAACGTAGATAGCTGGATTCCATCTGAGAACCTTTGATCCGTCGAGTGGTGGTATAGGCAGCATGTTGAACACCGCTAGTATCCCGTCAAGAAAGGATACCGCAACAAGGAAAGTGAAAATGCCTGCAAATGCATGGAACGCCCCAGCAAACAGTAGAAAGAGGAAGGAGAAGAAGGTGTTGGTCATGGGCCCAGCCACACTCACTATACCATATTCCCTCCTGTCAAGCGTACCACTAATGTAAACCGCTCCAGGGGCTGCAAAAAGTATGCCAATGAACGCCGTGATTAGCGCTAGGAACAGCCCCCAGAGTGAATATCTGAATTCAGCCCACGCACCGAAACGCTGTGCGAAATACTTGTGCATCAATTCATGGAACAGGAAACCGGTAAGGGCTGCAGAAACGGCAACGCCCAGATAGAGGAGGAGGCTTGAGGGAGTGACATAACCATGCACTCCATACAGAAGCATGAAGGCTGCTATGAGCGCAACCACTGCCACCAATATCTCCCGCTTTTCTCTCCTGCTGAAATGCATGCCGCGCGGCAGATACCTGTATGGTCCGTCATCACCGTAGAAATATCTGTCATTCATTCGTCGCCTCATTCAGCATACAACTATTTTACAGTTGACGCGCATAGCATTGTCTTGGCTGCTACAATTTAATTAAATGACCGCGGTACATATGGCATGGACGGAAGAAAAGCGGCTGCGGTCTTTATTGATCTGGAGAATTTCTACTTCTCACTCACAAACACATACGGCCTTTCATATGACGAGGCCAGCAGCGCCTGCATTGCAATCACCGACAGCACACTGGAACTGCTCGAAAAGAGACACGATGTTATCATAAGACAGGCATTTGCCGACTGGAGCAATCTATCAGAGGTAAAAAAGGAGCTGCAAAAGATGGGAGTGAGGATAATAGATGTTCTTTCCACTGAATACAAAAACAGCGCAGATATTGAACTCTCTCTAGCCGTTCAGGAGGTCATACTGACAAGGCCTGACATTGAAACAGTCGCAATTTTAGCAGGAGACAGGGATTATATGCCTGTGGCCCTGCGCGCAAGAGAACGGGGGAAAACACTTTACTTCATTGGGTTCAGGGAGACACTGAGCGGCGACTTGAAGAAACTGGTCGGTGAGGGGAATTATTTCTACGCAGATCCATCCACATATAAGATCACTGGAGAGGCGGAAACAGGGATAGGTCAGCATGTTACAAAAGAAGTGATGGAAACAAGCGACTTCACTGAGGAAGAAGGAAAGGCATTGCAGGCGGCGATAGATGCATTCGACCAGTATAAAGAAAAGTTTGGCTCTGTAAAGTTGGGTGCATTTTTGGTCGACAGACTCGCGAAAGCACTTCCAGAGCTCAGCCATCTTGAAAGAAAGAAAGTGTTTCAGTCACTGGTGGAGCGGAATATACTGCTCACTGAAATGAGGGAAATAGCTGTGCCTGAAGGAGCGGGTGATGTGAACAAATTCACAGTGTTCAGGGTCAATGAGGAGCATCCTGCTGTAAAGAATATGAGGAAGAGAATGCAGGACAGGGAAGGTTAAGGATGAGCCAACAGTCCGACGACCTCACGAGAAAAAGAATAGTCTTCCACGTGGACCTGGATTATTTCTATGCGCAGTGCGAGCAGGTCAGAAAGCCTGAACTGCGAGACAAGCCTGTTGCGGTGTGCATCTACTCCGGTAGAACCGAAGATAGCGGCGCAGTTTCCACAGCAAACTATGCTGCAAGGGCACTTGGTGTGAAATCCGGCCTTCCCATAATTGTAGCCAAACGTATAGCTGCAGGAAGGGTTGAATTCATTAAGGCCGATCTGGACTACTACGAATCTGTGTCCATGAGAATTATGGCCATACTGCGCTCCTGCAGCAGCATTTTCGAGCAGGCGAGTGTTGATGAGGCATACATCGAGATGCACGACATTAGCTATGGGAAGGCAGTTGCGATCGCCGAGGACATCAAGAAAAAGATACTCGAGGCTGAGAGACTCACCTGCTCAGTCGGCATTGGAAGCAACAAACTGATGGCGAAGATGGCTGCTGGATTCAGAAAGCCCGACGGTCTTACGCTTGTACGTGAGGAGGAGAATGAAAAATTCCTTGAGGATATGCAGGTCGGTGATATATTCGGCGTTGGAAAGGTCACTGAGGCAAAGCTAAATGAAATGGGTATACACACTGTGAGTGAGCTGAGATCGATGGATCTCTATACACTACAGTCGAAGTTTGGCAGTTCGATGGGAATCTGGCTCTACAATGCAAGCAGGGGCATCGATGACGAAGCTGTAAAGGAGAGACAGAGGGAGCAGTATGGCAAGATAGTCACGCTGAAAAGCGATACGAGGGATGCAAACACCATATTGAGCGCCGCGAACGAAATGGCGGATGAGGTTGCGACCATGGTCAGAGCCGACAATCAAATGTTCAAGACCGTCTCATTTATAGGCATACTTGAGGATCTGAGCATCAGATCTAAAAACAAAACATTACAGGAATTTGCCGACAGTGGGGAGGCAATAAGTGGTGTAATGGGCGAACTCGTCGAACGGTTCCTTTCAGAACATGAGGGTAAGCTGAGACGTATAGGCATAAAAGTCTCAAATCTTTCGGAGAGGAAGATGCAGAAGAAACTTTGGGATTTCTGAGGTGCTCATGATCCCCTTTTTCTTTCCATCTATAGTTGCCCTGTCCTTTGGACCTGCACTGGCGTTGATGTATTTTTCACTCGCACGCTATACATACCCCAAGGTTTCGCAACCGCTCTTTGATGACAGATGGGTCTTCGGCTTAATGGCCGCGGGTATAATCGTCGGCACCATATTCTACTATCTAGAAGTGAGGACACTCAACATCGCTGGTGGAATAATTTCGCTGATTCTCTTCCTCTTGGTGCAGGAGCTGATAGTGCTTGTTATTCTCAATTTCCCAAGGATAAGAAAGATGGGAGCCTCAAGGTACTATGGATATGCTCTGGGAACGGCCGTTGCGGCTGGCTTTGCGCTAGGACAGTACGGTGTGTCGCTTGGCGGTAAGGCGGGTGTCACGCCGGAAGCGATAGCAATCCTTCTACTCTACACATTTGGAGTTGAACTTATAGGCGGTGCAACGGGAAGCATAATAGGCTATTACATAGAGGAACGGCGCATACCCATAGGACTGGTGACAGCGGTGATACTTCAGTTCGTCTTCAACCTTGTTGTGCTGCCCGTATTCCTATTCAGACCATCGACACTCACTGCACTCCTTGATGCTGCGGGGCTGCTTATCTCAATTGTCGTCTATTTCTACTCGGCGAAGCGCATTCTGCCCTTCAGGCCACAAACCTACGGCATTGCCAGAAAGCGTGTTATTTGAAGGTGCTGTGGTAAACACCTTTGTGTACATAGACTGCCCCCTCTTTCATAAGTGCCTCAATTCGGCGTTTCGCCTCGATATTCTCCAGTCCGAAGTAAGCGGCAAAATCGTCGAGAACAAAGGTGTGGTGTTCCATCAGGAAAGAGAGGACATCTTTTCCTTTATGCTTTCTATGTTCGCTGGGAAGAACACCTGAGGCATTGATTCTGAAAAGCAATTCCCTTGCCACACGTGTGTCGCTGCCTTCATAATACTTCCTTGCATCTGCGATCTTGAAGCGGCTGCCGCAGTGAGGACAGGATGTAGTCTTCTTCCCCCTCTCCACGATCCTTCCAAAACCGCACTCGCCACAGACAACGACAACCACTTCAGTCAAAGGTGAAAACCACCGAGGCAAGACACGCGCCGTAATGATCCAGAGGTATATCCAATTCCTCCGTAAGATAATAGATGCGCTTGAAATGGACGCGTCTCAGTTTTGCCATCTCATCCATCTTCCACTCTAGGATTTGATTCAAATTCTTCTTTGTGCCGTGGATATGCCCTTCAGCCACATATCCTCCCTGACCGTCTTCTCTGAAACCGTATGCTACACCAGCCGATATCGTCTCGCCCTCACCCCCCCTCATTTGTGCGAGCACGCAATGCGTAATCATGCCTCTAGGCAGATCCCTGCGGCTGATCTTCTTTATGCCCACAGGCAAAACACTTGAAACAGAAACAAGATTCTGCTCACCAATACCAGCCAATATGAGCGCTTGATCAAATGCATTGAGGTCAGATACTTTGCTGATGGCCTTGCCGGACGTTACAAAGAAACGAGTGGGAACCGGAAACATAGGAGTGGCATTAATGCATAACGTTTTTATTTTTTTGCATCGAAAGCAACATCTGTTCTTTCTCCTTTTCGCTGAGCAGATAGGCGTCGAAGCCAAAACGCGACATGAAGGAAGAGACGAAGTTATTTACAAATCGTCCTGTGTCCACCTTTCTTCCAAGGAGTTGTGAAGCGCTTGTCATCACAGTCGAGCTGAGTCCACAAGGCTGAATATAGGCGAAGCCGTCAAGCCCGTTATTAAGATTCACCGCTATTCCGTGAAATGACACCCAACGCTTGATAGCTAATCCTACAGACGCAATCTTCTTCCCCCCCACCCACAGTCCAACAGGGTCAAGCTTTGGTTCGGCTGCAATTCCCTCCGCCTTTAGGGCATCGGAAGCGGAGCTGAGCAGTGTCAATACAAGCGTCCTCACCCCAACGCCGTTTTCCATAATATCCATTATCGGATAGGCCACCCTCTGCCCCGGGCAGTGAAAGGTGCCCTCTCCTCCCCTTTCCACAATATGTGAAGGATAAGGGAGTTCAGGCGGCTTACCTTCGAAACTCCTGCCGAATGTGTAAACAGGAGGATGTTCTGTGATTATCAGTGTGTCGCATATCCTGTGATCTTGCCTCAATGAGAGCAGGGAATGCTGAAGCTCCAGGCATTCACCATATTCCATGAGGCCGGCGTCGAATACATTACAACGCCTTTTCTCGACATACATCGATTCATTTCCTCCTGGCAGGTGCGATATCTAGCGGAAACCCCTCTGCAACATCTGCCGCTTCTCCCAGAGCCTCAGGCAGTGTCGGGTGTGCGTGCACGATGAGAGCCAAATCTTCCACCGTAGCACCCATCTCGACAGCAAGGCAAGCCTCACCCAGCAGTTCCGAGGCGTCCGGACCCACGATCTGTATGCCAAGCACTGTCCCGTGTTCGTCGCTAACAATCTTCACAAAGCCGTCCGTCTCCTCCATTGTTACAGCCCTGCCTGAAGCGGCGAATGGAAACTTTGCGGTCCTGACATGCAAGCCGCGAGCGGTGGCCTCAGCCTCCGTGAGACCTACGCTTGCCACCTCAGGATTTGTGAATATGACAGAAGGCACTACTGCATCCATAGCAACTGCTTTCCCGGCAATTGCTCCCGCAGCCACCTTTCCCATGTATGTAGCCCTGTGCGCCAGGAAGGGAGGGCCGGTGACATCCCCTACCGCAAATATCCACGGGACGGAGGTGCAGCACCGTTGATCCACCCTAATGAAACCCTTCTCGTCCACTCCAACTCCAACCGAAGAGAGATTGAGTGCTGAAGTATCCGCCCTCTTACCCACGCTCACGAGCACTGCGTCAAAGAGATGTTTTCCCGAAGCCGCGCCCGCGAATTCGACCTCGACCTGACTTCCATTCTGCACAGCGTTTTTGACTGTGGCACCTGCATGTATCACCATACCTGCAGCTTCCAGCCCCCTCTGAACAACGCGGAAGACATCGTTGTCAAGGCCTGGGAGTATCCGTTCCATTATTTCCACTATGGTAACCTTGCATCCTAAAGAAGCAAGTGCAAGGCCCATTTCCGCCCCGATATATCCGCCACCGACTATGAGGAGAGAGGAAGGTAGTTTATTGGACTGCAGCAGGTCTCTAACATCCAGTATGAGTTTATGGTCAAATCTCAGTGCAGGAAGGTCGGCGAATGTGGTGCCTGTAGCTATCACCACATTGCGTGCCTCTGTAGGCTGACCGTCGATCTCTAGTTTCCCTTTTTCGGAGAAGCGCGCCGTACCCCGGATCACTGTCACTCCATTCGCTTTGAGCAGTTGCTCCACGCCAGATGTCAGCTTATGCACCGCAGCTTCTTTTCGTTTCATGACCCCATCCCATGAAACACTGCCCACCTCTCCGTTTAGTATACCCTCCTTCACAAGTCTGCGGGTCTGCTCGTATTCAAGGGCTGTCCTTATTATTGATTTAGAGGGAATGCATCCGAAATTCAGGCATTCACCTCCGAGAGTGGCACGTTCGACGAGTGCGGTGCGCAAACCATATTGAGCCAGCCTTATTGCACATGGATATCCGCCTGGTCCGCCACCAACCACCACAGCGTCGTAGTCCATCTCAAACCAGCCTCATCGCATACGGATGCTCAAGATACTCCTTTAGTCTGTTGCCAAAGGCAGCCGCCTCCGCACCATCGATGAGTCTATGGTCGCACGCAACAGTGAAATACATCATCTCGCGCACCACGACATTGCCTTCCCTTACCACAGCCCGCTTCTCCACTTTATGGACAGCGAGTATCGTGGACTCCGGATAATTGATGACAGGTGTGGAAAAGAGCCCTCCTATGGGACCCACATTAGTTATGGTTATTGTTCCGCCTTGAACCTCGTCAAGGCGCAGGCTGCCCGAGCGCGCCCTGCCTGCCATATCCTCTATCTCCTTAGCGAGAGAAGCAATGTCTTTCCCGTCTGCATTATGTATGACTGGAACAATGAGTCCCTGCTCCGTTGCAACTGCAATCCCCACGTTGTAATAATGCTTAACCACGATCTCATTAGCTTTCTCATCATATGTTGAATTGAGTTTTGGATATTCGCGTAGAGCTGACGTGAGGGCCTTGACAATGAATGGAAGATACGTGAGTTTGATGCCGAGCTTTTCCGCAAAGTATTCCCTTGCTTGCACCACCACACTCATGTCCACTTCATCTGTGTAGGTGAAATGAGGTATGTTACGCTTTGATGCAGTCATCTTTTCAAAGATACGTCTTCTCACGCCATCTACAGGCACCCTGGTCTCCTTCTCCGCACTCGTAGGCGCAGACTTGGGTGCAGAGGCTGCCGCAGGCAATGATGTGCTTGCTCGCTCCACATCCTCCATAGTTATCCTGCCTGACGGATCCGACGGGATGACATGAGTCAGATCAACCCCGAGCTCCCTCGCACGCTTTCTGACAGCAGGAGATGCTCGGACGGTCTGAGAGGATGAGGAGCTGACTACCTCCGCCTCCTTCCGTTGCATCTGAGTGGGTGCAGCCTTCGGAGGTGGAGTCTGTTCAGCGGAAGCGCCTTCCGCTTCGTATATCAGTATTGTCTGCCCCACCTTAACCACCTCGCCCTCATGTGCTGCAAGTTTGACAACCTTGCCCGTGAAGGGGGATGTCATCTCTATGTTCACCTTGTCTGTCATTATCTCCGCGATAGGCTGGAACTCCCTTACATTGTCCCCTTCTCGGACAAGCCACTTTCTTATCTCTCCTTCAGCAACTCCCTCTCCGACGTCCGGCAGTTTGAATTCCCTTTGCATGTTGACCCACTCAATAAGCCATTGCCTTCTTGATGTAGTAAAGCACCCGTTCCTCATCCGGCAGGTATACATTCTCCCAAACATAGTTGAAGGGTGTATCGAAACCTGTCACCCTAAAGACTGGGCAGAGCAGTCTGTCCACTGCCTTTTCAGCGATTATTGCCGAAATCTCGGCTGCAAAACCGCCAAATTTTGGTGCCTCATTGACAACGATTACCCTACCCGTGTCTGCCGCCTTCAGCACCGCCTCCAAGTCCAACGGGGAGAGCGTACGCAGATCCAATACTCCGACAGAAATCCCCTCCTTTTCGGCTAGCGAGGCTGCTTCCATGCAGGCGTGAACGGAGGCGCCGTATGAAATCAGCGACACATCCTTTCCCTCCCTAACTGACTTAGCCTTCCCGATTGGCACCGTATAATGGCCATCGGGCACTTCCTCCCTTACCGTTCTGTAAATGCGCTTCGGCTCCAGAAAAAGGACTGGATCCTCATCAAGTATTGAGGATATCAGAAGCCCCTTCGCATCCGAAGGTGATGAGGGTGTGACAACCTTCAAACCAGGAAGATGGGCGAAGAAGGCTTCGGTGCTCTGGGAATGGTAAAGCCCTCCCTTGATCCCCCCTCCATATGGAGTCCTGATTACGAGCGGTGCGGTGAATGTGCCACCAGATCTGTATCGTATCTTGGAGAGTTCGCTGACAATTTGATCGAAAGCGGGATAGATGAAATCCATGAACTGTATTTCGGCAATGGGCCTAAGACCATAAAGGGCCATACCAGTGGCCACACCCACTATGCCCGATTCATTGAGAGGGGAATCTATAACGCGCTTTTCGCCAAATCTGTCAATGAGTCCCTCTGTTGCCCTGAAGACACCACCGTCACGACCGACGTCCTCACCTATCACTACAATGCGCTCATCCCTTTGCATCTCAACGGCCATGGCATCATTTACGGCCTGAACAAGCGTTCTTGAAGTCATATGATCACCCCCTGTAACCACTGCCGTATCTGTTCACCGTTTCATCCATCTGCTCCCTAATATTCCATGGCATCTCGGCGTAAACGTCTTCGAAGATGCTCTCAACAGGGGGTTTGGGTGTGTTTTCGGCTGTCTTTGCAGCACTCCTTACCTCTTCCTCGACTTCTGCCTGCAGTTTTGCATCCTCCGCCTCGCTAATGAACCCCTTTTTCTTTAGGTAGAGTGAAAGACGCCTAATAGGATCCTTGCGCTTCCATTCCTGCAGCTCAGCGTCCTCCCTGTACCGCGTTGGATCATCTGAGGAGGAGTGCGGGCCGAGTCTGTAAGTCACTGCCTCGATCAGAGTTGGACCTCCCCCTTTCCTGGCCCTCTCTGCAGCCCTCTGTGTTGCAGCATAGACTGCAAGCACGTCATTGCCATCAATGCGCTCCGACGGCATCCCATATGCAACCGCCTTCTGCGCGAGCGTTTCAGCCGCAGTCTGCCGGGCTGTGGGAAGGGAAATAGCATAGCCGTTGTTCTGGCAGAGGAAAATCACAGGTGCTCTGAATACACCCGCAAAATTCATAGAGGAATGGAAGTCGTTTTCAGAGGTTGCACCGTCCCCGAAAAATGTGAGTGCTATCGACTTCTTGCCCAGATACCTCGACGCCATAGCCATCCCCACTGCATGAGGCAGCTGCGTTGCTATTGGGCTGGAAGGCGTCACCACATGTATCTTCTTCGAATTGAAATGATTGGGCATCTGCCTTCCTTTATTGTAATCTTTCTCAGTTCCGAACAACTGATGGAAAAGCTGCAACACCGTCTCCCCTCTCATAAGCAGAGCACCCGTTTCCCTGTAAGCGGGAAAAATCCAGTCCTCTTCATCTAGCACTGCAGAGGAACCCACGCTGCACGCTTCCTGCCCTGCGCTTCCAATGTAGAAGCCAATCCGTCCCTGCCTTTGCAGACCAATGGATATGTTCTCAAAAGTGCGCACTGTAACCATCGTTCTGTATATGCGCAACAACAGGTCTTTTCCTATATCAGGCTCCAACTCCTCGTTGCAGTTTCCCTCACTGTCTAAAATCTGTAACATATCACCATGTTTCAGTTCAACCTTTTCCCTCATCAATCTTCCTCCTCTACATCTTGAAACCGGTTCCATGGGCAAGCGCTGCAAGGTATATCTCCCCGGCTCTATACGAACTCCTCACAAACGGACCGGATGCGACCATTCTGAAACCCAGCTCTCTCGCCAGATTGCCGTACTCCTCAAACGTCTCCGGTGGTATGTAGCTTGCTACAGGGAGATACTTCCTGCCAGGCCTCAGATACTGGCCAAGTGTTACTACATCAACTCCCGCCTGTCTGAGATCTTTGAGTGCAGCAATGATTTCCTCCCTCTTTTCACCTAAACCCAGCATGAGAGATGACTTTGTTATTCTTCCTGATCTCTCCTTTAGATAGCGCAGCACTTCTAGGCTCTGCCTGTATCCTGCCCGCCTGTCCCTCACAATCGGTGTGAGCCGTTCCACCGTCTCCAGATTGTGAGCAAGCACATCCGCACCCGAGGCGATTAGCGCGTCAAGTGCGCTCGTGTCGAATCTGAAGTCAGGCATGAGCATCTCCACAGTTATGTCAGCCCTAGCCTTGATTTTCCTGACGGTTTCAGCGAGAAGTGACGAACCGCCATCCGGTAGATCGTCCCTGTCAACCGAGGTCAGAACGACATACCTCAGTCCGCTCTCCGCTACCGCCTCTGAGACGCGTTCTGGCTCCAGTTTATCGATTAATCCATGAGGGTTACCAGTGCGGACTGCACAAAATCTGCATCCCCTCGTACATGTATCCCCCAGGAGTAGAATTGTGGCCGTTCCTTCCCCCCAGCACTCGAAAACGTTCGGGCATCTTGCCTCTTCACATATGGTATGCAAACCAAGTGTCGTCAAGCGACGCCTCAGCTGCGCATACTGCTCATTGACCCTCAAACTAATACGCAGCCAGTCAGGTTTAGGCGGTTCAGATGTCTGCATTGTATTCCCTATCATGCAGCACATTTATACTATTATTGAATGCCAAATGCTATATTGTGTCAGACATCCAACAGAAAATGAGGATATTGGAAGTGCATTGAAAGAAATGCTTCGCATGGGAAAGGCTATTATATTAAGGGAATTCTGACCGGGTAAGGCTTCGGAAATGCCAGAAAAGAGCAGAGGTACGAGAAAGGTCAAGGACAAATGGAAGGAAAAGAACTGGTACAGGATATATGCTCCAGAAGTTTTCAACTCAATCGAACTCGGAGAAACGCCTGCGGCCGATCCAAATGAACTCATGAACAGAGTTACAGAGGCCACTGTGCAGGATCTCACAGGTGATTTCTCCAAGATGCATATCAAGCTCCGCTTCAGAACCAAAGAGGTAAAGGGCACCGAGATAAGGACACAGTTTGTCGGGCATGAACTGACCAATGATTATGTCAGAAGACTAACCAGGCGAAAGCGTACGAAGACCGAGCACGTGGTTGATGCCACCACACTCGATGGCTTCGTGATAAGGATAAAACCGATGATAGTAACTGAAAGACGTATTCAGGCTGCCCAGGAGACAGCCATTAGAAATATTACAACAAACAGGCTCAAAGAGATGATTGCCTCACTGTCTCTACCGGATGTCATTAAGTCTATCGTTTCCGGAGACATGTCGAAGGAAGTAGGGAATGCGACCAAGATTGTCATACCTATGAAAAAAGTCGAAATCAGAAAGAGCGAAATCATCTCATTTCCTGCTTCTCCCACAGGTCAAACTCAAGCTACAGCTCAGGGAGCCGTTGAACCCAGCGAAGGTCCAGCACCGCAACTAGCGGCGCCTGCCGAAACAAGCGAAGAGAAAAGGGAGGAGGAAGAGCTGGGGGAACAGGTGCCCGAGGAACTACCGAAGCAGTGAGCGGTGCCGGGGTAGCTCAGACTGGCGGAGCGTCGGACTCATATGATTTAACTGGGCAATCCGAAGGCCGCGGGTTCAAATCCCGTCCCCGGCAGACGCACCTAAAAGCTTGTCTGGAGAGCCGCCAGCCGTTATTCGCACACCTATAAACTGCGTTCTGTCAATTTATTCTTGTGAAATTACGGCAGCGGATTCTCGTCCCTTCATCCGAAGTCTCAACTGAACACTCCCCGTCAGATGAGGCATTCTTGAATACAACGCCAGGGTAGAAGAGTTCGGCCGCCGACATGAATTCGCTGGATTCGAATGCGGCGTGTTGAGAGGAAAGCCTGATTTCGTGTCCCGTATAGAGAATGAAATTGGCTTTACCATAAACTATGAAGGCGTTGCCTTCCATCGGCACTATTGAGTCATATTTCACATATAGAGGAAATTCAGATGTTGCAGTGACAAACTTTCCGCCGTCCAATTGCTGCCGTTCAAACCAGCTGTACCACTTCCCTTTGGGCAGATACACTTCACGTCTGTACTGCCCTCTCTCAATTATTGGTGCATACATCAGGGAGGGACCTACCATATACTGGTCATCGATACGGAAGGAATTCTGATCTTCCTGGAAATCATAGCAAAGAGGTCGTACAATGGGATGCCCCTTCCTGTGCGCCTCCCAGGCAAGTGAATAGAGATATGGGAGGAAGGCGTATCTCATTTTCACAGCCCTGACTGCCATGTCTCTATACTTCTCCGGCAGAGAGAAAAGCTCCTGGTCGCTGCCGTCCTTCGCCTTGTGGTTTCTGTAGACAGGAAAGAAGGCAGCCATCTGATAATATCGGGCTATCAATTCCGGTTCAGTTCTCCCCATAAACCCCCCAAGGTCACAACCTGCAAAGGGCATGCCCGAAAGTCCTAGAGAGGTGACCATGGATATCTGAAGGCGCAGATCGTCCCAACTACTCTCGTTATCCCCTGTCCAAATAGCTGCATATTTCTGTATGCCTGCAAAGCCTGAACGAGTCAATATGAAGGGTTCCAGGCCACAATTTGCGAGCGCCTCATAGGTCGCCTTCGCCTCATAATATGCATAGGCGTTATGCGCTGCTGAATGCCTCACGTAACTCTGCCCATTATGGTGAACTAAGTCCTCAGGCATCGTTTTGCCTTGCATGAAAATGCTGGGTTCATTCATGTCCAGCCATATGCCGTCTAGTTGGGCACTGGTCACAAAATCTGTCATTTCATCCTTCCAGAATCGCTGGCCGCGTTCGCTTATGAAATCTGGAAAGGCACATAGACCTGGCCATACATTTCCAAGGAAGAGCTCGTTTGAAGGGGTCTCCACAAAACTTCCCAGACCCTTCCTGAAACCTTTGTATCCCTGCTCCGCCTTTACCCCTGGATCAACAATAGTTATCAACTTCACATTCCGCTCATGCAGTTTTCTCGAAAGTCTTGCAGGATCAGGAAAGTGTTTCGTGTTCCATGTGAAAATTTTGAACTGCTCCATATAATCAATGTCTAAATAAATGGAAGAGACAGGGACTAATGACCTATACTTGTCTACGACCTCCAGCACTTCGCCTTCTGGAAAGTAGGAGTATCTGGAGATCTGGTGGCCAAGCGCCCACATGGGAGGCATGAAGGGTTTACCAGTTAAACTGGTGTAGAGTTCAAGCGTCTCTTCAATGTTCTTTCCTTCGAAAGCATAGATTTCTGCGCCAGTGTCTTCAATTATGATTTGCATTTCATTGTAAGTTGACATGCCGTTGTCAAAAATCACCTTGCAAGTGGCATTGACAAGGTAACCACATGTGCGCCTCCCCACTGAAATGAAGAACGGTATTGAGCAGTAGAGAGGATCTGTTCCACGCCTGTATCCACCTGGGTCATTGTTCCACATTGTCAAACGCAGGCGTTTCCGGTCGATCTCAAACGCCTTTTCTCCATAGCCGAGCAATTTTTCATCAATTGAAAGCTTCTTTCGTATGACGATGCTTTTCCCCTCCTCTGAAAAGGATAGTGGCCCTCCAGATGTGTTCAGTACAAACTCATCTTCCAATTTCTCCCCACGAAACCCGAAGTCGATCAAAGGGGAATAGTTGTTGATCCTTACCCTCTTAACTTTACCTTTCTTCTCTGCTGAAAACTTCAAGTGATCCCTCCTTCTGTTTCCGATGATAGTGTCTATTGCCGGGTTGATGCGCTACAGTGAAACTTAATATTTTGAATTTTCTTAACTCGTAGACATAGGAAGAGTTAAAACGTAAATGAGTCAGGGTGCTTTGAATTGGAGAATGTTCAGTCCGTCAGAATCACGGAATTCAATGAATCCTCGCCTGACACTTTCCTTGGCATGCATGTGAAAGGTGGCAGAACCGAAGTCAGATGTTATCTTCCATGGGCAAAAAGAGCATGGCTCATACAAAATGGAAAGGAAAGGGAAATGAGAAATGAAGGAGGAGGTCTTTTCTTCGCCATTGCTGAGAATGCGGAATACAAAATCAGATGGGAGGACTCAAGTGGTTGCACGGTCACAACACACGATCCATACTCCTTTCCACCGGAGCTAAGCGAATTCGACACATATCTCTTCCACAGAGGCGAACTCCTGGTGAGCTACGAGACCTTTGGCGCACACATTCGGACCAGAAATGGGGTTAAAGGAGTGAGATTTGTGGTCTGGGCTCCGAATGCTGTTGCTGTGTCGGTGGTTGGTGAATTCAACAGGTGGATGGAAGGGGCACATCCAATGATAAATGTCAGAAACTCTGGCATCTGGGAACTCTTCATTCCAGAAGTCGGGGAAGAGGAACTCTACAAATTTGCTGTAAAAGGACCTGATGGAAGGGTGGTGCAGCACACAGACCCATATGCATTCAGGACTGAACTTAGACCCAGAACTGCCGCAATAGTTTGCGAGCCAAGGCATGAATGGCATGACAGCGAATGGATGCGCAGCAGAGGCGCCTGGTCGGAAAGACCGATCTCCATCTACGAGGTGCATCTGGGAAGCTGGAAGCGAAGACCTGATGGCTCTTTTATGGAATACACAGAGGTTGCGGATGAACTTATAGAATATGTGGCTTCGCAGGGGTTCACTCATATAGAACTGATGCCACTGATGGAGCATCCGCTGGATGAGTCTTGGGGATATCAGGTAATCAATTACTTCGCGCCCACGGCGCGCTATGGAACCCCCTCTCAACTTATGGAATTCATAGACAAATGCCATATGAAGGGCATCGGTGTTATACTTGACTGGGTCCCCGCACATTTTCCTGATGACATGTATGGCCTATCCATGTATGACGGCACGCACCTCTACGATCATCTTGACTGGAGAAAAGGAAAGCATCCTGATTGGGGTACAGACATATTCAATTTCGGAAGATACGAAGTGCGAAACTTTCTGCTCTCTAGCGCGCTCTTCTGGCTCGACATATATCACGCCGATGGGCTGCGTATAGACGCAGTCTCGTCGATGCTATATCTGGATTATTCCAGAAAACCTGGAGAATGGGTTCCCAACCAGTACGGAGGAAGGGAAAACCTGGAGGCGATAGCCTTCCTGCGCATGCTCAATGACAAAGTGCATGAGTTGTATCCGGGTGCCATCACTATTGCTGAGGAATCAACCGCCTGGCCCGGCATAACTCAGCGCACCGAAGCTGGAGGACTGGGTTTCGATTTCAAATGGAACATGGGATGGATGCATGACACGCTCGAATAC
>JAVZQA010000022.1:0-16946 GCA_038881315.1 Methanomassiliicoccales archaeon
GCAGCTATTCCAATGCAAAGCGTCGCGCGGCCGGGAGGCTGGGCATAGAATACAGATCTGTGGAGTACGGCAGTGAGACGGTTGAAGAAAAGATCGTCAATGATATAGCGGCACTGAACGCGGAAGACGGTGTGGACGGCATCATAGTGCAAACTCCTCTCCCTTCACACATCCGGGAAGCGTCTCTCCTCAACGCAATAGATGAATTCCGGGACGTGGATTGCGGCGGAGATAAATGTCGGGGAAAACTCTACTCCGGTCATCCCATATACGTCCCTGCGACCGCCAGCGCTGTTGTTGAAATACTGAGGAGAGGTGGTTATGAAACTGCAGGGAAACACGTGGTTATACTCGGCAGGGGATACAACGCAGGTATGCCGCTCGCAGTTCTGCTTCTACGAAAGGGGGAGGGGGATGCGACTGTGACAGTCTGCCACTCAAAAACCAGAGATTTGAGCAAATACACACTATCTGCAGACATATTGATTTGTGCTGTTGGAAAAGCGGGAATCCTTACAGCCGAGATGGTGCGCCCAGGCGCAGTCATTGTGGACGTGGGGATAAACAGCATAAGGGACGAGAACGCACCAGGCGGTTATAGAATAACAGGCGATGCAGCACCGGACGTTGCGGAGGTTGCAGGTGCAATCACTCCCGTCCCTGGCGGTGTGGGTCCTGTCACAGTTGCCTGTCTCATGTTTAATGTGGCAAACGCCTTCATTTCAAGGTGAGGTCGAAGCGCATCTGTAGCAGATCGTGGGATGCTATGTATTCCCCTCCAATGGCTCTCAGTTTGTCTATGGACTCCAGTTCCTTGACGGGATCGAATAAAATTCCAGTGACATCCCTCCTCTCCAGGTTTTCCAGCAGAGGGGCCGCATCCCCGGTGTAAGTTATGCGTCTACCGCCGGCCTCAATGATCACTGACTGGTGCCCGGGTGTATGTCCAGGCGTCTCCATCACCCTCACCCCAGGCGTAATAACAGCCTCCCCTTCTACGGTTTCAAACTCCATGTTTTCAAAGAATTCCTTAACATAGCCACCTCGCATGAATCTGTGGGGGGAGGGGGCATACTCTAATTCTCTCTTCTGTATGTATTTCCTTGCTTTATTGAAGAGCCTATTATTCCCGCAATGATCCATGTGTAGATGTGTATTGATGACGATATCAATGTCCCCTGGCTTCAACTCATGTGCGGCAAGCTCATCAACCAGCGAATTGTCCTTATTATACTTCACAAAGCGGGCAAGGGATGGCGGAAGCGTCGCTATACCCGTGTCCACCAGTATCTTTTCCTCATCCGTGATGATGAGCAGAGGTTTCAGCGCAGCCTGATACTTGATGCCATAATACACGCTTTTCATATACACGAGCATGCCCATGTCGAGTTCGAGATAACCGTCATGAAGCAGATGTATCTCTCTGACAGCCATGGTCGTCACATACCTCCATCTAATTAAGCATCTATTTCCCTGCTTCCTTTTGCGAAATAATATTAAAGTGTTCTACCTACTCAAAACCGGTTCCAGATGCTTCGCGAATGTGACGAACATGGCTATTTCAGAGGAGAGCGCTGTCCGATATGCAATCAAGAAAAGAAATTTCTGATGAGTGACAGGGAATTAGAGCATGTGGCCAGAACAATGGCCGGTGTGCTTCGCCATTTCCCCGAACGCTTCAATCTGAAAATGGATAGGCACGGGTGGGTGGATGTGCGTGAATTCATAAACGCAATGACCGAACGTCAGCCGCGTTACCATTGGCTCAGGGTTCACCATATTGTTGCGCTCATCGAAACGGACCCCAAAGGAAGGTATCAGATAAGTAATGGCCGCATGCGCGCAACCTATGGTCATTCGTTTGATGTGGAACTCGACCTTCCAACGGACAACATACCTTCGAAACTCTATTACCCTGCCACAGAGGAGGAGTCGGCCATACTGCTGGAGAACGGCATCCGTCCGGCCGACAGACGCATGGTTCATCTTTCACGCACACCACAAGATGCCTTCAATGCTGGAAGGGTTAGAACAGAAAAACCGGAGCTTTTCGAAGTATCTGCAGAAGAAATGATAAATGATAACTACATCATACAGAGAGCGGGTAAAACAGTTTTTATCACGAAGGAAGTTCCACCACGTTTTATACGCAAGATGGCAGAAGAAGAATTGCCCGTCATTCAACCAGAAGAGGCGGGAGATCTAGAATAGGAGGATTATGTTCACTGATGCCGGCCGTCTACTCATGATTTCATCAGGAAGGAAACTCCACGCGATAAGCTATAGTTGGAAGAATTTTGAACCACAACTGATATTTTTTGACCCATCCACATCCAGTCTACTTCAGCAGGACATGCATAATCTGGCGTTTCATGTCACCTCCATGGTTCAGTGTGTTGGCAGTTTCAGGGACGGTGCTTACCGTCCCTGTCCCTTCTCGAAGGTGCTGGAGTATGGGGAACAGTGTGAGTTCTGCAGCCGCTCCTTAATACCAATAAGGCGTTGTCTTTTCGATCCCATCTGTGACGGGCATATCTGTGACTGGCATCTCTGCAAGCGCCCCCATGCAGTGTACATAGCCTTCTACGGAACCAAAATCAAGGTGGGAATGACCTCAACAGCAAGGCTGGAAGAGCGACTCATAGAGCAAGGGGCAGATGCCTATTTTCAGGTCACCACCGCTCCAAACCGCATGGAGGCTAGAAGCATAGAAAGGAGGATATCCGCGGAAGCTCACATAGCCCAGCTGCATCGTTTCGATGAGCTCCTTCCCCTGTTCTACCAGGAGGTGGATTGGAAGGGGATAGAACAGCAATACACTGCCCTCTCTGAGCGACTCGGGAGTAAAATGGGGATGCAGTGCGGGCCACTCCGTTTTTTGGAGAATTACCCCATTACCCTTCCTATAAGGGAAAGGATCTCACCCGTCTCTATTGAAGGAATGCATGAGGGAGAGGTTCTGGGGATCAAAGGGCGCTTCCTGCTATACAGACATGCGGGCGTCCGCGCCATCAACATGCCTGTTCTTTCAGGAAGATTCGTAACAACTGTCTGAACTCACCTATTTATCGCTGTGATCCCATATACCAATGGCACAGATGAAGCAGGTGCCCGTTTTCACAGACCGGGAAGTAAATGCAATACTCTCCTCGGATAATGCGCTCGATGAAATCATTTCGGAAGTTGAAGAGTTCATGCGCGACAAGCGCAAGGGGATGGTTGTATCCCCTCAGCGTTTTCTGTGTGAGACCGGGGACGGGGATCTGGTCATAACTGCGGGTGGCAGTCTGAGGAAGCGCATCATAGGACTGCGCGCCTACAACACCTTTGGAGTAAGCGATGCGCAGCAACTAACTGCCGTATACTCCATGGATGGTGAACTCATGGGACTTTTTATCGGCCGCCTTTTGGGTGAGATAAGAACTGCAGCCATTAATGCGGTCGCTGTCAAATACCTCTCAAAACACAGTGCAGGCACCCTCATGATTATTGGCGCCGGGAGGCAGGCCAGGAATGTACTGCCTGCGGTTTGCCATGTTAGGGATTTCCGCCGTGTGTTGGTAAGCAGTCTACATCCTGAACATGCAGAGGGCTTTGTCAAAAACATGCAGCAGTGTCTGGGAAAGGAGGGCATCGACATTAGTGTTCCACCTTCGGCAGAGGAGGGTGTTAGGCTCTCCGATGTAATCATTACATGCACCACATCCACAGACCCTGTTATACGCACAGACTGGATTGGTGAAGGGCAGCACGTAACCACTATGGGCAGGAAATTCAAGGAAGCACACGAGATTGAACCCTCCCTCCTTTCAAGGGCAGACATCGTGTCCACGGACTCGCTACGTCAGATCAACGGTTTCGCTCAGGCGTTCATGGCAGGGGAAGAGATTAAGGGAAAGATAGCAGAACTCAGCGAGTTTGTGGACGGTGCGGGGAGAAACGATAAGGCGGTGAGCGTTTTTCTGTCTGTTGGTCTTGCCGGTACAGAGGTGGCCGTTGCCGGCAGGCTGCTTGCAATGGCAAGACGTGCAGGTGTGGAAGCATCCTTGATGTTCTCACCCTGAATTTCCGTATGATTTAAGTCCTTCACAGCAATGCCATTGTCAGATTCGATGAGCAGTCTGCAGCGCCTCCTTTCAGAAGGAAGGAAGGTTGTTACATGTGAACTCGGTCCGCCCCAAGGCGCGGATGGCTCGCCGCTTGTTGGTAAGGCAAACAGTGTAAGAGGGTGGGTGGATGCGTGCAACCTGACCGATTGCACAACTGCAATGGTCAGGCTTTCCAGCCTTGCCTCCTCCCTTATTGTGATGAACGCAGGTGTGGAGCCCATAATGCAGCTCACGCTCCGTGACAGAAACAGGATTGCGCTGCAGAGTGATCTGTTGGGTGCTTCCGCGCTGGGCATACACAACATTCTCTGTCTCTATGGAGATCCTCCTTCTGCAGGAAATGAAAAGGAGGCCAGGGCAGTCTACGATTTAACAACAGTACAATTCATTTCCTGTCTGAGGAAGATGAGGGATGAGGGTGCCCTTTGGGGTGGAGGAAAGCTAACGCATCCTCCGAACTTTTTCATAGGTGCTGCTGCAGCTGCTAAACAGGAGGAGAGCAGGAGCAGGATAGATGCCGTCAGGGCAAAGGCGGAGGCAGGTGCTCAGTTTTTCCAGACACAGCCTGTATTCGACACAGATCTGTTCGCTTCCTTCATCGAGGACATGCGTTCCTCCGGACTAATAGAGAAATGTGCGTTCATAGCAGGTGTGATGCCGCTTCGCTCATATCGAATGGCCAGGAACACAGTTGAACATGTCCCAGGCATCTCAATTCCCGAGGAGGTGCTTCAGAGAATGGAGACCTCCTCTGATCAGGAACTGGAAGGAAAGCGCATTGCTTCGGAGATAATCAGGAAGCTGCAGCATATGGATGGAGTTGCAGGTGTGCATGTAATGACCGTCGCATGGGAGAGCGCTATTCCTTCCGTACTGGAGATGTCAGGCCTTTCTGCGCGTTCTCTTCCCTGAGCGCTTCTCAGGCACAAACCACACATCCCTGACGAGGTATTCCGGTCTTTTTGCGAAGCGTGCGACGACTGGCATCCCGATGTAGATGTCCTCCTGTCCACAATCCTTCAGCCGGGACATGAAGAGACTGTCCACACCATCGAATTCTATGAGAACCAGGTTGTACGGTGTTTCCTTCAGAAACGCCTCGCTTCCGAACTGGCATGTGGTCCAGGCATGCACTCTGCCGCGCAGTGGAAGGCGCTTCCACTCTGTCGGCTGGCCGCAGAACATGCAGTGGCCGCGTGGTGTACCGTAGACGTAGTTGCACCTCTTGCACTCGCTGCCATAAAGCCTTCCCTGTGACAGACCCAGGAAGAATTTGGAATCCTCCGCATAGCTGTGTATGTAATTTATGGAGTAAGGGAATTTTATGATTAGTTGTTCCTTCCCTTCCCCATCCCTGTATATTGCAGTGCCGCGCTTCATCACTTCGTCCATTACCTCTCTGAACTTTCTGAACTTCTTCGGAGCCATCTATCTCACCGCCTCCAGAATTGAAACAGTAACTGAACTGCCTGTTCCTGCATGGGAGTGTATTGCCCCCCGTTTTGCATTTTTTATCTGCAGCCTCGGATCTCCAAAGTGCTTTTCTATGTTACCCTGTAGCTGCCACATTGCGAAAACAGCCTGCATCAGACCGGTTGCACCCACCGGATGACCGCAAGCTATCAAACCACCCGAAGGGTTAACGGGTATTGTTCCTGCTTCCTTGACCTCGAGTCCGTAATCCATGTCTTTCAGGAACGGACAGCCCCTTTCAGCAAAGGAGTATCCCTCCCCGTAGCCGCACAATCCCATATCCTCGTATGTCTGTATTTCGGATGATGCATATGCGTCATGCAGTTCAATGAAATCCAAATCCTTTAGTGGATGCTCTATCCCCGCGGCTTCGTATGCCTCAATTGAAGCAGCCCTTCCTGCACGGAATGAGTGGACACCGGGATATTCCAGCTTCTCATAATCCTCCTTCTTCTCATGCTTCATGAGAGGTACCCTGCCAAATGGCCTGTCTGCAAGACGCATGGTGTCGGTGCCGCACCCCACTCCCTTGACAAGCACAGGTCTGTCTGTCAAACGGAACGCCTCTTCCTCGTTTGCGAGTATTACTGCAGCGGCTCCGTCGCTCATTGTGCATATCATTTCCCTGGTTAGGGGGTAGGATATCACCTCGGCGTTGACAGCATCCTCCACTGTTATGCGCTTCGGATACTGCGCATAAGGATTGTGTAGTGCATTTATGTGATTCTTAACCGCGACCATTCCCATGATGCGCATGGCCTCTTTTATCGCGAGCCTTTGGGCCTCCCTCTCATCTTTTACATGCGCGAACCTGCTCTTTCTCATATATTCGTAAATGTGGCGTGTCACCATGAGGGCATAGTAGCCTGTGTAGAAACCACCTATCGGAAAATCAAAATTGGTATCCGATGCAAGCGCTATGAATTCATTTCCCTTCCATGTCTGAACCCTCGACATTGTTTCGAAGCCTGCAACGAGACAGACGTCCATCCTGCCCGAGGCAACTGCTTCAAATCCTGCCTGAAATCCCTCTCCCCCGGTTGCGCCACCCCATTCGATGCGCATACTTCCCTTAGGATTGAGCCCCAAATAGTCCTGCACCATGCTCGCGGCCTTCAGCTGCCTTGCAAAATGGTCTGAGAAGTAGGAAATACGTGTTCCGTCAATCTGGCCAGGTTCCAACGAAGGCACCTGCTTCATGGCATAGTCGTACGCCATCTTTACCATGTATCTGAAGTCCATGTCAGGATGGGCCTTGGCGAATTTCGTTACTCCGCCTGAAACCAGATAGACCCGCCTGCCATAATTCTTCCCTTTGGTGCTAATGCAAATCACCGATTCGAGGATTGCACCGTTGTTTAAACTGTTTGCCTCAGCCTCTAGCCTTTTGGAATATGTCCTTCGCGATTATCAGCCGTCTGATCTCTGACGTTCCTGCCCCTATCTCGAGCAGTTTTGCATCTCTCATGAGTTTTTCTACTCTAAAGTCGCGCATGTAGCCATATCCGCCCAGGATCTGAATTGCATCCATAGCTGTTTTTGTCGAGGTCTCTGCCGCGAATAGAATCGCCGCTGCAGCTTCCCTGTTCCTTCCCTTGTCACGCTGCAGGAGCTGCAAAGCCCTGTAAATCAGTAGCCTGCTAGCCTCAACTCCGACATACATATTGGCTATCTTCTCCTGTATCATCTCAAATTCAGAGATGGAAACACCGAACTGCTTTCTTTCTAAGGCATATTTGACAGCAATATCCATCGCTGCCTCCTGTATGCCCAGCGAGATCCCGGCGAGCACTGCTCTTTCAACACTCAGTCCTGACATGATGATGGATGTGCCCTGATTTTCCCCGCCCAGAAGGGCATCAGCGCCTACTGTGCAATCATCTAGAAAGATCTCACCTGTTGGAGATCCGCGCATGCCTAGCTTGTCAAATTTCTTCCCCCTTCTGAAGCCTGGTGTGTTTGTTCTCACAATGAATGCGCTGAGCCCTCTGTTGCCCATCTCGGGCGCAGTCCTCGCATATACTATTGCCACATCTGCTACCGGTGCATTTGTGATGAATGTTTTGGAACCATTGAGGCGGTAACCTCCGCTGGTTCTGGTCGCTGTCGTTTTTAGGGAGAGGGCATCGCTTCCGGAAGTGGGTTCGGTCAGTCCCAGGCAACCGATCCATTTGCCACTTGCGAGTTCGGGTACAAATGTCTCACGCTGCTCCTTGCTTCCGTTTCGGTAGAGATTGTCAAGACAGAGATTGGAATGTGCTCCGACAGAGAGGGCGAAGGCAGGCGAGATCTTCGCAATCTCCTCCAGACAGATGGCCTGTGAAATGTAGTCAAGCCCCGCACCATTGTATTCAGAGGGAATGGTTATGCCAAGCATACCTAGTGCGCCTAGTTTTCGAAAGAGTTCTTCGGGAAAGTAGTCCTCCGTGTCCATTCTTCTTTCGACAGGTGCAAGTTCCTCTTCAGCGAAGCGCCTGACTGTCCCCCTCACAAGCTCATGCTCTTCGCCTGTTTCGAAATTCATGATCCATGGAATGCAATGCACTTAAAAATAGGTAGAGTTCAAGCCATTGCCCTTCTCGTTCTAGGATCGAGCAGGTCCCGTAGAGCGTCCCCCATGAGGCTGAAGGCAAAGACGGAGAAGAAGATGGCGATGCCTGGAATTATCGGAACCCATGGTGCAATGAGCACGTATTGCTCCGAATAATACACCATGCTTCCCCATTCAGGCGTTGGTGGAAGGATCCCCACACCCAGAAAGCTCAGCGTGGAGAAGGTGAGTATAACGGTGCCTATATCCATCGTCATATAGATGAGCAGCGTGTCAAAAATGTTCCTGAACACGTGCCTGAACAGGATCACAGTTTCACTCGTACCGCATGCTCTGGCGGCCACAACATAGAGCTGGTTTTTTGCGACCAGCGTCTGCCCCCTCGATAGTCTGGAGTATGAAGCCCACCATGAAACAGATAGTGCCTCAATAACATGCAGTATCGAAGGACCGAGTGCCACTGCGATTGCAAGTGTAAGCACGAGACTGGGAATGGAGAGGAAGATGTCTGTTATGCGCATAATCACGCTCTCCGTAATCCCACCGCTGTATCCAGCAACGAGTCCCAGTGTGCTGCCGATGCCCAGTGCAATGAGCACAACTGCCACTCCCATGCCCAAGTCAAGGGGGGTTGCAGCAAGCACCCTTGACAGCTGGTCTCTCCCAAGCTGATCGGTTCCGAAGGGGTGAGCAAGGGACGGTGGGGCTAATCTAGGACCAGTGCCAATTGCAAGCGGATTGTACGGCAATACATGGTTTCCCCCTATAGCAACAGTCAGTGCCGTTATGATGTAGAGCAATGCTATTATGAAACCAGTGAGTGAAAGTGGGCTCGCCCTGAGTATGCCCCAAATATTACGCGCAGAGGCCGATGCGGAATGAATGAGACCGCGTATTTGCGGTGTCTCCCTTCCTGCTGTGGAAGTGTCGCCTCCATTGGTTGCCGGACTTGGGCTCTTCATCCCCATTCCACCCTCGGATCAAGCACTGCATAGAGCACATCGGCGATTAAATTGGAAATTATCACACCTACTGAAAAGACAACTGTCACCGCTATTATGACTGGAAAATTGTAAGAGGTGACAGCCTGATATGCGTATTCCCCAATTCCAGGCCATCCGAATATGTCCTCGACCACCACTGTGCCGGATAGAAGTGAACCAGTAAGGAGGGCGAGAACTGTCACAGTCGAGGTCAGCGCGTTTCGTAGTGCGTGTCTGTAAATCACCACCCACTCTTTCAGCCCTTTTGATCTAGCTGATTTTATGTAATCAAGCGGAATGACTTCGAGCATCGACGCACGCGTCATCCTTGTTGCCACTCCGAAATTGAGGAAGGCAAGCGTTACTGCAGGCAGTATCAAATGGCGCAACGAGCTGACAAAATCCGGTAAGTTTCCTTCGAGCAGGCTGTCCAGCACATACATACCTGTAATAGGGCGTGGCGGTGTGAGCTGAGGGTTGATCATGCCCTGTGTGGGCAGAACGTGTATGTATGCTGTAAAAATAAGACTGAGCACCAGCGCGCCGAGAAAGGAGGGGGTTGCCCATCCACTTAGGTAGAATGCTCTTATTGCATGGTCGGTTGCCTTTCCATTTCTGGATGCAGCGAGTGCACCGAGCGGTATGCCCACGAAAATCATGATCACGAGTGCAGCGAGAACCAGTTCAAGCGTTGCCGGGAAATAGTGGAGTATCTGAGGTAGTATCGGGGCGCCTGTGGTGGGATTGTAGCCTAAATTGCCTGTAAATATCCCGGCTATGTAGTAATAGTATTGGACATAAACCGGCTGGTTTAGATGATAGAGTGAAATTATTTCAGCAACTCTGGCTGCGCTCGCCCTTCTTCCGGCCCAGAGCCTTGCAGGGTCGCTAACCATTACATGTGAAAAGAGGAACGTAATGAATGTTACCCCAACCACTAGCAGAACCATTATTGCCAGCCGCTTGGCAATGAAGAGAAGCAGGTCCTCGAGATTTCTCCTCAGGGCCTTTCCCTCCTGTACCGTTCCTACGTGTAGTATTCTGTGTTATAGAACATAACAAAGTTGGGGTATGCACTCCCCATCGGATTAATTACGAAACCCTTCAGGTTGGTGCTGTAAATGCTGAATACATATGGAATGACCAGCCAGTCGAAATAATAGTTGTTGTATGCAATCTCAGTCATCTGTGCGTACTCCTGTGACCTCAGAGTAGCGTTTGTCTGTGCAGCAGCTTCGAATACAAGATTGTTCATCGCAGATAGGTTGGCGTTAGTCAGATTGTTGTCATTTCCAAACGTCGTTACCTGAGACGGACTACCTCCAAGCGCGGCTATCTCCTGTGTGTAGTCATCAGGAGAAACATAGTCTGCAGTGTAGAAATCTATGCCTATTGGATAGCCAGAGGCGTTTCCTCCAGGGTAGTCGGTGATGGAGTACCACCTGTCAGATGTTACGCCCACTAGTGTTATGTTTATGCCTATTGCTTTTAGATCACTTTGTATAATCTGAGCAGCGCTGACGAAGTCTTCCGAGTTGATGTAAAGGAAATTGAAAGTGCCAGGTAAACCGTGTGGATAACCTGCTGCAGCCATTTCTTGTTTGGCGAGGGTCACATTGTAATAGTATGGGGTAAGATTGCTAGGATTGTAATCTGGGAAACCCGCAGGAACTGGACCTACCCACTGCGAAGCATAACCGCCGAATGCATCCTGTATGATTAGCTGATAGTCGATTGCATGCACCACTGCCGCTCTTACATCTGTCAGATTGAAATAAGGTGCAGTAAGGTTGAAGTAAATGTACCATGCCCCCTGTGTCGAGCCATAGATGATCGGCGTCTGACTCACAACGACGTTGCTCATCCCCTTCAGCTCATTGACTATGTCAGGCGAGAAGCTGAAGCCAATCGCCTGAGCCTGGCCGGATTTCAGGGCTTCCACAGCAGTGCTTGGTTGAGATACGAACTGCAACAGTACATTGTCCTTTGCAGGCGCGATAGCATTGTAAATCGCAGACGGCGGAAGCTTGTCAGCCCAGTAGTTGGGATTTATCGACAACTTCACATAATCGCCCTGAACCCAACTTTGGAGGACGTATGGCCCCGTACCCATGGCATGATCAAACATCCACGAGTTAGGCTGGTTGGGAATGATACCTCCATGTTGGTCGATATAGATAGGGTCAACAGCCGCGGCTATAGGTGCGGTCAGCGTTTGAAGGAAATATGCATAGGGGTACGGACCAAGATAGCCGCCCCCAACCGTAATATGGAGCACATACTTGCTGACCACATAAACTGAAAGGCTCGTGTTCTCCATTACTGCAAGTTCGGACGAGGTTGGCGAGGAGAAATTGGTTGTATTCAGAAAATTGGAACTCGGACCATTTGAGGCGTTCAGATTCTGCTCAAGTATGAAAGACTCACTCTGATTCATAAGCATTGAACGGTAAAGGCTGTACCACATAACATACGCATTGAATGGATCTCCATTGCTGAAAGTGACATTTTGCCTCAAATAGAAGGTCCAGTTCATGAAATTAGGCCCATGCGTCCATTTATATGCAAGCTGACCAACCACATTGGTGACCGAACTGTTATTGTATGTCACAAGCGTCTGGTAAATCTGCTGGACTACTCCCCATCCTGCAGTAGCAGATGTTACACCAGGATCCAACGAATCGGGCTGGCTCTGCGCCTCTATCGTCAAAGTTTGAACGGTCTTCGCAGGCTTCTTTGCCGTAAACTGAATGTAACCAATGCTTCCAGCTATGATAATAATAATGACTATAACCACAATCGCGATCTGCGTACTCCTTTTCATGGAGTTCTCCCTTACTGGCGCAACTCATGCAAGCGATATAAAGCTTTTTCAGAGCTCATTATATATCCAGGCTTTTTCAGGATGTGTGGTACATTGTTTACTTCATACTGCATATTGATAAACGAAATGCCGCGCAGATCCCGAGTCTCATGTAAAATGTTCAATCGCCATAGGTAAGATAGTGCCAGGCCTTCCTCTTGTCACCAGTGAGGTCTATATACACATGTTTGATGTTCGTGTATTCCTCAAGTGAATATATTGACATGTCCTTGCCGAAGCCTGACTGCTTATACCCCCCGTGCGGCATCTCCGAAGTAATCGGTATGTGATCATTAATCTGAACCGCGCCGAATCTGAGCCTAGAGGAGAGGAGCATTGCCTTCCTTACATCCCTTGTCCAAACCGAGCTGTGAAGACCATAGAGTGTGTCATTGGATTTCTCAATAACCTCTTCCACATCATTGAAGGTGAGCACCGGAAGAACCGGACCGAATATCTCCTCCCTCGCTATTTTCATATCATGTGAAACACCACTGAACACTGTTGGCTCAAAGTAGAATCCCTTTTCAAGAGCGTCGGGTCTCCTGCCTCCAGTTTCGAGTTTTGCTCCCTCTTCCTTTCCTAGCATTACATATTCCTCCACCTTCCGCCTCTGCGCTTCTGAAACCAGCGGTCCGAGATCTGTGGTTCGCTGCATCGGATCTCCAACTCTGACCTTTCTCGTTTCTTCGACAAGTTCCCTTAAGAATTTCTGGTAGACTGCCTCGTGCACGTAAAACCTAGCGGCCTGCGTGCAGTCCTGCCCACCATTCACGTATCCTGCTGCTGCCGCGCCCTTCGCCGCAGCTTCTATGTCCGCATCGTCAAAGACAACAAAGGGTGCCTTTCCACCAAGTTCGAGATGAAGACGTTTTAGCGTTGAAGCTGCTCCTTCCATGATCTGTTTGCCTGTTGCTGTGTCACCGGTAAGTGAAATCATGTCAACCTTCGGGCTGGTAACGAGTTCCTTCCCGATTATCTCCCCAGGCCCGGTTATGACATTCACAACACCCTTTGGTATGCCGGCCTTTTCACACAGTCTAGCAAACATGATTGTTGTAAGAGGCGTTACACTGGCTGGCTTAAGCACAATCGTATTCCCAGTTGCGAGCGCGGGACCAGCCTTCCAGATAGCCATCATCCATGGGTAATTCCAAGGGGTGATCTGGCCTATCACTCCCACAGGTTCCCTCCTTACAAAACTCGTACCGGTGGCCATATATTCCTGACCAGGAAGACCAGCAAGTGCTCTCGCTGCGCCTGCAAAGAAACGTAGATTGTCCACCGAAAAGGGAAAATCCCCGTCTCTGGACTGTTTTATTGTCTTTCCCTGATTCATCGTTTCCAAGCGTGCAAGTTCATCCATGTCGCTCTCCACAAGATCCGCGAGTTTCAGCAAAATCAGGGAGCGCTCAGATGGTGTCATTTTTGGCCATCTGCCATGATCAAACGCCTCCCTTGCTGCATCTATTGCCCTCCGCGCATCTTCCGCACCGCAACGCGCAACCTCGGCAATGGTTTCCTCGCTGGCAGGACTGATAACTTTCATTCTTTCGCCAGAGGCCGAATCAACAGTTTCACCGTCAATGTAGGCCCCGTAATATTTCAGTTGAACCAATGCAGCCACCTTCCTTTGAGTTGATTCTATTACACTCTAAAATTCTTTTGCGGTATTCAATTTGCACCTTGCGCTGCTGGCTGCCCAATAGATTCAAGCTTGCGGAAGGCAGGATAGAGCAGCACAAGTACGAGCGCAGAAAGAGGGTCTGTTATGTAACTTAAGTTTTCTGAAATTATTTGAAGTATGGTGAACGTATGCACCTCATCTAGTAATTCGACAAGAATCACACCTAGTGGTGAGATGGAGGCTATGAGCAACGCAAAGACAAGCACGATCCACATCTGCAACTGCAGAGGGATCATGTTCTTCCCTCTCCACACTGCTATGGCCCTTCGCACGTCAAGTGCAAAGAAGGCAGATGTGATGATAGACATTGTAGTGTCCCCCACCAGTAGCATAAACATGAAATGATACGTTGGAAACCACTCCATGCCTGAGAAATAGAACGCAATTAGCGAAGAGGTGCTCAGAAAAAAGACAGGATTGGGCTCATGGGTGGCTTTGAGCAGCGGAAGAACGCTTTCGGGATAATAGACGATCATGGTATGTGAGTAGGCAAACAATAACCAGTATGCAAGTGCAATGAGTGTGTTAATGATCAAATTCAGCTGGAATGTACGCATGCGTCGCCCTCACCCGCTTCCCTCTTCTGTCTGTAGATCAAGGTGAAGATATCGCTGTCCAAGCACGTAGAGTATGATAACTATGACTGCATTCATAAAAAGCACCATAATCAGCCCGAGCACTATAAACTGCCACAAAGGATATGCGGTGTCCATCATGAATGGGCGTGGCATTACAATGAATATGGCTGCAAGTGCTGTATCTCCTAGAAGCCAGAGGGCTAGCAAAACCGCCTTCGTACGCAGCTGAAGCATTGCTGCAGATGCGCCCATGCATCCCGCTGCAAATACGGAAACCTCCATCGTATATCTGTATAAGGGGAACTTCGCGGAAAGATAGAAGAGGAAAGGGAGATGCCATAATATCAGCAAAGCCGCGGACGGGAACAGTAGCAATGAAGGCAGCCTTACGTTCCTAAAAAGAAGGAAGCCACCGGCAAATATGGCATAATGTGTAAGCATGAAAACTATGACGTCACTGTATTCCGTTGCCTCTGTAAAAGGATTCAGCGAGAGGAAGAGTAGCACAAGTGCAACGATCATGTCTAAACTGCTCACCCTCGCTTTTGATTCTAACTGATTGTGCAGTCAAATCACCTGTAAGAATGCGGGAGTGAAAAGTAGAATGAGATCATCACGGCGAGCGGAAGCAGGAAATAGAGTGCTAGAAAGATATCCTCGATGGCGGCGAACGTTGCTACTGCGACGCCTATTACACCATAATTAACCAGCAGGGCTGGAAGAGAGATACAGCATGTCGCACCTCCGGCTACACCGATGGCGGGATAAAGGACCATCATGCTCTTCCCTCTTCTTCTGATTGCAGCAATCAGATTGAGTTGCAATACCACAAGTATCGCTATAATGAACGCGGAAAAGAAGGCATATGCGCTTAGTACCAGCTCATAGTATGGAGGGGCAACCAATACCACCGACGGGTTTTGAAGGAGTTCTATGACCGCGATTCCCACTGTATGCGGGAAGAAAGCTTCGGTGAAAGAAAAATAGGCATGATATCCGATTGATGGATAATCGGAATAGTTTGTTACACTGCTCAGTATTCTCTCCAACAGCAAACCATAGACTATGAGATGCACAGAAAGATAAGCCACGAAGACTACCGCCCATCTTCCACTTTTGAGCAGTCTCATGCACTTCTTAAGCGCATTACGCATCGGAACGGATAGAACCAGATAGACAAGCAGTATCCAGAATAGCAGCGCTGCTGCCAGCGATATGTTCGACGGTAAAGCATTGTTTCCGAACGGAACAACAAGGGAAGAGGCGTACCAGTATATGAGTAGCGAGATAAACAACAGCACAACTATAACTGAGCTTTTCCATGCAACGGGGATGTGCAAGTGTCTTGTATTCATTTAGGCAGCATCACCTCATGCTTCTCCTCCTTTGTCCTATTGGCTGCGAAACGCTCCATCAACCAGTGCCTGACGTCGTAGAACTGTATGTTGTTCACTGGGCATGCATTAACACAATCACCTACGCCGATGCACCTGTAATTTTTGAACTCGCCATTGCTTATGAATGCGCCTGGCATTGAAGTGAGACCCACTGGGCATGCTGAGGCACAGTCCTTGGTCTTGCAGTTGACGCACGCTATCGGATCACGCACTTTCAGTTTCCAGAATCCCAATCTTCCCATAAATTGATTGAATGTGCCCCAGTGGCACCATCCGCTGCTCACACATGCATAAGTCCCCACAAAAGGAATGGTGAGGAATGTGACATACCACAGAACATTGAAATAGAACGTGTACGCAAAGAAGACGGGATCGGTGCCAAAGACTGTTAGATGGATTATATGCACGCTGTCGAGATATGAAATTGATGCTGTCGAGATGATTGTAGCCCAAACCGCAGTAATTACACCATAATGGAGGCTGCTGAGTTTATTCCTCCCCAGTTTTCTGGCTACTGTAGACTTTTTATTGTATGTTTTGAGACTGTCATAGAAAGTACCTTGGTACATCAGCGCCGCCGTGCAGAATAGAGAGCAGACCTGTCTTCCACCGAAAAGGAGCGACAGAACCCCGCTGATGAGGTATGTAAGCAGTATTGCAAAGAGGAATGCTGGCGCAAACGCTCCACCAGTGCCAACGCCCATTGACCAACCTACAAACGGGGTGTACGGCAGCCTGGAAGGCGGTATGATGAAGTATGGAAGAAGTATGGAGTAGAGCGCATAGGCACACACAATCAGCCCGAGACGGATCTTTGTCTCGAGTTCCCTAACCGTCTTGATCCTGAAGATAACGAGAGAGCCCATCTCTGCACCCATCATGATCAAGAACCATGTGGATGAAGTGATTGCGGCCATGTAAGTAACAAAATCATAAAGGGAGGCACCTACAATATTTAGCACTCCACCTGCCACAGGAGCAAGCTGAATACTGGTCGCGAACACCTTTCCATAGTAAGCTATGTCAAATGCCCCGCCCATGAAGAATTCGGAAACAAATAGACCGAAGAGCAGCCCAAATACGGGGGTGGCATTCAGCTTCCAGTTTACAGAAGGGGAGGAACTTCTCAATGTGTAAATAAAGAGCACATGGAAATACAGCAGCATGTCTGCGACAACCGAAAATGCAATCAGGGTCTGACCGTATCCATCCAGCCATAGATATGTTGCCAGCATCATCACAGCATAGATGCCGATTAGTGCGAAAAGATAATGGAGGGTGTATCTCTTTATTGCAGTGTTCTTG
>JAVZQA010000023.1:0-16387 GCA_038881315.1 Methanomassiliicoccales archaeon
CCTTAAAATTGGCAGCCGCGGACTCAAACTTTCGTCTCAGGACCATCATTCCGCCGATGTTGTTGAGAATTAATGCAACCGTCTGTTCATCGCCAACGGACCTGAAGAACTCAAGTGCGTGTGTCCAGAGCTTCTCCGCGGTGTCATAACTTCCAGCCAGCGAATTCAGGATTCCGAGATTAATTTCTATCTTTGCAACACCGCGCAGATATCGTACGGACATGCATGCACCCTTGCTCTCATTGAAATAATTGAGCGCTTGCTTGAAGTGCCCCATCTTTAATAGTATACCGCCAGCGAGTCTAAGAGCGTCTGCCTCTCTTGAAATCTCACCGAGTTGCTTAAAAAGTGAGGAGCCCTCCACATATGATTTAAGCGCCGATTCCAGCTCACCTCTTGCGTTGTCGATCTTACCTAGCAGAAGTAGGGATTCCGCCCTATAGTAAGAACTCCTTATTCTCTCGCTTATGCTCTGCATCTCCATTGCATAGACCAGGGCACTGTCATACCGTGCAACACCAAAGCATATCTCTGCTAATGAAAGCAGTATGGAAGGCATGCTAAGTAGGTCATCGTCCCTTCTTGCCGCATCTAGTTTCCTCAAAAGGGAGATGTGTTCCTGTTCAGCATCGCTCAGCGATATTATCTCTGCCGGATTTTCAAATATCCTTCTACCCTTGTCGCTGAATGCGTAGACTACATAATCTGATGTCAAACTGGATTTCTGCTCTACGATCCACCCAAGATCCATGAGCTGATTTATGTACACCAGTTTCTGCGCCTGCGGAATCTGTGAGAAATCTTTTTCGGAGAGCTCCTTGGCCGTACGTTTCGACACTATGAAATTTATTAGATACTTGCAGCCATACTCCAGATCGAAGGGCATCATCATAAAATGACTGAGGATAACGCTTTAACCTTCTGTTGTGAGTTACAATATTGATAATTACTAAGGCCTGTGGTTCAACAAAATGCTGACATATCTGCGTATATACTTTCCAAATAAGTCGAGTTCTATATTCAGCTTGTCTCCAGTCTTGCGGGATGCAATTGTGGTCTTCCTCATTGTTTCAGGAATTATGTATAGATCAAAAGAAGTTCGTGTTACATTCGCAGGGGTCAGGCTGATGCCATCAACAGCGATCAGACCTTTCTCAAGAATCTGGGAGGCGATTTCACCTGAGGTTCTTATGTTTATCCTCCTAGAGATCCCTTCCTCCTCCACCTTCCTGATGATACCTGTGCCGTCAACATGACCTGTTACCAGGTGTCCCCCTATGAGATCATTCAGGCGCATACTCCTTTCATAATTGACCCTGTCCCCCTCTTTCAATGATCCGAGGTTGGTCTTTCTGAGCGTCTCGGCAATGACATCGAAGTATGCAGAACCATTCCGTGTGCTTGCGACAGAAAGGCAGACGCCATTGATCGACACGCTTTCCCCAATCCTGAATCTGATGCCCTTTCCTCCGAAATTAACCCCTATCCGCCTATTCGAATTGCTTTCTTCAACATCAAGCACAGTAGCAGTGCCTTCAACTATTCCTGTGAACAGATTCTTCCCTCCATGGATGCAGACATAAAACAGATATTTCCATTATTCACAATGAAGACGATATCTGAAGCAGAAGCCCTATGCACAATTGATGCGTGTATGTCATTTGAGTTCCTAAGGGCCATGCCTTGTGCATCGAGCAATAACAAATCTCCTCTCTTTCCTGATTGAATACAGCCCCTTTCATTTCCCAGACCCAACGCAACTGCTCCTCCAGCTGTGGCCATCGATAATATCTGCCTGCTGCTCACCGAGGATGCACCAAAGCGCGCCCTGACGACGCGCGAGAGAAAATCCATTTCCCTGAACATGTCCGGCGAATTGAGCATTAGATTGTCTGTTCCTAGTGCAGGAGCGATGCCCTCCTCCAAAATGTATGGAAGAGGTGGAATGCCATTACCGGTGAGCGCATTAGATCTCGGACAGAGTACAGCAGCCACCCCATTTTCCGCCATCAGACTTATATCCTCAGGTGTGGCAGCCACAAGATGCACTAGAAAATCTGGTGAAAAGGTCATACAGGACCGTTCCACCTCACTCTTTCCAGTAAGTTTCAGCGACATTTCCCTGGTTTGCTTGTTCTCAGAAGCGTGCATTCCGCGCAGCTGACTTTTGAATTCTCTAAGCTGCAAAATTGAGGCATCCGAATATTCATTGGTTCCACTCAAGCCAATACCGCTCCCAAGCTCCATGAGCTGCCTGAAAGCTGCGATCTCATCCTCGCTGAAGGCGACATTTCTTTTGATCTCATCCGGGCTGAAATACCTCATGGGGCGAACAAGGTTGAGAATATCAAGCGGTGTATCCGAAAGCACCGTTGCTTCTGTAACAAGTGATATATCTGTTTCACAGAAATTGGCCGCAACAGAAATGCCATTTCTGAACATTTCACGAAGAGCAGAAGCCATGGCTCCAACCCTCTGCTCCTTTGGAAGTGAAATAACCCTGTTCTTCATACCTCTGACAGGATGGAACAGGTCGTTGAGCCCCATTCCGACACCGGCATCCTTCATCGGCGCGTCGTTTAGATGAATATGCGCGTTAACAAAGCAGGGAATAGCTATCAGGCCGGATGCATCAATAACCGTGGCTTCAGCATTTCCAGCAGAGTTAGAGAAGGTGCCGTCTATTATGCAGAGTTCTTTCTCCGTCTGCTGAAGTTCCTTGCCTTCCAAAACCGTGGCATTGTCAATGACAAGGTTGTTTTTATGCAAGACAGGTGCACCCCTCAACTGACCCTGCGAAGGATAGAAACCATCTCGAGAGCTGCGTCGACCGCCCTCTCTGCATACTCACTGGCCCTAACAGTCGCCTGCTCCCAGCTCATCTTTGGGCCAGACACGCCCAGCGTTACAGGTTTATGGAAATGAAGTGAGATGCCACTCAAGGAGTGAGCCAACTGATGAGCTATGACTTCATCATGGGCAGTCTCACCCGTAACAATTGCACCCAAGGCAACAACCGCATCAACATCCTGCCTTGATGCAAGAGTGTCTGCGAACAATGGTATATCAAAAGCACCCGGAACCCTCACCACACTGACAACCTCTGCGCCTGCCTTCTTAGCTCTGTCGAGAGCAGAAGTCAGCATCTTGTCGGTGATTTCACCATTGAATTTGGCACAAACAATAGCCAGTCTGACACTGCTCATTTAGATGCCAGCCGCACGCAAAACTTCTTCTCCTTCCAGCAAAGGAATATCTAATCTTTTCGACATCTTAGCCGCCTTATCACTGCGCATTGAACTGTGGGTCTCGGTGTCCAGTATTTCGCAAATAACGGATGCGACAGGCAACCCTGCAAGGCGCATCAGTGCGATCGATAGTTCTGTATGTCCCCTGCGCTCATTGAGAGAACCGCGAGCCTCTATTAGCAGTGGCACATGTCCAGGTGTTGTGAATCTTTCCAGGAAGGCTGCCCTGGCATCCAATCCATGGTCCAGCAGTGAGGCCACCTCGCCCACGGATCTCACCGTCAAGGCGCGCTCATTGTCGCTTATGCCTGTGTACGCATTCCTGTGGTTGACATGGATCGAGAAAGCTGGAGAACCGCCATATGGTGCATGCCGTTGAACCACCTCTGCAAGCACTGGATAGTCATCCGCAGCGTTCAACAGGAGCTCATACATAAACGGCAGACCTACTGCTGAGGCCACTTCCCTCCCCATGGCCGCACATATAAGCCCCCCTGCATTGAGACGCATGAATGCAATGTCATCCGGGGTACAGCTGATCGCAGCTTTAACCAGATCAACCTCATCCTCCCTTTCCCCTCCGTCATGCAGCATAACGAACCCGCCCGCAGACAGCGAAGAGAGAGCTATTTCCACACTGCTGGAAAATTTGTGCATCATGTCACGCTGGGCTAGTTGCATGTGATATAAAGACATTACTACAATTATTGTTGTTAAAACTTTTTTTGTATTGTCAAGCCCGCCGTACTTCAAAATCCAATTATATGGAATGACGCATGCAACCTAAAGATGGAGGGAAAGGGATGGACATGGCTGCTCGCAGTGCTGCTGAATGCTGATATCCCCCTGACTGCCTTCTACGCGTCAGGGCTCACCAGCACCATAGGCACTTATGAAGAGATACCGTCCATACTTGGCGGTTTTCTGCTTGGGTCTGTTTTCTTCCCGATTGCGGGCTTTATGCTGTTCACACGCAGTCTTAGGCGCGTTCTGCTGTCTTCGTTAAGCGTTCCTCTCGCGATAGGCATACCATGGCTGTATGTTGCCAGAACCCTCATTGTGACCGACAGCATCATGTTCGTGCTCACCTTTGTTTCCACCGCTGGACAGACTTTCGTCTGCGCATCCACATCCTTTAGAAGAACTGGCCCAGGTGCTGCGCTTGCCTCAGGCCTGACTGGAATGCTACTTCTACTGTCAATGCTTCTTGCTTACGCAGTCTTTTTCGATACAATGCTGCCAATAATAATACTTCTGTCTTATGCGGTAACGGCTGCGCTTCTCATATATATCGCTGTTAAAGGGAGGGGAAGGGAACGATCAGGTTATTGACAGTGGCGCTCGGCATTATGCTAATCCTTCCATTCACTGGAATTACCAATGCAAGTGTCTGGAGGAGTCATACACAGGATTCCACTCTTACGCCCATCAAGCATGTGGTAATCATTACGATGGAAAATCATAGCTTCGACAATATTTTCGGCAATTACCCGTACGGAGGAAATGCAGCCCTTTCCAATCTGTTGCCCGATATGTCAATGCCAAATGATATCAACAATGTCAGCAAGGCAGTCAAACTGTCGTCTGCTCCCCAGGGCACCTTCTCCACACCAGATCCCGTGGAAGGATACACGGCCTATCACCTTGACTGGGCAGGCGGAAGTATGGACGGGTTCAGGGCGAACTCCGGCCCACAATCCATGACGTATTTTACAGCCTACCAAATGGCGCCTGAATGGGATATAGCTGAGGAATTTGCGATTGCAGATATGTATTTCGCCTCTGCGCTAACAGCCACAATTCCCAACAGGCTCTTCCAGATTGCAGGCTATTCCCCTGTTATCAACGATTATGGTCTTCCGCCATACATCACCTTCGGTGAGACAATTTTCGGTGAACTGCAGAAGTATGGTATAAGCTGGTCATATTATGTTGAAAATCCACAGCAGCCAACGATCGTGCTGCCATTTATTTACGGCATTGATGCATACCGCAGTCACATAGGCAGCTGGAATGAATTCATCGCTCAGCTTTCCAACGGAACATTGCCTGCAGTTTCCTATGTGAGTCCCATAGGAGGGGGTGCGAGCGGTTATTCACAACATCCATCAGACAATATGCTGGTTGGGGAGGAGTGGCTTCTCTACATAATAGACCAATTGATGAGGAGCAGCATATGGAATAGCACTGCTTTATTCATCACATACGATGAGGGCGGTGGCTATTATGACCATGTGCCGCCACCACTGCTTGATGGTCAAAGGCTAGGCTTTCGCGTTCCGTTGTTTCTCGTATCCGCATACGCAAAAGAAGACTATGTTTCAAATACAGTTATGAATCATGCATCGCTCATAGCTTTTATTGATTACAACTGGAAATTACCACCCCTGAACCGCTTTGTTGCGCTCTCAAACATACCACTAGACATGTTCTATTTTGGAATGCAGAGACAGCCGTTCACATTCGAAGCGCTTGGTCTCCAGGTACCAGGCGAAATGAAATTCGGCTTCTCCTCGCTGAACACCACTTCGCTTCAGGGACTCTTTCCTGTAACGCCACAAATCCCATTGAATTCCACACCATATGGACGCTACGGGAACTCAGACTACAAGCTGGCTTCTGACGCCACGCACTATTTTGTCGACAGGGATGTAGCATATACACCATTCTACGAAACAAACTGGCTCCTCATAATATTGAGCTCAGCACTCGCCGCCTCCGCCTTCATGGTTACGGCCAGAAGGAGGCATCACTCACCATGATCGAGGTCCTTCGCAGTTCTAGTCGATGTTACCAGTTTGCCTCCACAGACCCTACATTCCAAAAGTGTGGAGTCTTCGTATTTTGCACCGCACCCCCTGCATTTAAGGACCCATTCCCTAACATTCTTAATACGGGGCAGATGCAACGATGTAAAACGTATGCCCAGTGCATTCGCGGTATTCTGCATCGAATAGTCGTCTGTCACTAGTACCGCATCAAGCTCATAGGAAGCTGCCAGAACTTCTCTATCAACAGGGGACAGCCGACTGATATCGCCGGTCTTTCTTGCAGCACGATCTACGGCCTCTCTACTGCTTTTACGGGGTGAAACAATATTGAGCCTCGCAGCGACAAAAAGCATTGCCCTCTGCTCTTTATAAACCCTGTGCAGTTCGTTCAACACGCCAGGCGTTGAATAAAGAACCATATTGGGAGGATAATTAGTTGCATTGTATATCGCGCTGGTGTCAAGAACATACTGTTCGTTCTGTGCCTTTTGAGGCACCGTATCATGCATAACGGACCTTAAAGCGGCGCCTTAGCTTATTTGTCTTACCCTTTACCATCTTGCCTTCTATTGCTTCAGATATCAGAGAGGCGACAGCCTTGACATCCCTGGAGAGCATGCCCAATCTTGTGATCTCCGCAGTCCCCAGCCTGCCAGTGGTATCCACTATGATGTCATTCTTTTCAAGAGTAGCTGAAAGGGTGGCAGGGCTGAAGCCCTTCTCTGCCAAGGCTGCCTTATCTATCAGGAGTTGATGGCTTGCTGAATAACCCTTCTCACTGAACATGCAGCTCAACTTTCCCTCAAGCGCCCTTCCAAGATAATGCGAATTTGCGACGACCCTTTCAGCATATTTTCTTCCGTACCGCTTCATCTCATATAGTGCCTGACTCATCGCCGCTATCCTGTTCCAGTGAGCATTGTCTATCAATCTCCATGTCAGATTTCTTTGGAAACCCCTGAAAAGCTCCCTGTCATTCGTAAGAAAGATGCCTCCCTGGGGCCCAGGAAAACTCTTGTGCGTGCTGCCCAATACAATATCCGCGCCTTCACCCAATGGATCCTGAAATTCACCACCAGCAACCAGACCCAGCACATGTGATGCATCGTAGCCTAGAAATGCCCCTGCATCGTCGCAAGCCTCTCTGATTGGTCCCATATTGTAAGGGAAAAGAAAGAAACTCTGCCCTAGAATCACGAGTCTCGGTTTAATGGCGATGATCTGTTCAGCAGCCTTATCACTGTCTATTGTAAAGGATTGCCAATCAAAGGGAAGAGGCTTGAAATTCAGTGAAAAAATGTCTGCAAGATAGTTTGGTCCATAGCCATCATAGCCACCATCTGCTGACTGAACGGCCATTATTGTATCCCCCTTACTGCAGACAGTGGATATCATAAGCATAGATGCTATATGACCGGACAGCGGCTTCAATGAGGCGAAACGGGCTCTGAAAACCTCCTTTGCAAACTCCTCGCCGAGTCTTTCCACATCATCCATGTAACGGGTGCCGCCATAACTGTTGGTAGCACCCCCATTATCTACGAATTCACTAGACTGTAGAGTGTAGCGTGAGGCCATGTCTGTTGAGAGCAACATCCTTACGGCATGGCTCAATATGTTTTCTGAAGGCTGTAGATTTATACACCTTCCTGACCGCCAGCCGTCATGCTGTCTCACCAACCTTTCGACAGGGGAAGGCATGAAAAGCACACATCAGTTATTGGGGCCGTACTTGTCCTCGAAGCCTGGAAATTCCATTCCTGGATATTCCTCTTCTTCGTCTGTCTCCATAACCATGTTAAGCAGCATGTTTACTATTTCCTTCATCTCCCTGATTTCTCCCCGGAGATTCTCAATCTCCTTCCTTAGCTGTTCGTTTTCCTTGCTGCCCACAGTCTGTTTCTTCTGCACTTTTTTATCGGGCATTTTTACGGCTGCCTCATTATCTATCAACAGCTACGTTATTTTAACCTTTTGTGTATGGTCTCAAACTACGTTCGATTAACCGATGAAACTGTATGGCTCACCGATTTTTCGCTTTTCGAATCGCTCACAATCCTCGCAATACAGCTGCCTCTGTTTCAATTTCAATGGGGAGCGGCACCTGCTGCATCGTGCTAGAATCACACCGAAAGGTCTGGCAACAGTACTGAGCTGGATAGAGGGGGTTGTCTGTATTACTTCCGCCCTTATCACATCCCCCACCCTGACAGCGCTTGAGATGGAATCCACATACTGTGGCGAAATGTTGGAAACATGAAGAGTGGCCTCGGTCTCTCCAGTTACCGACCTGCGCGCCCCTTCTATTGTCAGTATCTCGCATATTGCCATCGAACTCTTTAAGTCAGTGATCACCGCGATTACCCTGTCCTTTTTCTTAGGTTCCGTAATCGGGTTCCTCGACAGGACGGAAGCTGTATGACTCTGGGGATCCAGCAACAGCGTTCCGGTTAGGGAGGCCACAAGCTTACCATCGGATTCGAATGTTCCCCTGCCTGGAGCATATTCCTCAGCCATGGCGACAACATCGCCAGTAACTACCAGTCTCTTCTCCATTTCACGTCCTCGGTCATTGTATTGCAGTGAGCTTATAAAGAATTAGGCCGAACGTAATCTCTTTGTGGGTATGAAATTCGAACTGACGCTTCATTCTGTACATGAAACGTGATTTAATCGCAACCTTCAGACCTGCATCAGCGGCAAGCCTATCCATGAAGCTCGCATTACTTTCAGGATAGAGGGTATAAATAACATCAGCCAGTTCTGCTGCTTTCCTTATAAAGGGAATATCCGCGTTCCTAGACTGTGCACCAAAGGGGGGATTCTGCACAACTGTGTCAAAATCACCTTCCACTTCCGCAATGTCCTTTTCCTGAAAGAGTATACGTCCTTGATTCTCTACTCCAAGTATTTTCGACGCATTTTCCCTTGCAATTTGTATAGCTTCCCTATCATAATCAAAACCCCAAACCATGGCTGCGCCCATCAAGGCTGCGCCGATTGAAAGAGTGCCAACACCGCAGCCTAGATCTGCGACTTTCCGTCCGGTAATATCGCCAGCGAGCGCAGCTTCATATATCATAGACGAAGCAATGTCTGCAGGAGTGGTGTACTGTTCAAGTGAGGGTTTTGGATTGGTATAAGTTTTAAGTTCCTGCAATTTAAATTCCAGTTCCTTTTTTCTCATATTCCAAACCGATATGGCCGGCTAAATATTTCTCTTGTGAGGAGAACGATATGGGTGGCGTATGCCGTTTAACCTCAAAACACAATATTCCAAAACATTATTTAAGGTGCTATCCGAATACGATCTGAGAGTGGATACATGAGAGAGGTATTACCAGGCGTCTTTCTGATAGACAGATACTCGTTGAAATCATTCGGCAACTGCGGCTACCTCATTCAACACGAAAAGGGTAACATTCTGGTAGATGCTCCTGAACTGTCACAGGAGGATGCGGATGCAATTAAGCAAAAGGGAGGCATATCCAAGATTTTCATAACGCACATCAGGGCTTTCGGCGATGCGTGTAACATTAAGAGCAAGTTTGGGGCGTCCTTGGTAATACATGAAGAGGACGCGAAGCTGATAAAGGGCTGCACAGCTGATACAACATTCAACTCTGAAACCCCCCTTTATGATGATGTGCTAATAATTCCGACAACTGGATACACAAAAGGTTCCTCGTCCCTACTGGTCAAGCGAAATGAGGGAATGCTGTTCTGCGGCGATCTGTTCTGGTGGGGCAACAGGGACAGATACAGCTCAGAACTCATGAGCTGGCCAACTGAAGAAGATAAAAAGACATGGTTTCTGTCAGATGACATTGTGATAAACACCAACCTTCTTGATTCCAATCCGGATGAGATGATGGCGAGCGCTAAAAAGCTGCTTTCATATGATTTTGAAGCCGTATTGATGTCGCATCCGAATTACCCTCCACGGGCAAGAGGAATTGTGAAAACTGGAGGAAAGGAGATGATCAGAAGGTCAATAGAAATTAACAAGACAACACAGTTTACACTGTGGCAAAGAAAATAATATGGATTAGTTAAGGATGCAGTAAATGGGCTCATGGTCTAGCGGTTATGACGTCGCTCTCACACAGCGGAGGTCCCCGGTTCAAATCCGGGTGAGCCCATTATATGTAAACAAATGAATATGATCCCCTAATTACTCATGAAGCGAAGCTCTGCATGAGAAACAGCGACAGTGACATATTGTTTAACACATTCTTCAATACAAATCTAGAATTTAGATTCTGAACTACAGTCTAAAATGTCAAATGTTTTCGCAATTTGTTCAAAATGGCTGGCACTCATCCCACCTCAGATACGTGCATGGTAAATCGCACTAAACCACATGCTAAGATGATGGCACGTAAATGCATGCGGGATCCTGCGCAAACATGTCTCCGTAAACAGAATAGGCACGCGCACGTGAGCCTCCGCAGATGTGCCTGTACTCACAGATACCGCATTTTCCACCGAATTTGCCGTTCCGGAGAACCTTGAGCACCGCGCTGTTTCTGTATATTTGCACTATGTTGTCAGACCGCACGTTTCCTAGCCTGTAGGGCAGAAAGCCTGACGGATATATATCGCCGTTATGTGCGACAAATATCAAGCCATTCCCATCTCTAGTCGGTAGACCGACATCAGCATAACTAAGAATTGGGGAGCCCATTTTGATTCTCATTTTTCGTGTTAGTCTGGAATGCAAACCGCTCATGTCATGCGGCTCACTTCTCAAGATTCGCCGCTGCAGCAATATCCTTCTGAAAAATGGCGCTTCGACAGTTCGGACGACAAAACCGTATCTGGTAATATCAGCCAGAAAATTGCAGACATCTTCACATTGCTCGGGAGAGAGATCCTTCAGTCGCTCTCCTCTTCCAGTGGAAACCAGAAAGAAGATCTCCCATACACGTATGCCCAGCCTTTGCAATATAAACGCGATGTCCGAGAGTTGTTCAATATTTTCTGACATCACTGTTGTATTTACCTGCACATGGAAACCAAGTTCGTTCAGTCTCCTAATGGCTGAGAGCGTCTCCGAAAAATGACCTTTTCTTCCTCTAATGCTTTCATGGGTCTCTGGTGTGGCACCATCGAGACTCACAGATACAGATCGCACTCCGGCAGCAGCAATATTTTTGAGACTTGAATTTGTGAGCATTTCGCTGACCGAAGGGGAGATTGCTACTGGAACAGCACAGTTTCTTGCCTCCTGTATGAGTGAGATAAGATTCCTTCTCAACATGCAATCCCCGCCGGTTAACACAACAGCAGGCTTAGCGCTCCCGAAATCGGAAATAGACCTAATTAAGGCAATTCCCTCTTCATCGGTTAACTCATCTTCTAAAGGAAATGGAGCCGCATTTGCTCTGCAGTGTCTGCAGGCAAGCGGACATGCTTTTGTGGTTTCCCAGAAGACGAGCAGCGGTCTGTTTTCAAAGTCAGGGCGCATGTGCATAAGGCACAATGGAGGGGAGCCGCTAAAGTTATTTTGACTTACATCTCAGAGGTGTCGAAGGGCATCAGACACGGGAGCGGTTGCATATATCGATCCTGGACAAAACTGATACTGAGTGGCATTCTATAACTGATATACTTTGTTCCTGCAAGGAATATTGTTAATCGCAATAGACTCTGCCGATTTCCACCTGCCCCCTCTGCAAAAGATCTGAAGGACGGGTTATCAGTTGGAGTGCAGCGGCATCACATTGAATGCGGATTTGATGTGATTAGTGTTTACGGTACAGTAATTGGATCGGAGCAACAGAGCACAATCTGTATTCCAAACTTAAACGCTCTTAGATAGAGGCATTTTCTGAAAATGAGTGCTTAAATGCATATCATGTCTCCTCATGCTAGTAAAATAGCGTTGAAGGCGGGAAAGGGAACAATCCTCTTTGAACCTCCTTTGGATGATGAATTATACCTGAAAGGGAGGATAACCGAAACACCAGCTTTGGATACCAATGATCGACAAGGAGCTAGACATAGTCAAAGCTCGGACTTTCGGTAGTAATGTCCGCAGCATACATGTTTTTCCCGACATGAAGATAGTATTAAGGACGAGGGAAGGGATTAGCAAGCATGTGCAGGATGTTCGTTGCTGCAGGAACCGGTCTTTTCATCAATTCACTCGGAAGTGCTCTGAGAAGGGCTGCGCAGCATGACGTTTTCAGCAAAGGCAAGTCTCATGGTGATGGATGGGGATACGCTGCTGTTTCTGATGCACACGAAATATGTTCGAGATCCATTAAGCCAATCTATGAGGATGTCCTACCCAATTTCGGCAGTGAATTGTTAGGTTGCCTATTCCACGCAAGGCTGGCAGCGAAAGGGGAGCCTCGTCGTTCATGTCTCAATTCACATCCATTCACCGCACATCTGCCGGAAGGTGTTCTGTATCTCACACACAATGGTCAAGTTGACAGGCAAAAGGTTGCGGCAAAATTTGGTGTAGCGCAAAATGGAAGGACAGACAGCGAGATAATGACCCTCGCTTTGGAAAAGATTGAGGGTACATATGAAGAAAGATTTGCAAATGTTATGGAGTACTGCGGGAGGGAAGCAAAGATCGGGTCAGTTATCGTTATGGCCCTATTGCATATGTACACTGGTGGATTTGTACTGCTGCTAAATGTAGATCCAGAGGCGGACGGAAGTTACCACCGGATATATGAATTGACAGATGATGAGAACAACTTCGCCTGGATGTCATCAAGCATAGCCTTCGAACTTAAAAAGATAGACATCCAAGGCAGAGAACAGGATAGCTCTATCAGGAAAATGACCCCGGGCCAAATCTACAAAAGGCACTTTTCAGAAACATGGAAAGAAAGCGCTATGCCTGAACAGTGAGTAATGATACGGCAAAAGCGCGGAACAGCTTTCAGCATCTTTTCACTGCAGCAATCACGAGCCACCTCCTAATGAAGGAAGCGTCACCCCCCAGCTGTATCTCCGACTTGAAATGAGCTGAGGAATTTTTCAAAAAGCTTAGACAGGCTCTCCCTCTTTCGCTTTCCACTTTCACAGGAGAAAGCCATTCCTGGAAACCTATCCTCTCTGATGGCATGAGTATGGAACGTGGTTCAAAGCCGGCCGATACAAGTGCCATTCTCCACGACTCCTCATCCATAGCAAATTTGTGCGTGCCATCACGCAGTCGCTCCAACTCGTTCCATGTCTCTGTCTCACCATGCGGCGGTAGCATATCATCTATCAAAAGCAACCCATCGCAGCGTAGTACCGCGTAGCTACTTTTCAGAAAGGAATCTATATTGGTGAAGTGGTGAGCGGCACGTCTGCAAGTGATGGCATCAAAACACGCATCGGCGAAGGGAAGTTTTTCCGCTATACCTAAAAGAAAGCGTATGTTGCTTTGAGAACTGTCATCATGCGCGAGTTTAAGCATTTCACGCGTCGGGTCCATGGCCACAACAATTCTAGAAATCTCTGCCATTCTGTATGCAGTGTGCCCTGTTCCGGTAGCAACATCTAGAACAGTGCCGAAGTGCTCGTCACAGATGAGAGAGAGAAGCGCCTTCAGATCCTTCCCAGCTGCATGCGAGCGGCTCTCCGCGTAATGGCTTGCATTTTCGGCAAAGAATGGATTGAAAGGCATTGGAATACACAACCGAGCGTTAAACAGCTATAGCGCTGGCAGTAAATACAATTGCCCAAAGCCTTAAAAACAGAAGACTTCAAAAATGGCTAGTAATTACCGAATAATATCATCATTGAGTAATAAGAAAATAAAATAAGAAATTGAGAAGAGATTTATGCAGTCAGCACGCACAATTAGCTCTTCCGTCTCCTCATGTAGGCGTATATAGCTGCGGCACCTGCAACCAAACCTATCACGAGGAAGAGGACGTCAAAGCCCAGATTAGCTGTGATTGACGATGAGGGAGCTGACGGCTTTACCGCAACATACTGCACGACAATGATGGTGTTGCCAGTCAGAGTGCCTGTCACATTGCTGACGGTTGTTCTGTAACCCTTCACAGGTGAAATTGTGAGTGTGAAAGGCCCACTGGATGAGTGTAATACTATGGCGCTAGCTGATGTGGTGACCGGTTGCCCGTTGAATGTTACGCTCCACGAAGTTCCGGACGGGAGACCTGCCTGCACAACCGTAACATTGTAGGTGTTCGCAACAAACTGCAGTGACACGCTGGTTGACTTCTGCACATTCAGATACCCCGGAGACTGAGGACTCGACATGCCTGTGGAATACGCGGAATAATAGTAGCTGCCGGCCGTCACAGTGAAACTGATCGTCTGTCCGGCCGTTGCTGTCTGTGTGTTTCCATTAAATGTCACCTGCCAGCTCGAACCGCTTGCAAGTCCTGTTTCCGAGAATGTAACAGTGTACTGAGTAGACGGCAGCGGTGAGAGGGAAGCAGAGACCGTCAGCGGCGCATTGTCAACAACAAAGGAGCCTGAATAGGAGGTGTAGCCCGAAGAGGTTATGCTGTAGTAATACACGCCGTCCGGCAGGTTGAGTATGGCAGCAGGCGAGGTTGAAGTGGTTGATGCCTCATAGCCGTTGTTGAGTCCACCGACAGTGACAGTCCACTGCGCGCCCGCCATCACGCCGGAAACGCCGAACGTCACCGTGTAAATACCGATGAACTGGAAATCCAGGGATGAGGAACCTTCCAGCACAAAGGACTGAGAGGAGGGTTCTGCAATATATCCGGGGGCATACACCTGCACCTCATATACCGCATCCACTACTGAAAGTGACAGGAACGGCAGGGAACTGCTGAAGTTGCCTATGAGCTGGCTGGTGCCGTTAAGCTCCATCCACACCGTGGCAGACCATGTTGCCCCTGGTGCTAGGCCGTATTCATCTATCGTCAGTGTCTGGTTGATTGGAACAAAGCTGATTGGAATTGTCATGTTGGCTCCAACCTCTGCTTCAAAGTTGCCGCCATGATAGGAACTTGTTTCCACGAAGTATGGATAGTAGTATCCGGCCGGTGAGTAAAGGAACTGGTAAAACCCGGCCGGAATTTCAATCGAGTTGGTGGTCGCATTGTTGAAGCTGGAAAGATAAAACGCCTCTGCGTTCGTTTGAATATCGAGTACGCCAAAGACCCAGGTGTAACCAGCAGGCAGACCGGATTCCGTGAGTGTTACGGTGTAAACGGGCTCTATTACCAGATCTCTCACCGATCCAATGGGAAGACCCTGGCTGTATCCCCCAACCGTTACTGTGCCATTCGAAGCTATAAGCATTCCTGAGCTGCTTCCGGCCATATAGGAGTAGTTGCCCGGCAAAGCATAGAACACTATGGCAGAACCCGTCGTGTTCTTTGTCAGGCCGGCCAGATCCACCCACCATTCGGTACCAGGCAGAGCACCGGACTCGACAAAGATCACTGGGAAATAGCCCGTGTTGCCAACGCCGTTGCTGAGCGGATAGAAGTCGCCTCCATAGGCTATGTTTCCGGATTCATTGTATGGCGGCAGGTACGGAATCAAACTGTTCAGGGTTCCGGGATATTTCTCCAGATCATTCCAGAAGTTGCCTCCAACATAGTTGGAATTGATTATGCTGCCCTTGAGCGCGAAACCGTTGAAATTGTAGGCATAGGTCGTCGGCTCATAGCTGATGTTCCATGTGTCCTTGTACGTCACAGGCAGGCCCGTGTATGGGTCAGAGGCTGGTGTGAGAACATTTGAGCCGGGGGTGTCTCCGAAATAATTGTTAAAGACGAGATTGCCCGAACTCGCCATGTATATGCCCATGCCGTATTCGAGCGAGGCATTGGTGAACCAGTTGCCCCATATCACATTGTTGGCCCTGACATTTGACGGATTGTAGACCAGCAGTGAAATGCCCTCTTCAGCATAGAAAACGGAAGATGCGATAAGATCGTGTGTTGAATTCCATACCATCATGTCCGCATCTGGGAAACCCGCGACATAGAATGAGGCGAGGGAACCCGAAACTAGACTCGCACCATATATGGAGATATTGGTGGTGTTGTAAAGCTCATAACCAAGACTGTCTATCAGCGGAATATTGTAGAACGACTGGTAAAGCTGGGCCAGAGGCATGGCGTATTCCGACAGCAGCGGTGGCATGTAAAACATATCGAAGGTTGCATTAGTGTTTGCGATCAGCACACCGACGAAGGTCTCGAAACCATAGTCGTTGATGCTGGCGAACAGAGAATTTATGTAAGTGTGCGTGACATTCATAGCCAGATAAGGCGATGCCGAAGTGCCCGCACCAGCAACAGATATAGTTTTCAGTTGCTGGTTGTTCCAGGCGTAGAGCGGCGTGTATATACCTATCGAGGAGTTAGCAAGCAGTGTCACGGCGCCACTGGTCAGCGT
>JAVZQA010000024.1:0-15898 GCA_038881315.1 Methanomassiliicoccales archaeon
AGGGCTGATCGTCAATCAATATGTAGCGCCCTTCTTTTAATTCGCGCACTTCAGCTTGCTGCCATGCCATATTTCCATTCGAAGCATTCTGACGACCATTAAATACGTTTCCCTGTTTTAGAGACGCGGGCAAATAATTCTACGTCCTTCAGCAGCTTTTCGCCCAGAAGTGCCCCGCCATAAAGATCGAGTCTGCTTGCTATCACCGCCCTGGCAGCGAGATGTCTCGCAATGCTTCCCCGTCGCGAACGGTCTGCCGATTGTATCAGAGGATGCTGGAAAATCAGGCCGTATTTTGGCGGACGTCTTCCGCTCCGCATATGCCTGAAGAGGGCCTTTTCAGCGCCAAGCAACTGAATGGTTCCCGCGGGCATGCGTGCCATCCTCTCCAGTCCTCCCGCGGAAGCCGAAAGTCTGGCGGCAAGCAAAGGGCCCATGAGGACGGAAAGATTGGGCATTCTGCTTCGCGAAATGGTTTCAATAAATGAGAGCAGGCGCTCTATCTCTCTATCATTCACCAAAATCAGAGAGGCAAGTGAACGCAGCACGCTCTCTTCGCCATCGGTGAGGTCGGAACCTGTGCTATCGATAGATATGGAAAGTCTGCGCATCATCTCCCCACGCTCCGCACCCGCAGCGATCGTTAGAACATAAGCTCTCTCTCCCATCCTGTCAGGGAGTTCTGGAAAGTGTATCGAATGCCAGGAACGCAATCTGAGTGATGCAATATTACGTGCGGCCTGCAGTTCATCAAGTGCATGCACTGCCTCTGCTATATGTCTATCAGGTCCTATCGCATGCTTCAGCTTCATTGAATTCAGTGACAGGAGAGAGGCCTTCAGTAAACTGTCCGAATAGCCGAAATCTGCACCGCGGACAAAGGAGGTATTTGTATTTCCCATCCTACCTAGCTTTGTTAGCCGTGATTCAAGCACCTCGACCCGCTTGCCTGAGGCAAGTGCCTTTTCCTCTTCCAGTATTTCACCACTTTGCATCGCGTACAGCCTTTTAGAGATAGCTTCGGGGTCTCTGGGAAAGAGACGCTTATCAATCACCTTGCCGTTGGAGATGAGAAAAGTGCCAAACCATTTAGTTATGAGATACACAAACCCTAATGTGCATGCAGCTTAATCCTTTGTTCGCGCAATCTTCGCCGCATCTATGATGGATTTGTCCTGCAGTAGAGGGACCGCGCCGTAAAGATTGAGTCGCGCGCAGAAGGGGATGTCCTGCTCCTCACCCACCTCCACAATTTTTGCTCCGGACCTTGTGTTGCGGAGAATCGATGCAAGATCTCGATCTTCCACACCCTTGAATGCCAGATAAGCCGCAGTGGCAATCTCGGTCATCCTGATTTCAGTGCGCTTCTCAAGTTCGGACATCAGAGCACCAGCTGCCAATTCATCCTCCAGCGCGTAAATCTTGTCAATGTAGCCGGAGCAGAGCACCGTCAGTTTTTCTTCCTTCCCTCGGTTCCTGTCAGCAACATAGGATGCAACAGCAGAGGCATTGAGGAAGCTGGAGGCAAGAATCGTGTATATGGCCTGCTGTTCATCCCTTACCCGTATTGCGGCGGAAAAGGCTTGAGTGCCTGCCGAACTCCTGTGAATTACGTGCTTTCCAAGGAATAGCTTACCGTTGGCATGAATGGCCGAGGGGGAATTACCAAAAGCAAAACCTTCGGGTCTTTCCCCTCTTTCCTCACCGACCAGTACCGACTGCGGTTCATTTTTTGCCAGAGTTAGCGCCTCATGGATACTTGCTACAGGTGTGACAGATACAGCACCCATTTCGAGCAAGGTTGCAACAACAGATGTTGCCCTGAAGGCATCCACAATAACGAGATATTCATTCAGCCTAGCGAGTACGGCACTTCCCGAATACCATTTGAGATCTACGGTTATCATCTACGTATACCAGCCCGTTTCAGTGTGTCTGGTATTGATGTCGGCTTAACAATACCTGTCTCCGTGATAAAGCCAGTGACATAGCCGAATGGGGTTACATCAAAAACAGGGTTGAGTACTTCCTCTGTTTCAGGGAACACCCTCGTTCCTCCCAAACTCCTGAGTTCTTCTGATGAGCGCTCCTCAATCCGAATGGTATCACCGCTCGCAATAGATGGATCAAAGGTGGACAGGGGTGCCGCAGTGTAGAATGGAACACCGTTTTCTTTGGCAACCACTGCTTTCTCGTATGTACCTATTTTGTTTGCAAAGTCGCCATTGAGTGCAATTCTATCTGCACCAACTATGACCAGATCCACATCCCTCTTCAAAAAGTGGCCTGCCGCGTTGTCTGCGATGACTGCGTGCGGTATGCCTTCCCCTGACAATTCCCATGCTGTAAGCCTGCTGCCCTGGAGCCAGGGACGTGTTTCATCCACATACACAAAGATATCCTTCCCTTGCTCGAAGGCTACACGCATTGGTGAAAGGGCGGTGCCATAATCGACTGTGGCAAGCGCTCCTGCGTTACAATGGGTCAAAATCCTGTCCCCGTCCTTTATCAGAGAGGCACCGAATTCCCCTATCCGCCTACACTTCTGTACTATCTCCTCCGTATATCTCTCGGCGGCTTCCATAGCCCCGAGGCCTGGAGCCATTTCGATCATCCATTGAACCGCATAGGATAGATCGAATGCAGTTGGGCGTGTGCTTTTCAGCAGTTCAGCTGCCTTATCAATATTCATTCCGTTTTCCCAGGCAAGTGCCATACCAAATGCAGCGGCACATCCGATGGCGGGAGCCCCCCGTACAATCATTTCCCTGATAGCGGATGCTACACCCTCTGTGTCCGAAGCGATGTATATTTCAAATGAAAAAGGGAGTTTCCTCTGATCGATGAAATTAATCCGTCTGCCCTCACGCCAAAGTGCCCTTACTTCTTCCCTTCTTCCATTGATTATGATGTGCATGGAATGTGTTGTATGCAGTCAGAAAAACCTTAAAACATTTTGCAGCGAGGAGGGATTTGAACTCTTCTTCATGTTTGCTATCAAAGTTCTATAATATACAATCTGTCGCCTTGCATCCGCCAGGGATGTCCTCAACTCCTGCTCCAGTTCTGTGAGCGACTCCAGCTCCCTCTTCAATCTATGCAGCTCATTCGACAGCCCCAGCTCATTCATTGAATACACCCTCCAGCCTTACTCCCTCGTCCTCAGCAAGCAGTCGCTCTATTGCCTTGATCCTTTCCCTGATTATAGCCTCCTCATCCATCACCTGCTTGAGCCTGCCTTCCAGATCCATTTCTGTCTGTTGCCATCGCCTCAGCTCCCTCAGGGATTCAAGAATACTCTCGGGCTTGACGCTCATCAACCGTGTAGTGCGATTTTCAGATATTTAATTGTATTGAACAGCGGGTCTGTAGAGCGCGTTCTGTGGAGCCATTAGGGCAGGGGAAACAAGGGGAAACAATATGTGAGAGAGGTGTATTGCAGAGCGCATGATTGTCAGTGTTACACCTGAGCTTGGCCTGGATGAGCAAACCCCTTTTGCGGGCGGTTTGGGTATTCTGGAGGGTGACAAATTTTATGCTGCAGCTAGAAGGAAGATGGATTACACTGTAGTCACATTATTCTACAGGAAGGGATACGCCTCCTACGATTTTGAAGATGGAATGGCTGTTCTGCGGGAAGGCGGATACGGCGAAGAATTCTTGAAGAAGTTGGAGGTGAAGAAGGGGAAGGTGACCATATTTGGAAGGGAGGCGGAGGTTTCATACCGCATATACAGGCTCGGAACAGCAAAAGCCGTTTTCATAGATGCTATTGCCCCTGCCTGGGCGCGCAGGCTCAATGAAAGACTGTATGAGCATTCAGACAGCGACCTTTCCTTTGCCAGGTATATATTGCTAGCTGAGGGGACTTTGGATTACCTCATAAGATATGAGAAGCGGACTGAACTCATTGATATGCAGGAGGCATATGCAACCCTACTTTCAATCAGTCCCAGATTTAAAGAACTGAAGAATTGCAGATTGCGCATGATAATACACACGCCTGGCCCTTGGGGGCATCCTTCCTTCGGGCGCGAGTTCTTTGCCAGGCAGTATGGATATGACTTTCTGCATGAGAGGGTGTATCTTACAGACCTAGGCCTTGCCACAGCCGAAAGGGTCTTCTGTGTTTCCAGGAAGCATTATGAAATTACACAGAAGGTCATACCACACTTTGCAGGCAGGCTCTCATATGTGACCAACGGCATCGAGATACCGCGCTGGAAAGGCATAACTTTTACGCGAAAGACATTCAGGCAGCGGAAGGAGGGAGCAAGGGAGTCGCTGCTGCGGGACCTCCATCTACCACCTGGCCGTATGCTCCTTGCATGGAACAGAAGGATAGTTGGATACAAGCGTCCGGAATTCATGGTTAGATTTATCGAAGAATGTGACGAGGATGTGAACTTCCTGCTTTCCGGAAAGGCACATCCGCAGGATCTATGGGCAAGGGAAGTCATGGAAGAATTCAACCGGTTGGCGAGGGAGAGGAAGAATGTCTACTACACACCTGAGTACTCGGTTGAGCTTTCAAAGAAAATAGTGGCTGCTTGCGACCTTCTGGTATTCACTCCATTCAGTGGCTGGGAATCCTCCGGAACTTCATTCATGAAGGCAATGATTAACGGCACTCCCTGCCTCACTTCAAGAGATGGCGCGGCCATTGAATTCATAGAGGACGGTGAGAATGGGTGGTTGTTCGGGAAAGATTTGAGGACATTGATTCCGGTTGAGAGCGAAAAGGGAAGGGAGATAAGCAAGGCTGACTACAGGGAATTCAGCGAAAAACTGAATTCCATAATAAGTCTCTGGCACGACGAGAGGGAAAAATTCGATAGTGTAGCGCTGAAAGCAGCAGGGACAACTGGGTTGGACATGGACAGAGTAATGGAAAGTTATTATGGAAGAGAGGGAGCGGAGTAAGTTGAGTGCCTCCGAGACAGGTCTGGACGCAGCTGAATTTAATATCGAGTATTTCAGGCAAAGGGGATTCAGAAGGAAAAGATGCAAAAGCTGCGGTGCCTATTTCTGGACACTAGGGGAAAGCGAATATTGTGGCGAACCCCCATGTGTGGAGTACACCTTCCTTGGCGACAGCCCTATGACGTTCAAGGGTGATGTGCACGCGGTGAGGGAGAGTTTCCTTTCCTTCATGGAAGCGGAGGGGCACAAGAGGATAACACGCTATCCAGTGGTTGCACGCTGGAGAGAGGATGTATTCTTTGTGCAGGCATCCATATACGACTTCCAGCCCTGGGTCCTAAATGGATCTGTGAAGCCGCCTGCAAATCCGCTGACAATGTCTCAGCCCTGTGTACGCTTTAACGACATAGACAATGTCGGCAAGACTGGAAGACACTTTACGCTTTTCGAGATGATGACACACACCGCGTTCAACACGAAGGATGAATGGCATTATTTCAAGGACAGGACTGTGGAGCTCTGTCAGCGATATTTCAACGGTAAAATGGGTGTTGCGGAAGAACTGCTGACGTATAAGGAGGCTGAATGGGAGGGGGGAGGCAACTCAGGCCCGTGCTTCGAGGTTCTCATCAAGGGATCTGAGGTTGCCACGCTGGTTTTTATGATGTACACAGGGTCGGGTCCAGGAAAGGTTCCGATGCCAATGCAGGTTGTTGACACTGGCTACGGACTTGAGCGTATCACATGGGTGGCATCTGGTTCCCCTTCGGCTTATGAAGCCGTCTTTGGCCATCTTCTCGAAGAACTGAGGGGGGAGCTGCAAGTCGAGACAAACGACAAAGTTCTGCAGGAATACAGCCGCATTGCAGGTCTGATGGATGCAAGGACACCTGGGGCAATAATAGAGATAAGGGAGAGGGTCGCAGGACGTATGGGCATAAGCATCGAAAGACTGCTCAAGCTCCTGCTTCCGCTTGAAAATCTATATGTCGCACTCGACCACACGAGAGCATTAGCATTCATGCTGCATGACGGTGTGATGCCTTCGAATGTGAGACAGGGGTACTTTGCACGCCTCCTGATAAGGAGGGCGTTGAGAGCGCTTGATGCGCTCGGAGGCAGGATAACACTGCATTCGCTCGTTGAAAGACAAATCGACTACTGGAAGAAGGATTTCAGCGAGTTACAGGAGGAGAAGGAGGACATACTGCACATAGTGGGTGTTGAGGAGAGCAAATACAGAGAAACTGTGTCCAGGGGAAGGGCCCTTGTCAGAAAGCTGGAGGAGCAGGGTGCAATAGGGACGAAGGAACTTGTCGATCTCTACGAATCGCATGGTATAACACCTGATCAGGTCAGCGAGTTTGCAACAAAACCGGTAGAGGTTCCGGACGACTTCTATGCGCGCATTGCCGAGGGACATTCGAGTGAGGCGGTTGTGGAGAGAAAGGAGGAACTGCTTCTCCCCGATCTTCCACCGACCGTAAGACTCTATTACAGTGACCAGTACAGGACAGAGTTCCAGGCAACTGTGCTCTTTTCTGATGAAAAACACGTGGTGCTTGACGCTACGTGCTTCTACCCGCAGGGTGGAGGACAGGACCCGGACACGGGATACATCGGCGGGAGACACATAAGCGATGTACAACTGCACGGAAACATAGTTGTGCACACCTTCGAGGGCAGGCCTTTTGCGGCTGGGGAGAGTGTCAGCTGCTCCGTCGACAGGGAGAGAAGGATGGATCTCATGAGGCACCATACCGCGACCCACATTGTCCTTGCCGCAGCTAGAGGTGTGCTTGGAAATCATGTGTGGCAGGCTGGTGCACACAAGGAGCAGCGCGAAGCGAGGCTGGATATAACACATTACGCGTCCCCGTCTCAAGAGGAACTTGAGAGGATAGAGGAACTTGCCAACGGAGTGATTATGGACGACAGACCCGTAAAGGTCAGAGTCATGGAAAGGAACGAGGCTGAAAGCGCCTACGGCTTCAGGCTCTATCAGGGAGGGGTTGTGCCCGGTCGCGAAATCAGAGTGGTGACCATTCAAGACTGGGATGTCGAGGCATGTGCTGGCACCCACTGTGAAAGGACAGGCGAAGTTGGCCTTGTAAAGATAAAGAGTGCACAGCGCATACAGGATGGTGTGATCAGGCTGACATTCGTCGCCGGGCAGCAGGCACTGCTGTATTTCCAGCAACTGCAATCCATGACGGGCGAGTTGCGGAAGCTTCTCAATTCAGATGAGTATCATCTGCTCGAGAGCGTAAAGCGACAGAGAGAGGAGATAATTGAGCTCAATAGTCGCCTTTCCGCATCCGCAAGGACCGACATGGAAAATGAGGCAGCAACAATGCTCGAAAATGCAGTGATGAAGGAAGGCGTGAGATTTGTCATTGCACGCATAGAACTGGATGCAGCGGATATGAGGAAGCTGGCAAGGAAGCTAACATCACAGGAAATGGTTGTTGCCATTCTACTGGGTAGCGGTGGACAGCTGGTTATTGCACGCAGCAAAGATGCCCATATCAGATGCAATGAGTTGATGAGCAAAATAATTGCAAGGGCAGGGGGAAGTGGCGGAGGCAGGGAAGAATATGCGCAGGGAAAGATCGGCAGAGAGGATATTCAACTCATACGTGAAATCGTCCTTACTTAGGGAATAGCCAGAACTCATTACCATCTGGATCTTCAAAACGCGCAAATGGGCCAAAACCGCGGTCTGCAGGCGACTGCGTAAATCTAACACCTTTCGATGAGAGTTCCTTGTACGTCTTGTCCAAATCATCTACGGTGAAAGCTATGCCGGTGTTTCCCGGCTCTCTCTGCCCTTCGCATAGATGCAGCACAGTGGCGCTCCCCTTCGGTCCAACCGTAATCCAGTGTCCATCTGAGGAAAAAATTTCGAAGCCCAGCTTCTCTTTGTACCACTTTGCTGATGCTGAAGCATCTGCCACCATGACAGCAACGTCCATCATAGACTCAATCATGATTATCCCTCACAAACACATATAGCATCAAGATTTATAGCATTGTTGAAAGCTGAAGTGGAGTGACGAGCATGCTGCGTCTGCTCCTGCCCATGACATTCGCCTTACTTCTCCTCTTTCCAGCCATGGTGCTTGGCTCCACCCCTGTATATCACACGATTACCGCTTTTGTGGTGAATGCGGCTGGCCAGCCCATGCAGGGGGTGGAGATTGAGATGACCAACTCATCGGGCAGCAACGTAACAACATATTACATGCATACAAATAGCAGCGGAATGGCTGAAAGATCAGTACCGGCAGGCATCTACAACGTCAGTGCGACGCTCTCCGGTTATGCTGCAAATCGCACTTACACTGTCGATATTTTGGCTGCAAATGCCACCGTGTATTACAAGATGACAGAGTTGATGGTCAACCTGACTGGCTTCATAACCACCGGCAGGGTGCCCGTCGCAAATGCTACAGTCGTGTTGAGTAACACCTCAGTCACATACAGAACACATTCCACCTCCCCTCTGGGTGAATATACATGGCACGGCGTTCAGCCTGGGGAATATGCCGTCTCCGCATCAAAGGCAGGTTATCTGACCAACTACACCGCAATTACACTTTCACCGGGAAGCAGCGTGTGGCTGAACCTCACACTCATTCCGACAAATGGCATTCTTGAAGGGACTGTAAACGAAAGTCAGGTGAATGGAAGAGAGCTTCCAGTGGCAAACGCAACCATAACGATTCAGGGGAATGGTGTTCTGCTGCATCTCCTCACGAGTAGTACGGGCACGTTCGTTGCGACCAATCTGCAGGGTGGCACGTATACAGTTTCGGTGTCAAAGACAGGTTACTCGCCAGGGCAAGGAACTGTCACTGTATATAATGGAAAAATTGCGTATCTTAATTTCACACTCGTACCGCTGAGCAATCCTCCTCCTCTTAACATACCGGGATTTATTGGAAAACTTGATCTGGATCATTCCCTTGTGATTGTTGCACTGGTTGTGATCATATTTGTCAGTGCGGGCACAGTCGCGCTGCTGAATAAAAGCTATAATTGGCGTGAAGAGAGAAACACGGAAAAGAAGGAGAAAAGCAGATGAAGGCTGTGAAGGCGGTTCTCTTCGATATGGATGGTGTATTGGTAGAGACGCGCAGCTCATGGGTTGCCGTTCACAACTATTTCGGCGTTGATAACGAATACAATCTCAGAAGATTCTGGAATCACGAGATAGATGAAATGGAATTTGTGCGCAGCGATGTGGAGCTATGGAAAAAAGCGAAATCAGATGTTACCATAGAAGATATACGCGATATACTCTCAAAGGTAAAGCTGATGCCCGGCGCGGACACTACAGTCCGGGAGCTGAGGAGGAAAGGCATTAAGACTGCAATAATCAGCGGTGGAATAGATCTCCTTGCAAACAGAGTGGCCACGGAACTCAACATGGATGCGTGCCTAGCCAACGGTCTTTGCAGCACAAATGACGGTCACCTGACGGGTGAGGGGATCGTGCGTGTTCACATAAGGGACAAATCTGTCGCTGCTGCCAATCTGCTGGAAACTATGGGTATAGACAGGAAGGAATGCATTGCCGTCGGTGATTCCAGGACTGACATTCCGTTATTCAGATTCTGCGGCAGGTCCGCGGCTTTCAGACCTGACACAAACGAGGTTGCAGAAGAGGCCGGGGCTGTCATAAACGAACTCACCGATCTGTTAAGGGTGATTGAAAATGGAGGATGAGCTGCGAATAGAGTGCCCGCTGTGCCATGCTCTGACGGTTCATGCACCTATCCACATACAGAGGTCCCCTGGAGGGGAGGGTATGGTTTACACACTGCGCTGTTCAGGATGCGGCGGCACATCAAAACACACCTTCAAAAGAGACAATGCACTAAGCATACGCTATGTGCTGAGCGGAGATGGGAATTCCAGGGCAGGAAAGTTCAGTCTGTTCGAGAGCGAATTTGTGAGCGTGGGCGACACACTCTACCTAGGAGGGGTGAGAGCCTCCGTGACTGCAATCGAAACGGAAAGGGGTAGAACCGGAAGTGCAGCGGCAACTGCAATAAAGACCGTCTGGGCAAGGGAGGAAGGAAAGAAGACGGTACATGTGTCTGTGAACCAGGGGGCAAGAACCTTTTCCATAACGCTTAAGGCGGAACCGGAGGAGGAAATTGGCATTGGCGATGTGATAGAAACGCCGAACGGGAGAGCAGCAGTCACGGCCATAAAGCTTCCCAGGAGAGTAATTAGACAGGGACGGGCAGAGGCTTCAGAGATAGTAAGGGTATACGCCAGGATGATTAAATGATCATAAGAGCATCTGGCCGTGCGCGGGGAACTGCCAAACAACTCTTTGATTGGTGGTCAGACTACCAGGATGGTTGGGTTGAGAATCAGGGGAACATGCGCGTATACAGAAAGGTGGGAAGGAATGAAAAGGGAGAACTTGTGTTAGAGGATCATTTCAGCAGACCTCTCCATTTCAAAGACATAACAATAGTTGACCTTGATCCATCGCACATGAAAATCAATTTTTCATCTGAAAGCAGCATATGGAGCAACAGAGGGGAATATGTCTTCAGGGATGAGGGGGAGGGGTGTGTTGCAGAGGTGAACGTCGACATAACACCCAAGGGACTGCTTCTCCTTCTCTTTCTTCTTCCTGGAGGGAAGCGCTGGTTCAAACGACAGTTCACGGATGACCTGGTAGGCCATCTGAGGGAATTCGAGCGTGATATGCTGAAATGAAGGTGGGAGACGCAGAAATATCGTACTGGTCTGATGAAGTCTATTTTCCTGCAGAAGACTCCATGCTGCTGATAGATGCCATAGAACCAGGTAAAGGCAGCTTCCTGGATGTTGGGACTGGTAGCGGAATCGCAGGTATTATCGCCAGCAGGCGCGGCTACAGTGTTGTTTCAACAGACATAAGCAGCAGCGCACTCCGCTGCGCCGCCTTGAATGCGGTTGCAAACAATGTAGAGATAAGAACAGTGAGATGCGATCTGCTGTCCGGCCTAAGGGGTGATTTCGACGTGATTGCATTCAATCCACCATATCTTCCTTCAACAGGTGCGTCTGATTACAGATTTGAAGGAGGTAAGGAAGGCTGGGAACTGTCTGCACGTTTTTTGAATGAGTGCGAAGGTCGTATCACTGCTGAAGGCTATGTGCTGCTGATTGTAAGCAGCCTCACTTCGCAGGGAGTTTTGCGTTCCGCAGGAAACAGGTGGATTTTTGAGGAGAGGGGAATGAGGAACGTAGGCATGGAAACTCTCAGGGTGCTCAGGGCGAAACCATCCTCTTCTTTATCGCATCGATGAGAAGTTCGCTGATCCTTTTACCATCTACTTTGCCTCTCAGTTCCTTCATTGCTATACCCATAAGCGGACCAAGAGCTCCCTCCCCCCTTTCCCTAATTAAGTCCGAATGGCTCTCCACTATGTTCTCTATCAAAGTGCGCGCATCCACTTGCGCATCTGAGGAGACGGCCTCAATGCATTCCACAGCGGTCTTGCCACGGAGCATGCATTGAATTATCTCACCCGCAGCTTCCTTCGCAAATCGTCCCTCCTTCAGTGCATGCATGACCCTCCGGAGATCTGCATAAGCTGTGAATTCGACGCCTGTGGCTCTTTCCGCCTCAGGTATGTAGTTGAGCAATATCCTCGCTAGAACCGCCGGATTTCCCTCCTTATCACATATATCCTGAAACAGCGGTGCTAGACCCTCCTCTGCAAGCTGAGTGCATTGTTGCATGTGCAGCCCATATCGCTCGTGCAACCTTCTTGCCTGAACATCAAAAGGCTCTGGTAGCTTCAAAGATATGCGGGAAAGATCTGCAGGCGTGACTGCGAGAGGCAGGACATCGGTTTCTGGATACATCCTTGCGCTTCCTGGCAGCGGCCTGCTATAAACTGTGGAGCCGTCGGTTAGTGCATCCCTTGTTTCCTCCGGCACACCAAGGAAGGCTTCTTCAGCCCTCTCCTTAATCAAAGCAAAGGCGAGAGGCAATTTTTCCTTTTCTGCTGCACAGAGTACAAATGCATCTCCATCCCTGCCTCCTAGAATGCGAAAGATCTGTCTCTTTCCTTCCTCACCAATGCCGTATGCAGGCAGCTCATCCGAATGCATTATGCCTCCGAAGCCAGATGCGCGGAGCCGCTGTGCAATTTCAGCACCAAGCAGCTTTTCCCCCCTGCCGAGCACACCATCAAAACCGCGCATCAGCACCGCACCAACAGCCTCCCCCCTTTCTACCGCTTTTCTTAGCACGCCTGAACCCAAAGACCTCACTGATTCAGTGACATCAATCCATCCACTGACGGAAGCGCCACGCTCCTTCAGAGATAGGGAGGCAGCAATCAGTTTCTGCTGCCTTTCAGCCTCCCGGCGTGCAATCACAGTCAACATGTCCAGCTCCTGCACACCCTTAATCTCCACTCTCGCCCCGCCCTTGATGGAGATGTTTACGTCCTCCCTGATTGTCCCTATGCCCCGCTTCACCTTTCCCGTGGCTCTGAGGAGCATGCCTATTCTCCTCGCCGTAGCCTTCAGCATATCAGGCGAGTCGATGTCTGGTTCAGTGGCTATCTCGAGCAGAGGGATACCGAGTCTGTCGAGCCTGTAAGTGATCTCGCTGCCATTGGAGGATATCTTTCTGCAGGCATCCTCCTCACAGCATATGCTCTGTATACCTATACGCCTTCCATTAACCTCTAAATAGCCACCCAGTGAGACGAGTGCGGTTCTCTGAAATCCACTGGTGTTCGAGCCATCCACCACTATCTTGCGCATAAAGTGTATTTCATCCACAGGCTTTGAATGGAGAAGTGCTGCGACCTCCAGTGCGATATCTATTGCTTCCCTGCACGGAGGATGCGGCGGCTCCTCGTCAAGTTCCACTAGACAGCTGTTGTCTGTGATTTCATATACATAGGTGAAACCTCTCGAACCCTGCAAAAGCGCCGCCCTGTCAATTTCTCCTAGTTCCGAGGCTGTAGTCCTCAGCCTGCGCACCACTTTTCCTGTAACATTTTCGCTGAGATGGGAGCTGCAGTCGCAGAATAGCTTGTGCGTATCTATCTGCTGATGTATCTCCAAACCTGCCTTGAGTTCAGTCTGCGAGGGGTCCAAGAAACCGCCTCCCTGAAATTTCACCAGCAATGTCTGACTGCATGTAGTCGCAGATCTGCTGCATATCCTCAAAATGGGCGAGTGCCCAGAGCAGTTTAACATATGCCACCTCGGGTAGCATATCACCCCCTTCCACTGCTCCCGCGGCAATCATGTCCCTGCCGGTCGAATAAACTCTCATGTTTACACTCCCGCCAAGGCATTGTGTGGTCACCACAACCGGAATACCCTCCCTAACCCTCTTTCTTATGCCCGATATAATGTCCGTAGACACGTGTCCCAGGCCACTCCCTGCAAGCACTATACCTCTGCACCCCTCCGTCATGGCGAGAAAGTGCTTTTCGGACATGCCTGGAAAGAAGGTAATCAATGTTCCATCCGATGACATTGAGACATCCGCTCTCACCTTAACATCCTCGGTCCTCCTGTATGCAGAGAGATAAGTGATATTTTCATCAACAATGGCAATGGGCGGTGCATTCAGACTCCTGAAAGCATCACGTCTGCTGGAATGCATCTTCCTCACACGTGTGCCCCTGTGCACGTGGCACGCCTTGTCTGAACTGTCCGCATGCATTACAACTGTAACCTCACCTATATCGGACATGCCGGCTATTCTTGCGCTTCCAATAAGATTCAGATAGCCGTCAAAGGAAGGTCTGTCAGGGGAGCGCTGCGCACCTGTCAGGACAACAGGGCCACTCAACCTCCCCAGCATAAATGCAAGTGCAGAAGCGGTATATGCCATTGTGTCTGTACCGTGAGCAATTATAACACCGTGTGCTCCGTCGTTAAGTCTGGATGCAGCTTCCATTGCAATGGCAGCCCATTCCCTGCAGAACATGTTCTCACTGAAAACTGAAAATAGAGTGCCCCCCTCCAGCGAGCAAATGCCGCTAATTTCAGGCACACGCATTTCAATTTCATGCGCGTTGAGAGCAGGGAGCACACCACCTGTTCTGTAATCGACAAAACTTGCTATAGTTCCACCTGTTCCTATAAAAGCCACATGTGGGAGGCTTGCAGGCTGCGGCATGCGTTCAGGTGACGGACGGGTCACTGGTTCCCCTTTCCGCAACAGTGTTATTTCAGTGTCAGGACTCACAGCAACTCCCACATTGTATCCCGATCTTAATTTCAACACCACCACATTGTCGCCGCTGAATGCGTGATGGGGCATCAGCAGACCCTTGTATTCTGCCAAGGGAGTCCTAATCCTTATCTCATCTCCTTCTGAGATGGAGAGACTGTCCAGCCTCTCCCTGAGCAGCGGATTTAGCGGCATACATATGGTGAATGCGAATGAGTTAAAACATTTTTACAATACTTTGCGCAGGAACCCACTGATGTCATCTTGAAACCGCGAAGACGGAGAGGAAGATGAGGAATGCTCCCACAAGCTGAATGATGGAGAGTGCCTCATGTAAGAAAACCCAGGCCAGTGCAGCGGCTACCAGTGGCTCCAGTAGTGAGATGAGAGTTGATTCAGTGGCACTCAGTGTCTGTAATCCCCTGTACCATAGCAGAAATGGGAGGAATGAGCATGCCACTGCTAGATAGATGGATGCCGCGAGAGGCTGTAAAGAAAAGAGAGTTTGAGTTATCCCTGAAATAGATGGCGCGGCGTAGACAAACATGAAGCCTGTGCTGTAAACGAAGACTGGGACATAGTAACTGAATGCGTCCATTTCGGCTGCAATACGTTTCGTAACGATTATGAAGAGTGTTGTCGAAAGTGCTGATAGGAATGTGAATAGAGCACCTAGAAGATTGGCATGTAGTGCCTGTGTCGTGGCATCGGAGGCGAGCAGGATTCCCACCAAACCAAGCGCACAGGCTAGGTATCGCCCTGCGCTCAATCTCTCCTTGAATATGAAGAAGGCGAAAATCGGCACTATAACAGGGGTGGAATTCAGGAGAAGCGCAGATTCGGAGGCAGATATGAGCGTCTGTCCTATATACTGAAGCAGGAATGAAAGAGAGAGAAGTAATGAGGGTAGCAGAAGCGCGAATTTGTTAAAGCCGCCTAATCCCCTTGTTCTTCCTGCTATAAAGAAAAAGAGACTGGCAAAGACAAAACGTAGCAAAAGGAATAAAACTGGCGACTGATGTGTGAGCACCAATTTGATTACAGGGAAGGAAGTTCCCCAAAGCACAGCAGCAACCGCGGTGTCAGCAATTGCCATGCCTCTTTCTCTCATTCTGTTTTTATCCAATAGAACGCTCGATTAAAACTTTACAGTGGTTTTTGATATTTATATATCATTCAAAAAATTAATATTATCATCGCACATTTAATGCACAAGCCTCGTGTATAATTGTGTATAGCGATGGACAAATCTGTATGTGGACTCTGACATATGTTATCTCGTTGCAATTGGATTTTTAGCAAGAAATGGTTATTAAGATGTTGCTTTATATTGTCTCCACCTTCGCAGTTCGGAATTCATTGCTGGAATTTCCGGAACAAGGGGGAGTGAGCTTGGGTAAAACACGAGTAGTAATCGTGAGTATAGCAGTAGCACTGCTGTTCGTTCTTTCTGCAGTGCTCTTTGTGCCACATGCAGGTTTGGCCTCACCGACCATGAGGTCAAATCAAACGAGCGGTCTGAGCGCATTGCGCACAGCTCCGCTGGCTCAGGTATCAGGGGAGGGAGCGGCTTCTGGCTCAGTGACGAACTCCCTTGGTCAGTATACTATTGTCTCTGAACCTGAGAATTTGAGTGCACAAATTACGGCAACCATTTCCTTGAAGGCGGATAACGGCTTGTCCGGTTACCTCAGTGCAGTCAATAATCCAGAGAGCCCTCTCTACAGACACTTCCTTACACCATCGGAAATTGGC
>JAVZQA010000025.1:0-15875 GCA_038881315.1 Methanomassiliicoccales archaeon
GCGGCTAGCAGGTGGCTCAAGGTCGAATGAGGCCGCAAAGTAATTAAACAGCTGCAGGGAGTATTAGGTACTCATGAAAGAGACTGAAAAACTACTGAAATCCCTGAGAAAAACAGTCAAGGATGCACAGCGGCAACTGGAAAGGAGCGTGGCTAAACTCGAAGATGCCTCCGAAAGTGCAGTGAAACTCGCAAAGGAAGGAGCTGGACCGCTTGGTAAGGATCTGCTCAAGCTTGCGGACAAGGTATCTGGCGATATAGAAGAAACGATACCGGACATAACACGCGACATCAAGAAAATAGAAAAGGGATTGATGAAGAGAGCGGAGAAGCTTGTGAAGAGGAAATGAGGTGCCAAAATGTCCAACCCCGCAGATGACATAGACAGCGTAATGAGCACTTTCTATGGGAATGACGCTGTAACAGCCATAGTGCAGCTTAAAGTGGATACAAAGGAGGCTGACAGCATTGCAATGAAGGTGGCCAAGCATGAAGCCATCTTTGATGTTTACATGGTTACGGGCGACGCAGATATTGTTGTCAAGGCCAAGTTCAAGAATTACTCACATGTAAAGAAATTCCTCGTGGATACTCTGGGAGGTATACCAGGTGTCAAGGAGACAAAGACGATGATGGTGGTGACTGCCTTCAAGGAGAATGGAAAGCTGGAGGACATAGGCGTACCAAGGTGAGCATAACCTTTTTAGCACAGACCTATATAATGCTCCTTCCAGCACAAAGTGTATTATGGAGAAGCGTTGTAGATCTAAAGAGGTATTAAAATGAGCGGTGAGCTGGTCATGTCCAACGAAGAGAAACTCAAGCAGATTATTGATGTGCTTACCCAGCTAGCGGAAGACACATCGGTTCCTAGGAACATAAGGAAGGGAGCAACGGATGCAATTAACAAATTGCTTTCAAAGAATGAGGCGCTGGACGTGAGATCAGCCAGTGCAAACATAATTCTTGATGAACTTGCAAACGACCCCAACATACCTCTCCACGGTAGAACAATCATATGGAACATAATGAGCCAGCTGGAAACACTCAAGTGATACAGCAATTGGAAACATTGAAATTCAATTGCATTCTACGGCCGCAGGAGCGGCTGTAGTCTAGTGGTAGGACTGAAGCTTCCCAAGCTTCCAGCCCGGGTTCGAATCCCGGCAGCCGCATCTTTTCGCTGATACGGGTGGGCGGATTTATCAGGCGACACGGTACTGCCCGGGCACCAGATGCTGCAATGCATCGTCACCTTTTCAAAGAGTTGTGCCCTCTCAGAACAAGGATCATCCGGACGAAGCAGTGCATCAGCCGGCCCGGGATCTGAAGGATCTTATTTCTGAATATATGGCCAGTACCATCAAGAATGCCAGCAATGCGTATGAAATATCGAGCATCTGTGCATATGTTGCTCCGGCAACTAGATGAGAGACAATATCAAATGAAACGGTGGCCAGATAGTCTGGAACGACCGAAAAGAGAGTGGCCTTGCCCACGTCCACATGAGTCAGGGAGCTTTCCAGGCTGAAGAGGTGACCTCCAGCGCTGAAGGAATACTCAACCTTGGGGAGCACATAGACACCGGCATGAGGCACATTGAAAACAAATGTGACTTCTGCCGCCTGTCCAGGAGCGAGTGCAGATTTGTTGGCATAAAATGCATGTTCCATGGATGTGGAAAAGTTGGAATCGAGCACTGGTATGCCGGGAAAATGTATGGAAAGATTGTTTACTGGTATATTGCCGAGATTCCACGTATGAATCTCAAGAGTGATGGTATGCCCGGCAGCAGATGCGTGACTCGAAATGACCACCTCCGGCGGCAGGGGGGCTGTGAAATTATACTCGACCAGAGGAGAAATTGTACTGTTGACTGACATGTTTACAATGGTCCAGTTTGACTGACTGCCTTGAAACTGTTTTATGACATCCATACTGTCTGTGAATACAGTGCCGACGAAGCCCTTCGGGAAGGCGGAGATGCTGTAATCTGTGTAACCCGCAGGTGTAAGGAGCAGGAGGGCCGATGTCGTGGCCGCAGGACTGAATCCAATAGCCGAGGGGCCGTCCAGAGCCGAGAAGGGAATGGTGTGCTGTCCGCCCCCGAAAATAAAGTCACCCCTGTAGAATAGACCCATGCAGAAAGACTTCCCTCCCACCGGGGAAGGAAAGAATTCGGAAGCCCTCGGAACAGCGCTTTGGGGCAGGAGGCTCGGAGAGATGGTATATCCCAGCGCAAGCAGACCCGCTGCCGAGGCATTTGGCCCGGATTCGAGGAGTACACCTGAACTCAGCATATATGAAAGACTTTCAATGAGGCCGCCGTTTTGCAGCGAGGGGAGATAGGTCGACGAGACAGATGACGCGACCCTTCTGGCTGAAGATGAGGCTGCATAGACGAAAATGCTTCCATTCACGTTGGATGTGGAGCTGGGATTTCCGCCGCTGTTGCTGAAAAGATAGCTGTTCAGCGAGTTACCTGGCAGTTCTATCAGAGGGAAAAATTGCTCCCCCGTGATTCTGGAGTAATAGGCGAGTTGGTACTGAGCGACCCTTTGAGCAGGGAGGGTCCCCGCATTTACAGATACAATCAGCATGACCGGAGGTATCAGTGCAAGTATATCTGCTACAGACAGCGAAGAAAACGAGGTGCCGGTCGAAACGCCAGGCGTAATTCCGGACAGAATTTGGAAGGGCATTTCCGAAAGATTGTATGAGATTAACAGAAGTGAAGTGCCCACCTGATTGTTGCCTGGTACGTTGGCCTGGGGGAGCGTGTAGTTGGACGCAAATAAATACCCTGAATACAGATTGCCGTCAGATGAAATAAGATGGAGGACGATTTCATCATAGGCCCCCTCTGTGGCTGACTGGTAAGCGCTGCGCTGACTGGCCCTGGAATCATGTCCCGCTTGCATGGAAAAAAGTTTCGAGAGAACTGCACCAGAACTGCCGAATTCATCCATGACACCTTCCACTTCCGTTAATGCGAGTCTCTGTGAGGGATGAGGGAGACCCGAGCGAAAGAGGGCTGTCGATGTTTCAAAGGAGGACTGAAGAGGGCTGACGAAAACGGCAGAAAGCACGATTCCGAAGGCCACCACGAGCGCAAGCATTGTGAGCACATGGCTTGAAGTAGCCTTCCCCTGTCCTTCGCCTTTTCTTCCCATCAGACGGCGGAGCCTGTTGGAGTAGTAAGCTACAACCGATGCGCTTATAAGCAAAATAGCGAGGTCAGCTAAAACCGAGAGCAGATATGGAAGGGCATAGGTTGCGAACAGGGAACCACTCTTTCCTGAAGAAAGGGAGGCGGGAAGACCAAAGCCGCTCTGTGCCAACCCCAGGGACGGGAGCATCCCGTAAAAACTCATGAACAACTGCAAAATCACAGGTTCTGAAACGATGGTAAGCAGATTGGTTTTAGGCGGAGGCAGGGGAATGGAGGGGGGAGATGAAAAAATGGAGGAGGTTGTCCCTGTATCTATGGATGGGGGAAAGGCTGCACCTGAAGGAAGCGCAACAAAGATGACGGCTGCAATGCCCAGAAAGATCAATGTCCAGCAGGCGATATAGACGAGCAGGGAAGACACAATAGCTGATCTCATGCGCCTGGTAGAAAGTCCTATAACTGCACCGATGACCACCCACCCGACAATCACGATCTGATATGTCACTGGGTTGCCAAGAAGAAGATATACCAGCCCAAGAATGAGAGAAAGTCCGCTTCCAAAATAAGGACTAAGCCAATTGCTGAGCGGTGAAAAGGAAGGAGAGAGAAGATAATACGCTATCAGAACTGCCGCCATTGTACCGAAGACAAATCCTGAAAATTTCCCCAATAGACCCCTCTGGTTTAACCTGGTCAAATATATTTAACCATATGCATGGAAGCCGGAACGAATTGGAGATAACCGTGCCAGTATCCAAAAATTCCGGAAGTGAAATCACAAGATATGCTGCTGTGGAACGATATAATGAGAGAAGAACCTCTTAAGAGAGGTGGAGATGATTGCCAAAATGCCCTGCGTGACATCACAGGATGGAATGCGCTTGTAACTAAAGAAACATAAGCAAACGGAAATGTCTTGTCCTCGCATGTGACCATCATTACACGCAGTTGGACTGCGCAGTGGGAAGTGCAGGAATCACACGCTGAACCTTATCTGAAGGGCAGGTTCTGTAAACAGTCAATCCTTTCCGTCAACAATGAAAATGACAAATTTAAATATCCGAATATGTAAACAGGGAGCATATCATGGATTCTATCAAAAGCGTAGGAAGCAACGAGGGCTCTGGGGATGCCCTATCACAGCATGTTGAACTGTCAGCTCTGGACAAGTTTCTGTTTGTCTGGATATTCATTGCCATGGCGTCAGGTGTTTTGGCCGGAAATTATCTGCCTGCAATCAGGAATGTAGTTAATGCACTCCAGTTTGAGGGCGTATCACTTCCTATAGGCATAGGCTTGATTTGGATGATGTATCCACCGCTTGCAGCTGTCAGATACAAGGAACTGGGAAAGGTCAAAAGCAGCGGCAGGATGCTTCCAATTTCGCTAATACTGAACTGGATTGTCGGGCCGTTCCTCATGTTTGCACTTGCATGGATCTTTCTCCCCGATATGCCTGCATTCAGGGATGGAATCATACTGGTCGGTCTGGCGAGATGCATAGCCATGGTCCTTGTCTGGAACATGCTTGCAGGCGGTAATAACGAATATGCCGCAATACTCGTTGCAGTCAATGCTGTCTTCCAGATATTTTTCTATTCAGCCTACGCATTCCTGTTCATAAGCTTTCTCCCCGGCATACTCGGTATTTCGTACGCCCACACTGTCGCACTGAGGGTAAGCCCGCTCCTTATAGCACAGAGCGTTGCGATTTACCTCGGCGTGCCGCTTGCAATGGGATTTGTCACGAGGATGGCGCTTACTAAGCGGAGGGGGACCGGGTGGTATGAGAACGTCTTCCTGCCTAAAATTAAACCCACTGCACTGATTGGACTGCTTTTCACAATCATTGTGATGTTCAGTCTCGAAGGAAAGGAGATTGTATCCTTGCCGGTTGACATGCTCAGGATAGCCGCACCACTGGTATTTTATTTCCTGTTGATGTTTATTTCATCTTATCTCCTTTCCTGGAAGGCCGGACTCGCTTATGAGGAGACTGTGACCACCTCACTCACTGCTGCAAGCAACAACTTTGAACTTGCAATCGCGGTTGCAGTTAGCGTCTTCGGTATTTCATCGGGGGAAGCATTCGCAACTGTCATAGGACCGCTCATAGAGGTACCTGTGATGATAGGTCTGGTGCATCTTTCATTAAGGTTCAGACATTTCTTCTTCGGCAAACTGGAGGGGATGGGTACGGCAGCCACGGAAGCGAAAAATATGGGGACATGATAAACGACAAACGCAAAGGGAGGGAGGGTTTTGAAGAACAGCAGAAGTAAGGTACTGTTGCAGGATACGAAGGTACAGAGTCTGGTCATCAACGGTTTATGCACCGTGGAGGACATAGAGAATGCTTCAAAACTGGCATACAGACTGGCATCTGGGGAGAATGCTTGGCGAATAAAGTCTATGGAACGCATTTTCAAGGCACTTTCCGACTGCAACAGGATTCGGATACTGCTTCTGCTTGCGGAAAAGGAGATGTGTGTTTGCGAACTGATGGCCGCACTCAAAATGAGCGAGCCTACGGCATCAAGAAATCTCAACATCCTTGAACAGGTGGGGCTAGCCAGAAAGAGAAGGGTTGGGAGGTGGACTTTCTACGGCCTTACCGACACAACGATGACAGAGGCGATAAGGAAAATCTTGGCAGGGGCTGTGGAGATATGACAAAGACTCCGGAGGGAGATGGAGGAGTGCTCTTTGTTTGCATTGAGAATGCAGGTCGAAGCCAGATTGCTGAAGCTTTCGCGAAGAGGAAAGGTATGCCAGCGGAAAGTGCAGGAACTATGCCTGCAAAAGTTATCAATCCCGTTGTGGTTCAGGCAATGAGAGAAGTGGGGATTGACATGGAACATAGGAAACCAAAGCTTCTGACAAAAGAAATGATAGAAAGAGCGGAAGTTGTGGTGACGATGGGTTGTTCCGTCGAAGATGTGTGTCCGCGGCCAATGCTGGCGCTGATGGGTAAAAAGCTAATCGAATGGCACATAGAGGATCCAAAGGGGAAGGGAATTGAAGGTGTCAGGAGAATAAGAGACGAAATAGAAAGGAAGGTTGCAGAGCTCAAGGCGCAACTGTCAATGCTGTGAAGGCATGCATATAGCAATATTGAGTGCAATGCATAGCAGGGTGTAAAGCTGTCCTGTATCGCTTCAAATTTCACGGCTGATGGAGCAGGGGCTTTAATGAACCATCAATTGAAAGAGCGGACGTTGTGGCCGCCTTTCCGGCGCACGGATCGATATATCGCGGATTGCGTCATGGCCGGCTCCGAACGGCTGGGATGCGGTACCTGAGACATGTGTGCACCTTTGTGATGTGCTGATGTCCAAACCTTTTCGCGGCGCACAAGGGCATGAAGATTGCATATAGCAAATTCTCATGGAAGGGAACGGGAATACAGGGAAAGTGAAATCTAATGAAAAACATGGATGAGGTGAAAGAGGGGGAAGTACTGTGGATACCCGAGGACACGTTTTCATCCAGGTCTCGCATGGCCTCATTCATCTCGGGCATACCGCAGCTGAGGTATGAAAAGGGAATGGAGTATCAGGCCGCCTGGAAATGGTCTGTGGAAAGACCGCAGGAATTCTGGCCGCTGCTCATAGACAGACTTGCTCTCGATATCAAAGGGGAGGCTGAGAGCGTGGTGGAGGGACACACCATGCCCTACGTCCACTGGTTTAAAGGGACGGAAGTGAATTACGCTGATTCCCTCCTGTCCTGCGGTGAGGGAGATGCCATAATTTACGTAAACGAAAACGGAGAGAGAAGGACAATGAGCCGACAAACGCTGAGGCACGAGGCAAAGTCCCTTGCCTCCACATTGAAACGCCTCGGTGTTGGAGCTGGCGACAGGGTTGCCTGCTACATGCCCAACAGGCCGGAGGCAATCATATCTCTTGCAGCTGCTGCCGGCATAGGCGCAATATTCTCTTCCTGCTCTCCGGATATGGGAAGCAGGAGCGTTATAGACAGATTTGGGACCATAAAGCCAAAGGTACTGATTGCCGCGCGGGAATATGAATACGGGGGCAAAAAATACCTGAGGCATGATGTTATTGAAGCCCTGCGCAGCAGTGTGGACTCGATCGAAAGTGTGATTGTGACCGATGAAGCTGGCGGGGGTGAATTGCAATGGAATGACTGCGTAAAAGGGGATGAAATTGACTTTCAGAACGTTCCGTTCGAACATCCGCTCTGGATACTGTATTCGTCTGGAACAACCGGTGCGCCAAAGGGGATCGTGCAAAGCCATGGTGGAATTCTGCTGGAACATGCAAAACTGCTCATGCTTCATCACGACCTGAGGAAGGGAGATAGATTCTTCTGGTATACCACAACAGGATGGATGATGTGGAATGTACTCGCGAGTTCGCTGCTCGCAGGAGCAACTGCAGTGCTCTACGATGGGGCTGCCTTCTTTCCAGATCCCGGAAGACTGTGGGAACTGGCAGAAAAAGTAGAGATCACAGTCCTTGGCACAAGCGCCCCCTTCATCAGCGCATCCATGAAGGAGGGAATATCTCCAGGGGAAACCTATCGGTTGAATAGAACGAAAAACATAGCATACACTGGCAGCCCGCTTTCTCCTGCAGGTTTTCAATGGATTTACAGTAATGTCAGAGAGGACATATGGCTTACAGGTGTGAGCGGCGGCACCGACGTCTGCACTGCATTCCTGTGTGGTTGTCCCATGCTTCCTGTCAAGGCAGGTATGATGCAATGCAGGGCTCTGGGTGCAGATGTCCACGCTTTTAACGAAGAGGGAAGGGACATAATAGGAGAGGTGGGGGAACTGGTGCTGACCAGCCCGATGCCTTCCATGCCCATATTCCTGTGGAATGACAGGGATGGCGGCAAATATATCGAGAGCTACTTTTCAGTATACCCGGGTGCATGGAGGCACGGAGACTGGGTTAAATTCGATGCCGACGGACATGCGGCCATATATGGAAGATCTGATGCAACATTAAAAAGGCAGGGAGTAAGGATAGGAACAAGCGAAATATATGGCTGCGTCGAGGAATTGCCTTATATCAGGGAGGCGCTCGCCGTGGGACTGGAGCGCGGACAGAATTATAAAATTGTGCTGTTCGTTTCAATGCAGAGGGGTTCACGCCTCGCACCGCATCACGTCGATGAAATGAGGGAGAAGATAAGGAGGGAATTGTCGCCAAGACACGTGCCTGACATAATCATGGAGGTTCCGGACATTCCAAAGACACTCAACGGCAAAAAGATGGAAATCCCTGTAAAGCGTATATTGATGGGCCAACCACTACAAAGGATAGTGAACACGGGTTCAGTCTCCAACCCGGACAGTCTTTCATATTTCCAGATGCACATTGATGAGATACTATCAGCTGCATTTGACGGAGGCGCATAGAGAGATAGGCTCGATTGGGTGGAGATAAATTTGTCGAATGAGAGGAAAAGAATATTGATACTGGGGGCTGGTTTCGCAGGCATTTCTGCTGCAAAGAGACTCGCTTCAAGAGCTGGAGAAACTGTAGACGTCCTGGTGGTCAGCGACAAGAATTACCATCTTTTCACACCGCTCATATATCAGGTAGCCTCAGGGCTGGCAAGCCCCTATCACGTTATACAACCAGTCAGATATCTTGCAAGAAAGACCGGTTTCTCGTTCATGGAGGCGAAGGTGACAGGCATTGATGCAGAGGCAAGAAAAGTTAGGACTGACAAATGTGAACTTGATTTTGATTTTTTAATCATAGGCGTAGGTTCGGTTTCCAATGATTTCGGAATCAAGGGTGCTTCCGAACATGCGCTCTTTCTGAAGACGCTGGACGACGGTGCAAGAATCAGGAATGAACTTCTCAAAATAATGGAGGAAATATCGGTGAAAAGACCCTCCGAAGAAGAAATGCGGAGGGCTCTCGCAGTAGTTATAGTGGGCGGAGGCGCGACAGGTGTTGAACTTGCTGGATCCCTTGCTGACTACATACTCATTTTATCCCATCTTTATCCTGAAATAGATGTGAAAAGATTCAGCACCATAACCCTGCTTGAGGCGGATAAGCGCCTACTGCCTGGGCTTGATGAGAAAATAGCCAGTGCAACGTCCCACGCACTAGAACGCAAAGGAGTGAAAATAATAACTGGGGCAAAGGTGGAGGAGGTAGATGGGACTGGGGTAAAGTATTCTAATGGTCGACTGGATTCAAACATAATAATCTGGACAGCAGGCATAAAACCCAATCCACTTGTCGAAAATCTGGATGTCGACCATTTTCCCAAGACAAAGGGTAGAATCACAACCGATTCCTATTTGAGAGTTAAAGGTCACGAAAACATCTTTGCAGCGGGTGACATAATCTGGGTTAACGGGGCAAGCAAACAGCCACCAGCTACTGCAGCTGCAGCAGCGGAAGAAGGGGAATACATAGGTGAGCTGATATCAGGCCTAATTGAGGGAAAGGAGAAGGGCAAGCCCTTCATATACAAAGACAGAGGTTTCATGCTATCACTCGGCAGATTTTCAGGCGTTGCATGGTTCCCGTCGGGTATACTTCTGACAGGGTTTATAGGTTGGGCAATATGGCGATTTGTTCATTTGGCACTTATAGAAACAGTGAGGAGCAAAATAGGCATTCTCTTCGACTGGACACTCGCCATATTCTACAGGCGTATCACAATCAGAACAGATTATACTGAATAGACGTCGAAAAAGGCATTAATGTTTGTTCCAATACTCATACAGAATGCCTAGACTTATGCGCTGCGAGTTATGCGGCGATCTGTTCATCTGCCAGGGGTTTAGTCTGACTGACAGGTGCTGGTGTGCCACCGTTCGAACGGATGCAGAGCGGCTATCACAGATTTCTAAAATTGCAAAGGACTGTGTATGTAGAAAATGTCTGGAAGGATCACTTCCGCCTTCGCGCTGAGATCTCAGCCTCATGTCTGGATGTGAGCGGGCGCAAATATGCGGTCTTCGATCGCGTTGCAGGGACAATCACACCTTCGACCGGTGTGCTCTTGAATGGGATCTGTGGGGAAAGCGAACGTGTGAACACCGGCGGGCGCGGTCTTCCAAGGCGGATGTATGCGCGATGCATACGCAATATCACAAATAGCCCGCAGGCGGACACAGGGAGCAATGTGGCTGCGAAGTAGAATGGAGCAATTGATATGACAGCTATCGTTGTGAGCATTGTTGCAGCGACAAGGCTCATTATCAGTTCAAGTATGTGGCCGGCCGCGGTGCTGCCATTCACACCTAGATTGGTGTAGTTGACTAGATGAACAGTGGAAGAAAGATCCCTCCTCAGGACACGGAGTGACATCAGAGCACAGATCAAGGAGACTGACAAAAGGAGTATCCTAAATGGATAATCCATAAAGATGGATATGGATGCCGAAAGGATGAAGAGCCAGAGGGGCAGCGTGGAGCGCCTGGCATCTCCGTAGATGCGAAGGCTCTGAGGCATCACCAGCTTAGAAAATGTGCGTGAGATGAGGAGTGAGCTGAAACGTATTGAGGAGGGCAGATTTCTGCCTATCGCAGTTACGAGCCTGGTGGAGTTTTTGAGCAGGGGTATCGCAATAACGTCCATCACTAAGGCGAATGGAGCTGCAATGGCATACAGCTGTGACGCGTATTTCGGCCCCATTGAGCTTCCACCAACGGTTGCAAAAAGCATGGATTCAGCACCTCTGAAAGCGCTGGTCGCGCCTACGAAAAAGGCGTGCCTGGACGGGAAACCTATCAGAACTGCAATAGCTGAGGTTAGAAAGACATCACTGAATATCATAAGCGGGACAGCAAATGCAACAACTGGAAGTATTGAAAGAAGGACGGAGGGGTTGATGAGCATTCCAAAATAAACAAAGAAGATTGCAACGAAGGCGTCTCGCATTGACATCAGTTTTGTTTTAAGCCTCTCTGTCATTCTTGTCTCCGCAAATACCATCCCTATGAAAAAGGAGCCTATCAGTGACTGCACGTACAGTGCTTGTGCGAGCGCAGCGGAAAGGAAGACTATGCCTAATGCAAAGAGAATGAAAAGTTCGTCATTACGGATCATATTCAACTTTCCGATAACGCGTGGAATGACGAACAGGGCTAGTAGAATGAAGATCAGATAGAAGGAGCCTATGGCGGATATTAGTGAAATAACATCGGTGCGTGAACTGTGCGTAAGAACTATGCCACCTGCTATGGTAAGGAGCAGCATAGCTATGAAATCCTCAACGACACTCATCCCTATGATAAAATCTGTTTCCGGAGCGGTCAAACGCCCAATCTCCATAAGTGTCTTCGCAGCAACTGCTGACGAGCCTGTGGCAATGATTGCTGCAAGGAAGAACGATTCCTCGAGCGGCCATCTGAGCAGCACACCCAGTAGGATGCCCAGAAACATGTCCACTCCGAAATTGAAAACAGCAAGTATTGTGGCTGCTGTCCTTGTCTTCCTCAGTTTGCTCATCGAAAATTCCAAGCCAACGAAGAAAAGAAGGAGCACCAGCCCCATCTTTGCAAAGTAGGAAAGCAGTTCAGTCGAAGCAACGAAACCAGTGTAATGAAAACCGAATAAGGTGATGGACACATATGGTCCTATGAGAGCACCTGCAGCGATATAGCCGAGTATCATCGACTGCTTCAGCCTGGAAGCAATGGCCGCTCCGACCAGTGCGGCCATCATGATTATTCCAAACTGTGCATACAGTTCTGTGTCAGAAATCGTGAGCATCCCCTCTCTTAAGTGTGATTCCTGTCAGGTGCATCCCACTGCTACGATTCACCATTCATTACTTAAGGTTTCTTAATCGTCTGACATATGTCATACATGATCTTTTATTTCAATGTATTACATTCCCTCCCCCATGCCAAGGCCATTCGTTACTCTAAACTGTGCCGCCTCGATAGACGGCAAAATAACAACGGCAGAGAGGAAAAGAGTCCAACTTTCGTGTGAGGAGGACAGGCGCAGGGTGCTCCGTTTAAGAGGCAAGAATGACGCGGTGGCCGTGGGCATAGGAACAGTGCTTGCTGACGATCCGCTTCTGCTTCCTGCAGAAAACAAAAAATGGGCAGAGAAAATAAAAAGGGTGATTTTTGATTCCAAAGGAAGAACACCAGAAGGTGCGCGAACACTGGCATACGGCAATGTTATTGTTTTCACCTCTGAAGAATGCAATGCGGAGATAAAGGGTGCAGAGGTGATACGCTGCGGTAGAGGCAAGGTTGATGTTGCGAAAGGGCTGGAAATACTGCATGAGAAGGGGGTTGAGTCGCTTCTACTGGAGGGTGGCGGTGAACTCATCTACGAATTTCTCGTTAACAGACTCGTGGATTTGATGTTTGTTTACACCGCGCCGGTCATCATAGGTGGAAGGGGTGCGATCACAATTGCGGAGGGGAAGGGGCTTACAAAGGAAAGCGATTTCATAAGGATGAGGCTAGTGAGACAAAGAAGACTTGGAGTGGGATATCTGAGTGAGTACAAGCCTGAAGGATGAGCAGCGACCACGTTTTCTCGCAGACAATATGCTAGGAAAGCTTGCGAGATGGCTCAGAATCATGGGGTACGATACGGAATATGCCTCCGAGGTCTGTGACAGCGAGATCGCAAGGCGCGGAATAGAGGAGGGACGAATCATATTGACCAGAGACAGGGAACTTTCGATGAGGAGAAATGTCAGGTCCCTGCTCATTCATTCAATAGACATAGATGAACAGCTGAAAGAGGTGAAAGCGCATTTTGAACTCGATTTAAGGGAGGAGACACGATGCACGATATGCAATGGGGAACTTAGACATGTATCTCCTACCGAAATAAGAGGGCTGGTTCCAGCAGGACTCGAAAGCAGACAGAGCGATTTCCATATATGCCTGCGATGTTCCAAAATCTACTGGCCCGGCACTCACTGGCAGAATATTAAGAGGAGGATTGAGGAATTAAGGAGATGATGCGGAGAAAGAGACAATGAGATCCGGCTTGCCTGCTCTGCTACTCGCAGCGATTGCGTTCTTTGCAGCCGCGGTCATTGCCGTGTACGGAATTTTGCGTGGAGAGCTTCATATCGCAATCTTCATCGTCTTTCCAGTCATCTATGGTTCGGGGTTATATGGTCTGGTTGTTTTCCTTCTGGTTGTAGTGGGCTTCTTCTTACTGATATCGGGAAGCTTTTCATGGAAGGAAAATCGTGAGGTGGAGGCAGTGGAAGTGGAAGGTGCCCACTGGACACCTACAGCACCCCCCAGCGGTGAGAGCCAGGGAAGGAGGAGCGAATTCGGTGGGGTTATATTCATAGGACCCGTTCCGATTGTATTTGGCAGCAATCAGCGCATTACGCGCTATATGATAATAGCAGCAGCAATCATAGCTGCACTCTTCGTACTATTCATTCTGCTTGTATTCCTGTAGAAGCAACTTTGCAGCCTCAACATAGGAAACCTTGTGTCTGCCTGCTATCTCGCGCAAAACACTGATTGTATTGATGTAATCATCAAAATTGAGATGCTGCCTTCTGGTCGCTCGACCCAATGCTCTTTCGAAAGGCTCACCCTTCCGAAACAGCTGCAGTGCCAGTTCAACTGCCTTGAGCTGAGTGATGCTCACTTGCATTCAAGCACCCTGAGAAGAAAGTTGGAAAATATATGCCTTCCATGCTCAGTGTCCTCCACCTCAGGGTGAAACTGAACTCCGTAGATGGGTCTATTTTTGCTTGCCATAGCCTCCACTGGACAGTCATTGCTGGAAGCTAGCAAAATGAAGCCAGGAGGCAACTTCTTCACTTCATCTGTGTGAGATGCCCACACCTGGAATGAGGAAGGTATCTCGCGAAATAATTCATCTTGAAAAAGCACATTTATCGAAGTCTTGCCATACTCCCCACTGCTTCCCGGTCCAGTGACGCCACCAAAGTGATGCGCTATGTACTGATGGCCAACACAAATTCCAAGCACAGGTCCATCAAAATGATCGAGATAGTCACCGAGCCTACCGAGTTTCTCCCTTTCGGCATAGACACTGGGAGCCCCCCCACTAAGAACGAGCGCATCCGCCTCTTTTATTTCCACAATCGGCGCTGTGTTGGGAACAATCCGGACGGTTGCACCAAGGTCCCTGAGAACACGGTATTCCCTGTGTGTCCACTGCCCCCCGTTGTCGACAACGCAGATATTTAAATGGCTGAAATCCATATGATAAGGATCAAATGTGGTTAATAAAGAAGAGCTCAGAAAGCCAGCTATAAGTTGAAGTACTCATGGGTGCTTGTAAGAAAGGGCGATCAGCAGATGGCCGACGACATACTTTCGCGTCTGAAGAAGGAATCTTACAACCTTGTAGATACAGAGGCTCTCTTTGTTCAGGCAGTACAGGATATAATAAGAGGAGAAATTAAGAGGAGACTCCAAGAGCGTATTGACAAGGAGCCAGCGCTGAAAAATGAAATAAAGGCGGCGGTGTCAGAACTCATTGAAGCAAGGGTTAAACAGGCCGCGGCAATGATGCGGCTTGCAAAGATCGCTGCCAGGATTGGTCTTGAATTGTTACCTGATGATCTAAAAGAGGAGGTTACAAAGGAATTTACTTCCGTTCTCGAAAGAGAGATCTCAGAATTATTCCAGCGCATCTCCTGAAAGTGATTAAGTGGACGAGGAAGAAGAAATTTCGCCTGCTCATCCGAGATACGCCTCGCTTGTGACCAGACAGAAACTTGCAGAGATGGCAAAGAGAGGCGTGGTTCACATGACTGGACTGATAGCCCATGGTAGGGGGGAGGCCTTCGATTACATACTTGGGGAGAAGAGCACGATCATGGCTCAACATGCTGAAAGAGCAGCGGCATATGCGCTCCTCACTGCAAAGCATCCTGTTATAACGGTCAACGGCAATGTTGCAGCGCTTTGCGCAGATCGAGTTGCAAGAATCGCCAACCTCACAGGTGCATTGGTCGAAATTAACCTCTTCCACAGGAATAGAGGGAGGATTGAAATGATACGTGAGTTGCTGATAAAGTCAGGCGTGCAAAATCCCATTACGGAAACAGACTACGAAGTTGAAGGTATAGCCAGCAGCCGCAGGCTCTCTAGCACGCGTGGTACAGGAAGGGCAGATGTAATACTCATCCCTCTAGAAGATGGCGATAGAGCGCAAGCTCTCCGGGATGCTGGAAAGAAGGTTATCTCAATTGATCTCAATCCCCTCTCCAGGACCTCCATCGCAGCATCAATTTCGATAGTGGACGAAGTCGGTAGAGCAATGGACGCAATATACGCCTTTGCATCCTCTCATCCTTCAGTGGAGGAAATGAATAAATTTCTTTCTTCATACGACAATAAGCAGGTGCTTAACGACACGCTGCATTTCATGGCGGAGCGGCTTCTCAAACTTGCAGGGAGTGGGAAATGATGGCAGACAAGGATGAAGGCAGGCGCAAAATTGAATGGGCATTCAGACATATGCATGTGCTCAAGGCTGCAGGCGATCAAATAGGAAAAGAAGGAAAGATTTCTGGCCTCAAAATAGGAATGGCAATGCATGTTGAGGCGAAGACTGCTGCCCTTGCCATTACACTCCGTGATGCCGGAGCTGAAGTAAGGGTGGCAGGATGTAATCCGCTTTCCACCGACGACGACGTGGCATCCTCGCTGAACAGCGATTATGGCATAAAGACATACGCGAGGAAGGGGGAGAGCGAAGAGGAGTACTATAGCAGTCTGA
>JAVZQA010000026.1:0-15006 GCA_038881315.1 Methanomassiliicoccales archaeon
CTCCCCCTGAATCCTTCAAGTCGCATTAGCTTCTCGAACAACCTGTCCTTTCCTGTGAGTCTGACAAACTTCCCCTTTAACTCCTCTCTTCCCATCGGATTGAGCGCATGCCCCCTGGGCACATCCATTTCCCTGAAATATGTCCCTTTATCCGTTTCCACAGTGATTCTCGTGGGTAAGTGCGATGGATAGTTCTCTGTATAATCCACTCTCTCCACCACCTCCGTTACACTCATGATCCTTCTGATTTCCCTGTCCTTGAGCTTCGAATATGTGTCTAACCACATATCCCCAGTACACAGGGATGCGGCTACTATGAAAGGAAGGCTGTGGTCAGCGGTCTCCCTGTTGGCCGGAGACCACTTCTCCCTGTCTGCGAGAATGGAGACTCCCGCTTCGTATGTTTCTATGAGAACCCGCCTTACACCTCTGATGCCGCTCCTGCCCATTTCTGCAGAGAGTTGAATTGCCATGTCAGCAGCGGACTGAGCGTGATACTCCACAGGATATTTTTTCAGATGCGTTCTGAGTATAGAGCGCATCTCCTCCATTCCCTTCTCATTGAAACTGAAGCCTTCCCCGCAAATGAGCGGGACAAGACCGAATTTGCCTGTGAATGGGGAAGAGGGGGCTGTGAATCCGCTCCTTGTCATCAGTGCAGCAAATGCCGCCTTTCGGCTCGCGTCAGCAGCTGCACCCGCCTTCCACATGGAGAGCGCGCCAACCCTGCTCTGCCTTAGGGCAACGTTGGGCACTAACGCCATGGAAATCGCATTTTGCGTCTGCTTTGAATCAAAACGCAGCAGTTTGGAAAGAGCTGCGGCTGCTGCAACCTCCAGATAATTTACATGATCGAAACCCTTGCTTCTCAGAGAAAAGGCATCGCACAGTCTCACCCCAACCTCGTATCCCACCGCGATTGAGAGCATCAATTCCTTCACATTACCACGCGAATAAGGATAGAGGGAGAGGAGTGCACCAATCATGTCGCTCGGATGCAGTGGTTCCAGTGAAAGATAGGTGTCGTTGAAATCAAGGTAACGTATGAGCAGTGTGTTGCAGAATGAAGCATAATCAGGGGTGCTTCTTTTCCCCCCTATTACAGGCGCATTCCCTCTATTATACTGGAGTGCGGAAAATGCTGCTTTTGCAGGAGGTGAGGAAACAGACGCGAGTGCGACACCCACTGAGTCAACCACATGCCGCTTTATCTCCTGAATTGCATCTTCCGAAAGATCACTGAAACGAGCATCTTCAACAAAGGCGCTTATGCTCTCCTCCACACTCATGTAAATGCATGATCCCTATTTCATATAAAATACAGGCAGCATACACGTATTGAGTTAAGGACAAGAACCAGCAATTACGCACATCCTCTAAATTACAGAGGCTGCTCTGCCCAGGAACGGTGCTTCTTTCAAGTTGGGCGCAATCCACTCTTATTTATTGTATAGCTGCAAGACATATGCACCACAGAGCTGTTTTGGAGTGGCGGAGAATCGAAATACAACTCTGCTTATGTAAACTGCGGCTGCATAGAGTCTAATTTACAGCGGTTGTCGAGGATTCAAGGATCTCATTCACCCTTCCATTGGGAGAGCCACCACTCTCCATTGGGCATATCTGAAGAGAGAACGGATGAGCGCAGTGCTTCAAAATCATAACCGATCTCCCTGAATTCAAATGAAAAGGAGCGGCCTCGAGTCCCGACCAGCGCATATTCCGCCTTTATGGGCCTGAATTGTCTGCCACCACTCACTCTGTACGGCAATCCCACGGACCCGGGATTAAGCAGTGTGGAGTGGCTGCAATGCCTTATCATTCTCTGATGAGTGTGGCCGCACAGGAAGATGTCCGCACCGTGGTGGTGTAGCATTGCCTCCAGGCGCTCCTGTGATGTGGAACAATCTATGCCCTCCATGAATGAGGAGGGGGATGCGTGAAAACAGAACACATTTAGAGAGGCTGATGGAAGCGATCTTGTCAGTGGAAGGGAATTGATAAAAATGCGGTCATCCGCAGAGAGCAGCTTTCTGCTCCAATCGTCGATTTCCCTCATCTGATGCCCCCTTGTGTGATCAAAGGCATCCGGCGCCTTACCGCTTACCACCGCATCTATGTTGCCCACCACACAGAGTGCACCGCTCCTCCTAATCAGCGACAGGGAACCCAATGGATCAGGACCTCTTCCCACTATGTCACCCAGACAGATTATTAGCTCGGGGCTTTCGGCATCCAAGTCTTCGAGAACGGATCGCAGTGCAACGGAATTGCCGTGTATATCCGAAACGACTGCAACAGTGCCTGACGACATGGATGAGTCACTCGTTGATTACATCGCCGGAGCGGAGTATCTCAGCAACCTCAGGTCTCAGTATGTCTGGAGGTATGGCTTTTCCCTCTGCGAGCAATTTCCTTATCCTCGTCTGGCTGGTGCTTTCATGGAATTCATCTGCATGCGGGCACACCTTTCTGGAGACCATTACACCGCATATTTTACAATAAAAGGTCTCCTCATATCTCAGCGGTATGACACCAACATCATACTGATCAAAAATCCTGTGGCAGGCATATGGGTCATAGTAGTTGCCCACACCCGCCTGATCCCTCCCCACTATGTAATGTGAGCAGCCGTAATTGCGCCTGACAATGGCATAGAACAGCACGGCCTTAGGGCCTGCATAGCGCATTGAGATGGAGAGAGACCCAAGCATCACCCTGTTTGAACGGTAATATGCGGAGACAAAGGCCTCGTAGGCGCGCATGATGACATCCGTCTTGTAATCCCCCTTCTTCAGTCTTCCGACAATCGGCTGTACGAAAAGACCGTCTATATCCTCCCTCTCCAGTGTTAGACGCTGTATGTATTCATGTGCAGTGTGAGGAGGATTCCTTGCCTGATAGGCAGCCACATGCTTCCAGCCCAGTTTTTCAAAGAGCGCTCTGGTCTCATTTGGCAGCAGTTCGTGTCTGCCATGTTCCAGCCTGTTGAGCAGAAGGAGGCGTCCTCCGATGGCAGTCTCCTCGAATGCGCCTAGGTCAGCAACATTCGGGTGTGCCTGGTCTGTTGTGCCATAAACCGCTCGTGCAACCGCCTCCCTGGAATAATGGAATACTTCCTCTATCTTCAAAAGGGCAAATGGTTTTCCCCTGCTGTCGTCGAGCAACAGTTCATCTGAGGCATTTAGTTCCTGCAACACCCCTGAATTCCCTTTTTCCGGGGAAAGGAAGATGGGCATGGTCCATGAAAGTCCGCTGGAAAGGGTGCCTGTTGACAGCACCGCTTCGAAATCATTCCTGCACATGAATCCGTCGAGAGGGCTGTAGGCACCCGTACATATCTTCTCCGCATCATATATGTGGTCAGCAAATGGACGCAAATGCGGCATTTCGTCCGATTGCGACAATATTTTCTCCGTCTCCGAAGGAGTGGCCAGCCGCTGAATGAGTTTTCCGCCGTATGGTTCGATCATATGTTCCATCCCGTCCCTCAGGAACTCATGGGATTAAATGATGCACGGGTCTTGTCTCCATGATCCAGTTTCCGTCGCGGCTGTTATACTTGGAGGAGACGAAGACATGCCAGTTCTCATCATCGACCCGGGGGTAATCGGCTCTGTAATAATACCCTGGCCACCTCGTCTCCTTCCTGAAAAGCGTGTGCCTGATTACTGCCTCCGCAACCCAGACCCTGTGATGCAGTTCCCATGCCCTCTGCAGCTGGTGCAAATCCTCAGCCCCGAGGTGCGCAAGATCTTCCTTCAGCATGAGAAGCAATTCCAATCCGCGGGTAAGTAACTTCTCATTGGTTGTGTAATAGCTACCCACACCTCCGCAATACTCATCCATTATCTTCTCCAATCGCTGCAACCCTTGCTTAGGCTGTATGAAGTATGGAGAGACACTGCCCCTGACAATCATGTTTGCCCCCACCTGATAATTTTCGAGCGGAAGATAAATCGTCTTTTTGATTGAGGAAACCAGACTCTCGTCCACTTGCGGCTGCATCTGAGGATTATCAGAGATATATTTGACAGCGGCTTTCGCAGCCAGACGGCCTTCTGTGAAGGAGCCTGATGAAAATTTGTGGGCGCTTCCTCCAACAGTATCGCCTGCACCGAACAGGCCGCGCACAGTGGTCATACGGTTATAGCCCCAGAAGTAATCGGGCGGAGATATGTCCTCCGGTCCGCTAACCCATGCACCTGCACAGACGGCATGGGAGCCCATGACATAGGGTTCAGACATGGTGAGTTCGGATGGTGTGGTCTTCGGGTCTATATTCTGGGAGGCCCACATGACAGCTTGCCCCACCGTCATGTCCAGGAAATCCTCCCATCCAAGCTCCTCCTTTTCCCTTGTGTCAAGGGAGCGTTCGGTGTGCATGTATATCGGGCCGTGTCCAGCCTTTATCTCTTCAAGCATCAGGTGATTCCTGAGGCAAGTGGGCATGGGCTTGGCATCTGCATATTTGGAACCAACAAATGCCCTCAATTTTTCGATGTTGGATTTCTCATAATCCTCACCATAAGCATTTGTTGCCACCGACTTTAGCAGCAGGAACCATGCACCCACGGGTCCATATCCGTCTTTGAAGCGGGTGACCACTATCCTGTTCTCCATCTGTATCATTTCGGCACCTGCCTGCATGAGCAGTGCGTATGCCGAGCCGTTATTCCATGGCGGATACCATGTCCGTCCTGAGCCCTCACCAACAGAGCGAGGTCTGTAAATATGCGACGCTCCACCAGCACAAACAATGACCGCCTTTGCTCTGAATACATAGAATGAGCCTTCCCTGACGCTGAAGCCCACAGCACCTGCGATCCGTCCAGGGTCTGATGCATCAGGCAGAAGATGTGTGATCATGACTCTGTTGTACACCTCATCTGCAGACGTGCGGGCAGCCTCTGCAATTATGGGTTTGTATGACTCGCCGTGGATCATGATCTGCCATCTGCCCTCCCTCTGATAGTGGCCCGTCTCACTGTTATACATGATGGGAAGACCCCATTCCTCAAACATATGGACAGTTCCGTCCACATGTCTTGCCACATCGAAAAGCAGATCCTCCCTCACCAGGCCCATTAGATCCCCTCGCGCATATCTCACGAAGTCCTCAGGCCTGTTTTCTCCCCAGCGCATGCCCATGTAACAATTGATCGCTGAAAGGCCGTGTGCCACAGCACCGCTCCGCTCTATGTTAGCCTTCTCCGCAATCACAATCTTCAGGTTGCGTCCCCAGTATGCGGCTTCCCATGCGGCACCGCAGCCTGCGAACCCGCCTCCCACTATGAGTATGTCACAGTCCACGAACCTAGTCTTTCCTACCTTAGCCACAGAGACACCTCACTTCCCCGCTGTCTTCTTGTCACTAGCCGGAGGCTCGATGTTCAGTGAAGGCAGTGCTTCAATTTTCAGATATGACGGTTCGCCGGCCAGCATTGGCGTTGAAATTGAACCCGATGGAGGCTCTGACAGCGATCGCGCAGATGGAATGGAACCCCATTCGGTTGTTCTTATCGGGAAGGTGAATTCCTTTATCCTTCCGTCCCTGTACTTCACCTTCCAAGATACAGCCCCCTTTTCTGGTTCCCGAAGGACAGTGAGACCATGCCCTAGAGGTGCAAAGTCCGCATATCCCCTTACATCGATGGCATGCTCCGGACAGTATTTCACGCAGGTATAGCATTCCCAGCACATCTCAGGCTCTATGTTGAAGGCCCTTCTGTACTCCGCATCTATGTGCATAATGTCGCTGGGACAGAGTTCGACACACTTGCCACAGCCATCGCAGGCCGTCATGTATACAAATGTTGGCATATCAACGCCTCCTGTTTTATTTTGTCTTTATGAAATTGGTTTTTGAAGGAGATGGTAGATGTGAGTAGCCCTCTGCCATATCAAGCTCCCTTCTGAAAGCATAGAACGGCTTGTATATGATGTGAGGAAACTTTGACCATGCCATGGTCAGGAATGGAATTGCAGTTACAGGAACATAAACGACAAGTGCACCTATCGCAAACGCAGAGTTCCCTGAAAACTGAGCCCCAAGTAGCAAAAACTGCACAAGTGTGGCAGCTATTACCGAATACAGAAACAGATCTGCCCTACTGCTGCTCAGCACGGGCTGCAGTTCGGAGCGCACATTGACTCTGAAGAACAGCATTGTCAATCCACCAGCGAGCAGCATGACATATCCCACAACCGTGGATATTACCAGACCATTGGTAAAGGGGAAATCATTGAGTGTTGGAAAGATGAATGCGCGCACTAGCATGGAAAGGGCTGAAACAATGAGACCCCAGAATAGGAGCAGATGTGCAACCCGCCGTGGCACGTCCACAGACCGCTCCTCGCACGAAGCTATTTCTCCAGAAGAAAATATATTTCTGAAGAGCACGGAAATGGCTACAGAGAAGCGTGAGCGATTGGAGGCATCTCCCTTGCCGAAACTCCTTTTCCATTCTATTTCCCTGGCATATGTCACTATCTTCTTCTTCCATATCGCATCATAAAGAATACCACCCACAGCGCCGGCAATCAATATAACCAGATAAATCCGGAAGGCTGCTGGTGGAAAATAGGGGTCCAGACTCACAGGATCCATGTTACAACCTTAATCTCCGTAAATCGCAGCTTACTTAAATATATTCATTTTCTCTCCAAAAATCAGGACATTGTCAACCTACAAGCGACAACTAACATGTAACAGGTAAAAATTTAATAATAACAAATAGTGAAAGAAGCGAGGAAAAGATAGAGAATGAGAGTGAAGCAGGAAAGTGGAAAGAAGTTCAGACCCGACGAGCTGGATGTTGACATAATTAAGGAGCTTCAGCGGAATGCTCGAATTTCATACAGGGCACTCGCTAGAAAGTTTGGTGTGAGCGTAACAACCATCAGCGAAAGGGTCACTAGAATGGTGGAGAGCGGGCTCATCAGAAACTTTACTGTGATTGTTGATCCAGAGAAGGCGGGTGCTTCGTACTGCGCAGCACTGTACATCAGGACTGACAACGGTGCGGATCCGGCGGCAGTGGGAGGAAGGATAGGCAACATCGAGGGCATCTGCTACATTTACCATACACTTGGATTGTACAACCTGATTGCGCTTGGAAGTGCCGCAAACAAGGAACAATTCACAGCGATGATAAGGGAGATAGGTGCAATAAAGGGTGTAAAGGAAGTGATTCCATCCACTGTAATAGACACCATAAAAGAGGATCCGAGACACCCGGTGCTCATTGCATGATGATGCAATATCAACTTCCTTTCACAATGTTGCCAATACCACAGGAATAGGTGGCTGAGGTTTACGCCCTGCTCATTTCCTTGCCTGCCTGTTTGAGTACCTCGAATATCACACCTAGACCCTGTGCCACATCCTTATCCCCAAGTTGATGCATCACTGCAAACGTCCCCCTGACAGGTGCTATCTCCCCCTTTGCATTACTCAGACCCTTCAGAAGATGCCTTACACCTGGATTGTCCATCATTGAGATCAGAGACTGAAGCGCATCAATGTGCTGTGAAAGCTGCACAAAGAGATCTGATATATCGCCGAGTTTCGGTATCATTTGCAGCACCTTGTCACTGACGAATAGATTTACGATTGAGGAGATTGCCTGTTCGTCCTGCAATATTCCTTCGAGCAGATCGAGAAAGCCTCTGCTCCCCAGCAGCGATAACACTTCTATGGAGCGCTGGATGGATGTGTGAGCATAGGGTATATTGTCTATTGCCTCCAGATACCCAATCAGATGCTCCGGTTCGATCCTGTTGAGCATGGAGAGATATGAGGGCAGTCTTGAAAGCAGGGTTAAAAAGGCATCCGATGAGACAAATTTCACCAGACGAGAAAAAGACTCTTCGTCACCAAGTATACCTGAGAGCAACTGTATCAACCCCCTTCTCTCAAGCTGATCGAGAAGCTGAAAAAGGGAGGAGAGGGTTTCGCGGTCCATGGAGGCAAGGATATCGAGGAGTTCCCTTATGCCATGTTCATTAAGGGAGAGAAGAGTATCGAAGAGTTCATCCCTTTTTGAGTAGAGGGAAAGCATCCTGTCGGAGGTCACAATGTTGACAATCCTTCCCACCGTTTCCTGGTCATCTAGCATTCCCTCTATTAAGTCCAGAAGGCCAATCTGATCGAGCCTGCCTGCAACTGAAAGCAGTCGTTTGAGTGAGGCCAACTCCTTCTGATTGAGCTGCAGGTTCTCTGTTTCCATGTATTTCTTGGCAGGCAACGGTATCACCTACCATGCAGCAAAGTACTTCTCCAGCACCATGTCCCCCTTTGACCACATGTAGTATTTGGTCAGCAATTCCTTCTTTAGATGATTCACAGGAGCAATCACTGCCTGTGTATTCTTTCCGCCGAACCAGGTGTCATCAGTAACTGCAACTGCATACCCTTCAAGTGGATTATCGGCGACACAGAGTATCATTGGCGAATAAGAGGGGACAGCGGTCTTCAGGCCGATTTCACCGAGCAGATGCCTGACAGCAATTTCTGCTGTACGCACAGCCAGATATCCCAGCTTGGGTATCACGCCCGCATTTATGTCGCCAACAGCGTAGATGTTTGGGTATTTAAGGCTGACCATGTTCATGTCAGTGGGTATGAAACCTGCATCATCTGAAAGATCACCTGAAAGCTTCTTGAGGAAAGGCAGTCCGTCATATGGAGGCTTGTAAACAGAGAGGTCAGAGGGAAGTCTCTTGCCTTCGGTTGAGATTACCTCCTTATCTGTGAATTCTGCTAGTTTGAAATTCTCCACAAGCTGAATTCCCATCTGTGAGTATACGCTCTTTACTGCATCCCTGCTCTGCTTCGACAAGTCAGAAAGATATTCACCTGGTGCATAGACGGTTATTTTGGTCTTGTCGAGCAGCTTGTTTCTCATGAGATAGCCATGTGCCATGAGTGAAAATTCAAAGATGGGGCCCTCGCAAGCAGAATCGGCCCTTGGTACGAAATTTTCAGGAAGGCGTGGTTTCGGATTGCTTCCCTGATAGAAGATACCAGAACCAATCGTTATGTTTCCTCCTTTGAAGCTTGCGAGTCGCTTTTTCAGACGCAGCATATCGTCCACTTCACACAGGGCATCAGCGTGCTCTGCGGCGCCTTTCACCTTCTCCTTCGCAAGATGCGCTCCAAGTGCAACAACAAGGTAATCATACGGCTCCTCTACACCCCGTCCGTCGGCTGTCTTGATGTTAACCACCGACCTACCTGGGTCTATGGAGGTCACCTCTCCCTGCATGAAGGAGATGCCTTTCCTGGGAAGCGCGTCAGATATGTCGAGTGCTATTTCCTCCGGACGGCGCACTCCAATCGAAATGTGGGGTATGCTTGGTCTGAAATAGGTAGTGCTGTACCTGTCCACAACCTTTACTTCAACGTCCATTCCCCCCTCACGCTTTAAGTTGTAAGCTGCAGTCAGACCGCCAAATCTGCCACCCAAAACCAAAACTTTTGTCGTCATTTTACTCCCTTTTCTTACATTGTCAACTTTCTATTTATATATGACTTGGAAATGAACAATATATACGGCATTTCTGTAAACAAAATGTGGTGCAGAATGAATCAAATAAACAACATTATTCAGATCAAAATTTGGTCAGAAGATCTTGTTCTTTGATGCGCGTGCCGCTATCCTTTGCGCCATTGTGTTCAGCATCTCCATCGTACTTTGAAACTCAGCCTCGTTCATGCCTTCAAGGTTGCCCACGTCACTGCCTGTAAGTGCATATTCAGAGAGCGTGTAAACCGCTGCACCTTGATTCAGAAAGAGGAGCAATCCCTTAACACCCATGCTCGTGGCCAGCAGCAATTCATAATCAGCCGCAGCACGAGGACTGTAAACGCGTGTTCTGAATGCTCTAGCATCCATACCAATCGATTGCAGATAAGTGATGATTTTCTGAGGGAGGGGAGCTCCTCCCTCACCTCCTATGCCAGCCGAAGATATTTTCATTCCACTGGCCTGCTGCTGAACACTGAGCAGATATTCCATTACCGCACTTGCTCCCTTGTTATCCTCACCGACAATGAGAACACTTCCCACCTTTCTGCCGAAGAGCAACCCCCTGATCACGTTTTCGGCCATGTGTCCTGCTCCGGAGTTTCGAAATCCTGCCTGCTTATGATATCCTTCTTCCGGACAGCTATTATATTCCTATATGCCGGAAACATGTCCTGACCAAAACGCGAAGCAAGCTTCGGGTTGTCTTCTGCCGATGCCTTCTCCCCTATTAGAAGAAAATCCTCATCTTCCCTCAGCACTATGCCTGCAACTGCAAAAATCGCCCTATAATGTTCAGCAAAAGGGTCCCTGTTGTCCGGTGGGAAGGGGGATGGATCCACGTATCTGATAAAGCAGATTTTCACACTTCAGCTGCCTGCCATCAGATGAATAGAGTTATTGCCGAGGGGTCGGAGGCCCATTCAAGGAATGTCGCGGCTCCCACAACATCTGCATTGGGTATGGTCAGACTCTCCTTGGTTGTCCCGAAGAGCTTCATAGTCGGTGAGCACGCATTTATGTGAACGCCTGCTTCCGCTGCCATCTGAAGCATCTGCTGTATCGTTGGCATTCCGCCCTTTGAAATTAGCGTCTTCAGTTCTTCAGCACTCATTCCCAAATCCTTCGAAGGCTGCAAAGTCTCATCCTGACCTCGAGTAAGCAGCTTCATACCGCCGAAGGTGAAGTACATGTATACTTCCATGCCTTGGGAAACGGCAGTAGTCGCAAGAATGAGTGCAGGGTACGCTGCATCCATTGTTCCCTTGCTCACGACTAGCACAAGCTTATTCTTTGCAACCTCGTTTTCACGTGTCTCCTGCGTAATTCACGCCCCCTGATGCTACAGCTAAGTGATAACAGGATATAAGAAACTTTCAATATGTGTGCCAATTCCTTGACATTGTCAGCCAATTTATACTCAAAATATTTAAAACACGCAACAAATCATCCATACATGGCAGAAGATACGAAAGTGTTCGATTTCAGAGGATTACAGTGCCCGATGCCTGTTTTTGAGACAAGCAAAGCCATTAAACAGATTGGAATAGGAGAGGAAATCATAGTCATGGCCAATGACCCAGCAGCGAAGCCAGATCTCGAAGCATGGTCAAAGAGAACCGGCAATCAGATAGTGGAGATGCAGGACAACGGCGACCATATAAGATTGAGGATTAAGAGGCTGCGCTGATATTTCGTTCTCCCCTTATTTTTCAATTTCCTAATTTGTTATTTGTCCTCCTCAAAGCACTTTTCAGTGTGACTATTCAGAAAAACTATAATTAATGGTTTAAGCATTTAGTGCGGCAATGATTTACATTGTCAAGATTTTGCGCAATACTGAATTTCATGGGGAAAAGGATCTAGGATGAGCGTTCTCAAGAATCTGCCCGGTAAGAAGGAGGAACGTGCGCCTGCGATGATATTGGGAGGGGCACGTGAATCCACCAACAGGAAAGAATTGGCGGTGAAAGTGTTCAGCGAGATGCGTTCTGACTACAGGTATGAGGAATTCGTATTAGGATGTCTGAATTGCGGTGAATGCACAACCGGTTGCCCCTCAGCCAGATTTTACGACTTCAGTCCTCGGGAAATGCTGCAGGTGGCCATGTCAGAGGATCCGGAAGTGCTGATGGATGCGATGCAGGAGAAGATATGGGCGTGCTGCCAGTGTTACACATGCAACATGCGATGCAGGTTCGGTAATGATATAGCAGGCATAATAAGTGTGATGCGTGAACTGGCAGTAAAGAACGGGCTGGAGAGTGCGAAGGAGGTGCTGAAGCCTGCGAGCAGAAGCCTCCTCAAGATTATGACCCACGGAACACAGGTCTCCCCCGACATGATACAACCCGATTTTTTCCTTGACTGGGATCCGAAGGCAGTTAGCAAAGCGCAGGACCTCGCTGCAATGAGGAAGGCGATCCCGATTGATGTATTGCAAGTGACAGATTCTTCCTGGGAGGTATCAATGCAGACAGCACTGGAGCTTGCTCAGATTTACGAGGAATCCGGTGTGCTGGATATGTTGAGGTCGATAGACCCAGATCTGGTGGAAATGATAACTGACATCATTGAGGAGTGGAAGGAAGAGTTCGAAGAAATGAAGGCAAAATATGGGGGTAAGGAATAATGTTGAGTGCCGACCAGATAAGGAAGGTGCTTGAGGAAAGAAACAAACAGAGAACACACTCCGACAAGCAGATAACTGATATAAGGGAGGAGATGTGGAAACTTCATGACAAGGGGGAGCTTACTGTCATACCCATCACCGATAGAAACAAGCCGGTCAGAGTTGAAACTCTGTTTGGTTGGGAGAAACAGATACCCACCGATTACTTGTGGCATCACAAATCGTGTGGGCAGTGCGGTAACATACCTGGTTATCCGGCCTCACTCCTGTGGTTTATGAACAAATTCGAAGTGCATTACCTGAATGAGCCTCACCAGACATCGTGCACTGCATGGAATTATCATGGAACAGGAACGTCGAATCCTGTTGCACTGGCTGCCGTTGCTGTCAGAAACTGGTACAGGGCATACGAGACTGGCACATTTCCGCTGATCCATTGTGGTACGAGTTATGGTGACTACAAGGAGATGAGGAAACTGCTCATCGAAAGAAAAGAGGTGAGAGAAAAGGTCAGGGAAATAATGAGACACATGGACAAGGATCTCGTCATACCTGAGGAAATAGTGCATTACAGTGAATGGGTGCACGTCATGAGGGAAAGAATGGCCCACATGAAAAAATATGACCTTTCATCCATAACTGCTACAGTTCACGAGCCCTGTCATTATTACAAGATGGTGCCTGAGGATGCAATTTACGATGCATCAGTAGAGGGTGGGCAGAGACCCGCACCTCCCACCGCCCTATTGCTCTCATTGGGTATGCCGGTTGCGGATTACAGCACGTGGTATGATTGCTGCGGTTTCGGTTTCAGGCACATTCTGACGGAAAGGGAGTTCACACGTTCATTCGCCACACTGCGCAAAATAAAACCGATGGTTGAGGAAGCTCATACCGATGTCATCATTACAACGGACACAGGCTGCGTCACAACGCTCGACAAGAGCCAATGGGTTGGCAAAGTGCATGGAATGGATTTCATGGCGCCCGTACTTGCAGATGTTCAGCTAGCTGCCCTCGCTGCTGGAGCGCATCCCTACAAGATTGTGCAGGTGCACTGGCATGCGTCTCCTGTTGAGAAACTTATGGAGAAGATGGGCATAGACTACCAGCATTATAAAGAAGATTTTATGGCATATCTAGAGAGCATAAAGAACGGAGGGAAGGTAGAGTTTCTCTATGAACCGCACAGCGAGATGGAGAAATATTTCGCCGTAAACAAAGGCCAGATCATAGAGGCGGACGAAGAAAAGAAGGAGTAGTCATAAGATGGGCAGCCCGCGAGTCCTTGTTATTGGGGGAGGGCCTGCAGGTCTGAGTGCGTCGGCAGATCTCTATGATGCAGGTGCAGATGTGGTGCTTGTAGAAAAAGAGGATTTTCTCGGCGGAACACCGTTGAGGCTTCATTACAGCCTTATTGCACCAGACCTGAAACCTGTGCAGGAGGTGCTGGGCCCGCTCATACAGAGAGTGGAAAAGGCTAATTTCACGAAGTATACACAAACCACAGTAATTTCCGCAGAAAGGAAGGAGAACAAAATCGAAGTGGCTTTTGATGGAAAGGCGAAGGGGAAGGAACTTTTCGACGCTGTGATAATAGCCACAGGCTTCTCACACTGGGATCCGCACAAGAAATATGAGTACGGTTACGGCACTTACCCTGATGTCATCGATTTCAAAGACTTTGAGCGGATGCTTTCAACGGAAGATCTGAGAAGACCCTCTGATGGCAGAATGCCTTCCAGAATTGCATGGCTGCTCTGTGTTGGCTCAAGAGACAGACAGGTTGGTAAATTCTATTGCTGCAGGTTGGGCTGCGCAGTTTCCATTAAACAGGCGATGGAGGTGAGGAAGAAGCACCCGGAGATTGACACCTATGTCTACTACATGGACATCAGAACCTACGGATTCTGGGAGGATCAACTCTACTGGAAGTCGATGGAGGAGTATGATGTCAAATTCATAAGAGGGAGGATCGGCGCGGTCGGTAAGGGCGAGAATGGGCAGCTCATAGCTATGGCCGAGGACACGATATTGCAGCGGCCGAGTGAAGTGCCTTTTGACATGCTCGTGCTTGCCACAGGCATGGAGGCGAGCCAGGGGACGGTCGAGATGGCAAAACTCTTCAACATAGATGTTGAGGAGCATGGATTCATCAAACCGCTGGAAGCGGACAGCATGCCCGTGAATACATCGATGCCGAATGTTTTCGTTGCTGGCACCGCAACTGGCCCGAAGGCGATACCGGATGCGATAACTGAGGGGAGCGCTGCTGCAATGAAGGTCATTGCCGCACACATGAGGAAGGTGAGGGAGATTGCGTGATGTACTCCTTGACAGCGAACGCATCAGGGAGATGGCTTCGCTTGCACTAGGCAGCGACTGGAACGAGGAGAGGAACGCACTGATGAAGGCTCTGAGGAGAAAGGTGGAGATTATCAGGGGGGCGGTGCATTCCAATAGACTAGAGGCGCTGGAGGATATTTTTTCACTCATATTTACAGCGAAGAGATATAGGAAGCAGATTATCGAGGTGTCCGCTCCCGATGCGATAGGGGACCTCCTGCATGCGCTCGAACACAACAATCTGTTTGAAACGGAGAGGGGTTTCCTTGCACTTTCAGGCGCACCTGCAGAGGTGCTGGCAGACGCAGCCTGCGAGACAATGCATTTCCTGAATCCGGAGAGATACTGTCTTGCCTCACGCTGGGTATGGAATCCAGAGAGAGGCACAGGGGCTCTCCGGGGAGTAATAATTGCTGACAGGAGGCCATTCAATTTCGAGGAAAGACAGAAGGTTCTTTGGAATGTAATTGCTGCAATGCGCGATGGTGGCTATAGATT
>JAVZQA010000027.1:0-14732 GCA_038881315.1 Methanomassiliicoccales archaeon
TCCCTCGAGAGAGAGCAGCTTGTTTGTAACATCCTCCTTGAGATAGCCACTAACCGGACAGCCAGGCGCGGTAAGAGTCATTTGGACGTAGACCTTCTCACCTTCTATTCTTACATCATAAACTAGTCCAAGGTCAACTATGTTGATGGGGATTTCAGGATCATAACATTCGCGCAGAACCTCAAGCACTTCTTCCTTCGTTACCATAGCGATCACCTCATAATTCATTATTCTCATTTATAAGCTTGTCACCTTCTTTCATAGGTGCTCTAGTTGAAACTAGGGTTGAGCAGGTTTAAATAGCATATATCTCAATCGGCAACAGATCATCGCGCTGCCGATGGGCTTCCAGAGGGATGCCTGTGACAAACAAACTGATTTCAATATTTGCAGTTCTGTTGCTAATAATTGTCTCAGCTTCTACAGCCGCCGAAGCTAGAGGTGAAACACAAATTAGACTCATGGTTCCTGGCGACGCAGTCCAGATCCCGCCACTTGCGATGCATCTCGAAACGGCCAAAACGGGAGCAATCACGGTTATTGTGGGCCTTAATCCACCTGATATTCAGGGATTAAACAAGGAAATAACGATGCTTGAACAGGCCGGCAGTCCAGTTTATCATCATTGGCTTACTCCTTCTGAGTTCGAAAGCAGATTTTCGCCCTCGAATTCAACCGTTGAAGCAGTTGCAGCATATATGGAAGCGCACGGTGCGAAACTCGTTAGCGTCTCTCAGAACAGATTCCTTCTCACCTTTGAGATGAGCCCTTCTGCAGCACACAGCGCGCTAGGTGTAAACATAGAGAACTTCGAGATCAACGGCAAGCAGTACTATACCTCTACCTCGTCACCATCACTCCCAGCTACGATTGCTCCCATGGTTTCAGGCATAGAGGGTCTTCAAGACTATGTTCAGGCAGCTCATCCATCCGTGCAGTTGTTGACTGAAAATGCAAATTACGTACCTCCCTCCGGTCCGGACGCAAGCCCTCCGTACAATCCCGCTACGATACATATTGCTTACAATTTTACGGGCATCTACAACAAGGGGTACGGTGGGCAGGGCGTTTCGTTATCGATAGTAACTGCTTATGGCTTCGACAACGCAACGGTGGGTAACTTCTTCTCCTCATTTGGAATATCTGAACCGAGAATCAATGTACTGGAGCCAGACGGCAGCGTAAACCGCACCGGACTTGAAACAACGCTTGACCTGGAATGGATGGGTTCAACGGTGCCCAATGCAACAATAAATGTGGTGGAAGGGGCAAACGCGCAGCTATCCACATTTACCAGCCTGTTCGCATATGTTATTGATCACAATATTTCCAGCGTAATAAGTACTAGTTGGGGAACACCAGAAAGCGAGACGCCTAATTCCGTACTGATAAATGATAACACACTTTTCAAGCAGGCAACGGCTGAGGGGATCTCAGTTCTGGTTGCATCTGGGGACAACGGTGCCTATGATAAGACAAGTTCCCCCACGCCAGATTTCCCAGCCTCATCGCCCTATGTCACTGCTGTTGGAGGAACATGGCTGAATCTAAGCTCTTCAGCAGGCAAAGTGGTAAGATCCTCGGAGACAGGATGGAACCAGAGCGGTGGAGGAGTGAGTGCGGTCTTTGCAGAACCTCAGTATCAGGAGATACCTAACGCATACAACCTTGGAGGAAGAGGGGTGCCTGATGTCGCACTTGACGCAGAACCTAACGCTGGTTATTTCGTCTACTTCAACGGGACATGGGATGAAGCTGGCGGGACAAGCTTTGGGGCCCCAATTTGGGCGGGAATACTTGGGCTGGAGAACGAAATAAGGACAAATCATGGGGAGGGAGATTTAGGCCTTGCGAATGTCCTTCTCTATAAAATAGCCAACAGCACACTATATTCACAGGCATTTTACGAGATAAGTGTGGGCTACAACGGGTATTATTATGCACAGCCAGGCTATAATATGGTCACGGGTCTTGGCACGCCGAATGTCTATAACCTCTTGATGCTACTCGCAAGTGTGCCAATAGTACCCCTGTCAGTCAACGTTACAGCCACCCCCACATGGGGGGATGCACCTCTCATAACAAGCCTATATGCAGCTGTTTCAGGGGGCTTCCCGCCATATACTGTCGAATGGCTTCTAAATGGAGCAGCTGTGGGCAACGGAAGCATTCTCTTGGAAAAGATGACAACACCGGGCACATACCACTTCATAGCTGTTGTGAGAGACAACGTCTCCGATAGCATAGATGGTTATGCGAATATTACCGTGTTTTCCTTTTCCTCCCCCGAAAGTGTTAATCTCTCTGCAATACCGTCAGCAGGGGACGCCAATCTGACTGTCAACTTTACAGACAAACCATCGGGTCTGCCTGTAATATACTATGTTCTTTGGGCATTCGGAGATGGTCAGACCTCCAATGTTTCACAACAGCTCACTGCGGAGCACACGTATGTCCATGGAAACACTTACATTGCGCTTTCAACTGTCTTTGTAAGCGACGGATCTGCGCCACGCGGCTTTTATACCATGCAGTCGAACACCACAGTGTACGTGGCTGCTCATCTAAGAGCTGAAATACTCAGCAGCCGATTCGGAGGTTCATATCCACTGTATTTGAAATTCACGGCTTCCCAGAGCGGTGGCACCTCTCCATTCACCTATGATTGGACTTATTCTAACCAGTCAGGGAGCTTCAGTTCCGCGTCCACTTCCATATTTGTAAACTACACACAGGTGGGAGTGTACCCACTGTCATTGACAGTGCATGACAAATATGGACGAGTGTCCGCTGTTTCGAAGGACATTCACGTTTATTCGCCCATGGTTGTCACCATTTCGGTTTCACCTTCAACCAGCGGCGTGGCGCCCTTCAACGCAAGCTTTTCAGCAAATGTGACAGGCGGCGCAGGTGGTTATCTATACAGATGGCATTTTGGCAGTACGGTGGAATCTGGTAACCCCGTGTCCTATGTATTTACGCAAGGCGGGACAATGAACGTTACCCTCACAGTCACGGATTTGGCAGGGGACACGGTACATTCAAACGTCACAGTTCATGTTCAGAGCTTAGGTTTGCTCAACCTACTCAAGGGCATAACAGCATTGGTCATACTTGCAGTAGCAATCATAATCGCGGCGGTAATCAGTTATGTCATTTCCAGGAGGAGAGCGCAGTCGCGTTAAGTAATATGTCAGAAGACAGCGAAGTAACCTTAAGATCTACAATTTTCAAAAAGGGAGGAGAGCTCTTTGCCGACGGGCTTGTCAAGCTCGATGTTGAAACTGAAAAGGCGGTATATCTTATAGTAAGGGGTGAGCACGAAGACTACAGGGTGCGTCTCATGAACGACGGGACATTCAACTGCACCTGCAGATTGGGAACGCTGAAGGCAGGGAAGGGCGTGCTATGCTCACACGTAGTGGCATCCATCCTCTTTGTTGTGGCCAGGCACAGAATCAATGCTTCGAAAGACCCAGGGCAACAGCAACCATGACGGTTATCAGTGAAAGCGGACCCACTACGGCATACCAAGGCACAAAACTCAATCCAGTGACGGAAACTGTAAGCAGTTCGCCCGACTCCTCAACAAGTGAGGAGGTGGATGCCGTCACCACAAATTGCACGTTTCTAGAAAAGACTGAGGGGTTGCCTGAGGCATAGAGAAGCATCGAAAGCGTTGCATTGTTTCCCACGCTTGCATTTGAGGGCACCGAAATTGTTATCATGTCTGTGAAATTGCCCGAAGAACTTAACACAAAGTGGGGTGACAATATATGGTAATTCCAGCCAGCCGGGGCGATGAAGTGTATATCACCAAGTTCCAAGGCAAACTGCCTGTATCCACCGACAGCCGATACATTGAGCAAAAAGGTTGCGTTGCCTCCTTGAGCTTCCAGAACATGCAGCGCACTCTCCTGCTGCTGAAGTGCGGTGGGGGAGAGAAGGACATAGGCAAGAAGTACGATAGAGGCAAGCACAACCGCTGCCAGCAGATCAAGCAGTTCAATTTTCATGCGACATCAGATGGGTGGTCAATTATTCAAAAATTACTAGCATCAAAATAAACGTGTGGGAAAGCGTTTGATGTTTCAGGATGCTTCGAATTACGGGGGGCCAGAGGGATTAAACCAGAGTTGAAAAAAGGTGGTGCCCGGGGATAATGCTGTATGCGGACTCGAGTTGCCATTGTTTAAGCCTGTGAAAACGTTGTAAAGCTTGTAAGCCGTAGTGCTTGGTTGCGCTGGATTGCTGTTTTGTGCAGCATGGGTATCGCCTTTGTTGCCATGGCAATGTTTCTTTCCACTGAAGTGCGTTTGAGAAGCACCGATTATAATTGCTAGGCCGCCGTGAATTCTGATTATAGCTCTCGTATTATTAAATGAGAGTGTGAATGACCGTCCCACATAGAGGATTGTGGAAGTTGGAGGAATAGGCGGTGGAGGCGGAGATGGCGGCGGGGGTGGGGGTGGAGGAGGCGGTGGCGGGGTAAAAGTTCCCATTATCAACATCATTCCACCATTTATCTCCACGCAGACTGACGATTTGTACAGACTGAATGAAACAGACGATGTATTTCCGGTAATGTTGGTAGTGACATATGCAAAGATGTGCAGGCCACCATCGATGTCGATGTATGCCCTTGAATCAACCATGCTCAATTCAGTTGTGAATATTGTCAAATTCGCAGGGACATTGACAGAACCGTTGATCATCTGCAGCTGGTTTGGACCTCTAACTCTAAAGAGCACCGAAGAATTGGCGGAGACTATACTGTTGATTACTACCACAGATGCGGTTGGGGATGAGGGCGGTGCAGGGGGCGGAGGCGGAGATGGCGGCGGGGGTGGGGGTGGAGGAGGCGGTGGCGGAAGCGCATGTGTTGCTATCGTGATTCCGCCGTTGATCACTGCACTGAGGCTCGAGTTTGTCAGGCTGATTGAATTTTCTATCACTATCCTGATATGCTGTGATGAATTCCCGAATATGTCGAAGTGAATTCCGCCGCAAACTGAAAGGTAGAGGAGTGAATTCACCTCTGTCAGATTGTTGTAAACGAATAGCGTGTAGTTGGTGTAATTGCTGGAGAGATAGACATTGATGTGTATACCGCCGCTAATTCCCAATATCAGAGTTGAGTTTAATAACTCCGTTGTTAGTGAGATAGCAGTTTCATTTGGTGGTGGTCCCTTGGATGGAAGTGGGGATACGATTATTGTTAGAGTGGAGAAGTTACGTACACCTTGTAAATTCGCTGATATATTCACTTGAAATGCTAGTGGTGCGGTCACTACGGGAGCTGTGAAATTGGCGACGGCTTGACTGCTGTTAATGTTGGATACCGCAACCCATGAGACATTAGTTGTCCACAAGGGTGTTCCAGTTAGATTTACTAGAGTGTAACTGATCGTGTAATTCCCGCTCTGTCCAGATAGAACGTCAATAGTTGCTGGCAGGTTATTGAATAGAATTGCGCGCACAGTAACATGTACTGGCTGTGCAGAAACTACGAAGCGGATGTACGATTCGTTGCCAACACCACTAGAGCTGGCAACAACGATTGAGGCGTTGAAAACCGTGGTTGCGTTTACGTCGGGCAATGTGTATGTAACTACAATCGAACTTGATGTTGGAGATACAAATGCAAGCCAAGTGGTATTGCTCGCCCATGAAAGTGTCCCGATTTTCCCCCGAACGGTGTACGTGATTGTGTAATTACCTGAAGTACCGGCAAAACCCCTTATGGTCGTCGGAAGATCCGTCAGCTCGATTGAAGGTTTTACCGGTGGCGTAACCACTGGAGCCTTGTAGGTCGTGACCTGAACAGATACAAATGAGGGTGTGATGGTTCCGAGTGCACTAACTATTGTTATGAATATTGAGCCGGTTGCATTACTATTTCCCTGTACTACGAGAGTAAGGTTGTTATCCATGAATCCGGCCTGGAGGCGTGAGATGTTTATGGCAACAGAGCTGTTCGGTGACAGGTATTTCCAGTTGTTTCCGGTAAAAGAAAAGTAAGCGCTGCTTGACCTAACTGTTGAATTCGAATCTATGTAGAGGGCCACACCCGAGACATAGGATGTGCTCACATCAAGCACGAGCTTGTATGCCTGTTTGTGTACTGTGGTGAGATTTACCAAAGATGGGAAATTTGTAATGGTTGCAGAGCCCGTTGGCGTTATTGAAGGAGAAGAATGCCTTATCTTTGGCATGCTTACATAAATTGCAAGCCCGCCAACAACCAGTATGGCTATAATGAGTACAGTAAGTGCTCTTCTTCCTGATCTGGTGTTCAGTATGGCCCTCATTCTAAACTCCTCCCTTCTTTGTTGGTGCTGCGCATCTCCTGCTTTGCTTTGCGTCTCGCCTCAATGTCCAGCTTGACGTGCCCTAAATCTGCCTGGACCTCTGAAAGACGCGTATTGAGCTTTTCCCTGTAGGTGGCATTGCTGTTTATTACAGCTTCATAATCACTCTGACTCATCTCATTTCTGGCAATTCTTGTTTTTGCACCCTGTTCTATAATGTCACATATTCTCAGTTCCTCCTCCAATTTTACTCTCTCCTGTTCAAGTTCTTGCAGTCTAGCCACGAGCCTGGCCATTTCCTCCCCCAATGTGTCCGGCGTGTACCCTGAGGCCCTGAGTATACCCATAACTATGAGAGCTCCAAAGGCTCCCCCAAGAATGGATACCGCAATGCCTGCTGCAAAGAGGTAGATCTCACCAACATAACCGCTTGCAGGACTAAAAATGGCTCTGACAAGCAATAGGGGGTAGACATACCTCGCGCCGGAATAGTGTACTCCCAGCCAGGAGAAGCTTGATGCCAACAACACAAGAAGCGAATAATAGCCCATACCCATTGAAACCGAATATCGCACCCTGGAAAAGGCTGCACCCGCAACTAGGCAGGCGAGGAAAAGCACCAGAAAGTATAGGGTGCTGGGTATGCCTGCAAAAAGCAGGACGTAGATGAGGAGAGTTGCGATAATCCCGTAAATGACGACCCTACTTGCACTCCTCACCCTCAAATCCCTCACTGGCTGAAACTATGGCCAGCGTCTTATCGAGGGATCTATTCATATAAATTATCTCACAACCTAAAATATGATGTGGACCCACTGGCGGTTCAAACATCAATCATGTCATGCAGCACTTGCAATGCATTCTTCTGTTCATTCCATCTCAATCGTTGGAGCGCCGCTTCATAAGTAAGCCATTCGAATGATTGATGCTCCGGGGAGAGGACGACGCTGTCGGTCTCGACCTGAACGCCGAAGCTATGCTCCTCGAATTCCTCCCCGTCTTTCGCAAAACGGTATGGAACCCTCAAGTCAATAACATACTCCGGGTCAGCAATGCCTGTTTCCTCCTTGACCTCCCGGTACAGTGCATCCATGAGTTTCTCTCCCTTCTCCACATGTCCAGTTATGGGAGTCCAATAACCCCCTCTCTCCTCTTTCCTCAGAAGAAGAAGGTAACTCACATTTTTTCCTGGCCTATACAACCATGCCTGTATCTTCATAGTGGGCATCTACACTCACCTTACTGCTTCTTACCATCCACGTATTTGTAGAAACCGCTTCCACTTTTCCTTCCGAGCAAGCCTGCTTCCACCATCCTGCGTAAGAGGAGAGGTGGTCTGTATTTAGGATCTCCGAATTCGCGGAAGAGCATTATGGATACGTCATATGCAACATCCAATCCAACCATATCTGCAAGTTCAAGAGGCCCCATGGGCCATCCCGCACCAGCTTTCATGGCTTCATCTATATCTTTGGCGCTTGCGAGCCCTTCCTGCAATATGAAGCAAGCCTCATTTTGAGCTGGAACCAATATACGGTTAACCACAAAACCAGGGGATTCTTTGACCTTTATGGGCAACATCTGCCTCCTGTGATTTTTGAGTCTTGCAAAAAAACTGAATGCCTCATCAACCACCTCCGCAGATGTTCTCATGCCTGGAATAATCTCGATTAGAGGTAATGTATAGGGGGGATTGAAAAAATGGGCTCCGAGGCACCTTTCAGGATGCGATGAGGCGGAAGCGATGGCCGTTATTGGTATTGATGACGTGTTGGTTGCAAATATTGCATCGACTGGAAGACGCTTGTCCAACTCCTTGAGGACATCCTGCTTGACCTCAAGTCTTTCGAAGGCAGCTTCCACAACAAGTCTGCAATCCGCAAGGGCATCCCAGTCAGTCGCAAGATGTATCCTGCCTAACACCTGCGACCGCGTGCCCGCATCATAGAGTGGTTTGAGTGTAGACCTTATGACTTCCTTCTGTTGCTCGCTTAGCCTTACGCCCAAAGATTCTATGCGCGAAATTTCATCTGGCGCACGCTTCTCATGATACTGAATCAAATGCTCAAGTATGCGCTCTATATTCCGTCTTCCCCTGTCCAGCATCTGCTGATTAATATCACGAAGCACGACCTCGAAACCGTTGAAAGCCATGACCTCCGCGATTGCCGAGCCCATAGTACCGGCTCCAACTACACCGATTTTCCCTTCGATCATGATTTGACCAGTGGTTGATGAACACCATACAATTTAAATTTCGGTAGCGAAGATTCGTCTGCCACCTTCAATGGCGGTGCAAACCACGGGTGTTCCTTTGGAGCATGAAGTTGAATCTGGTCTGAGCATGCCTGAAACAATTGCACCGCAGCTCAATCTCACCAGAATATAGGCATAAGGGAATGAATCCTCCAGAGAGGAGGGAGGAACTGCGATATGAGAAATGAGTTCCACCCTGCCAATACCGTCGACTCTCACAGTCTCCATCACACCACTTAAGCAAATGGGGCATTTCAATTGAGGGCGTGTAGCGTATGCGTAGCAGGAACTACATTTGTAGAGAGGGATTTCGATCATCTAGTACGCCTCAGTATATGTACAGTGCAGGAGCCTCCAGTTGCGCCGACATTATGTGCTAAACCGACATCAGCCCCTTCCACCTGCCGCTTTCCGGCCATTCCAGATAGCTGCAACCAGAGCTCATGTATTTGGGAGAGCCCTGTGGCACCCACAGGGTGTCCCTTTGCCTTGAGGCCACCTGACACATTGACCGGGTGCCGGCCATCTCTTTCTGTTTCACCCTCCATTACAGCCTTTCCTCCCTTCCCCCTCTCAAAGAAACACATATCCTCGGTTGCCATAATCTCTGCTATTGTGAAGCAGTCATGAACCTCAGCAACGTCTATATCAGATGGGGATAAGCCCGTGATATCAAAGGCTTCCCTGGCAGCCCTTCTCGACGCGCCCAGTGAACACAATTCCTCTCTAGATTGTAGGGAAGCGGCATCCCCTGCCCTGACGCTTGCAGCCACCATTACACGCTCTCCGCCCATGCGCTTTGCGATTTCCTCTGAAACCAGAATGACTGATGCTGCGCCGTCGGAGAATGGACAGCAATCAAGCAACCTAAGAGGAGAGGCGACAGTTTTTGATTCCAGGTAATCGGACATGGTGATTTCCCTTTTCAGATGAGCATCTGGGTTCAATAGTGCGTTTCTGTGATTCTTAATCGCTACGGCTGCTAGCATGTCCTCGGTTGTTCCATAGCGTTCCATATGGGCGGAGGCCATCAGAGCATAAAGGGAGGGAAATGTAGCACCCTGTGCACCCTCTTCCTGGTAGTCAGAGCCCATAGCAAAGTAGTCTGTGGCCGTTCGAGTGTCAAGATGTGTCACGCGCTCTCCGCCGGTGACCAGGCAGATGTCTTCTAGCCCTGCTGCAATGTGAGCGAACGCCTCGTGGAGTGCAGTAGCGCCGCTGGCGCATGCACTCTCGATAGTCATGGAAGGACAATGTGGTATTCCGAGATCCGCATTCACTGCAGGACCTATGTGTATCTGTCGTTCACCAAAACCAAAGGCGTTGGAGTAGAAGGAGCTCTCAATTGAGCGTGGTTCCAAACCGGATGCTTCAATAGCTCGTATGGAGGCTTCAACCATGAGCTCCCGACATGACTTCTCACTTTTCCCAAAACGCGTTTGCCCCGTACCTGCGATGTATACGCCTCTCAACCCAATCTCCGTCCTTCTTTGTGAATGCCTTAAATACTAACGAATATCAATACCCAGCGGTGCTGACAGAAGAAAGCAGGGGGACAGAGACATCGATACTTCTTAACGTCAAGGGTCCCTTTGATCTCGCGAGAACAATTGAATGCGGGCAGATTTTCAAGTGGCAGAAACAAGGGAACGCATATCTTGGAGTCGAAGGCGGTCACCTATTGAAAGTAGAACAAAAGGGGCAGAAACTGAAGGTGGGCTGCACCCCCACTATGGACCGAGCTGCATTGCGAAGGCTAGTGGGGGACATATTTCGGTTCGATGACGATCTTCCACTCATTCTCAGTGACATAGGAAGGGATGACCACATAAAACAGATGATTGGAATGCATAGTGGGCTGAGGCTTATGCGTCAAGATCCGTGGGAATGCATGCTTTCCTATCTTTGCTCAATCAACTCAAACATACCACGCATAACAAGAGATGTTCAGAACATAGCGAGCGTCGCTGGAAAGCGGGTCAGCGGGCATGATACATTCCATCAGCTACCCACGCCACAGGAGATCGTTGAATTAGGCGAGGAAGGGTTAAGAAAACTCGGTGTAGGTTTCAGGGCTAGATTCATCTATGCAGCGGCGCGTCGACTGATTGATGAACGGCTTGAACTGATGGAGCTTAGGCGGATGAAATACGACGAAGCTTATTGTATCCTTGAGGAATTTGAAGGCATAGGTCCGAAGGTCGCAGACTGCATACTGCTATTCTCCCTTGACAAACTCGAATCGTTTCCCGTCGACAGATGGGTTAAAAGGGGCTTAGAAGAGATATATTTCAGCGGGAGGAAGGTGAGCATAAGGGAGCTCAGAGAATGGAGCAGATATTATTTCGGCAGGTATGCAGGGTATGCGCAGCAGTATCTTTTCCACCAGACACGGACTATGAACCGAAGCGCCGCTGTCTCAACTGAAATGAACGGATAGCCCTCAGGAAATCAACAAAGGTGAAAGTTGGCCAATATACATCTGAAAAGTATAGTTCTGAATAAGCGGATTGCCAAAGAAGGAAGTTGGATATGCGCTCCTCACCCGATGTCCTAAGAACAAGATCCGGGTCTGGCAATCCGTCAGTGTAGAGATAGCGGGAAAAGAGATCTTCGCTTATATCATTTACATCGAGTTCGCCGTCCCTTACCTGTCTTGCTATCTTCCTAATGGCCTGTATGATTTCCTGCCTGCTGCCATAGGCCACTGCGATGTTAAAGCGGTAGTCATTGTAGAGTTTAGTACGCTCCTCCGCATACCGTATTGCCGCCCTCACCCTCTCAGGCAGCAGTTCGAGTTGACCTATCGCCCTGACACGAATCCTGTGCCTGTGCACTCTCTCGTCATCCCCAACCTTCCTGAAGTTTTCTTCGAACAGGTTCATCAGTGTCTCTATTTCATCACTGTTGCGTCTCAGATTTTCGGTGGAGAACGCATATACAGTTAGAACCCGAATACCGAGCTGAAGGCACCAGTCAAGGACCTGCTCCAGTTTATCCTTCCCCCTCTGATCCCCTTCGTGGAGCATCATCTCCATTTCCCTGGCATACCGCCTGTTGCCATCCATGATTAGTGCAATATGTCTGGGCATGGGAAGGCGTTTTACTTCCGCCAGCAGCCGTTGCTCGTAGGCCGCATATGCAGTCCTTGCAAGCGCCTGAGTGATACCACTTTGCTTTTCCTTCTTCTCCGGCACTTTCAAACCTCTATACTTTCACCGACCCTGGGCACCTTTACCTTGACCTTTCCTCCTGTCAAGCGTGTGACTTCCTGTTCGAATTTTGACGGTTCCTGTGCAATCAGCGGAAACGTATTGTAATGCATCGGAATTACGAACTCAGGTTTTAGCACGCTGGCAGCGTAGGCAGCCTCACGAATACCCATTGTAAACCTGTCCCCAATAGGCAGGAGTGCGACCTTCGGCTTGTAAAATTCGCCGATCCATGCCATATCACCAAAGTAACCTGTGTCACCCGCATGGTAGAGTGTAATACCACTCTCAACAACAAAACCTGCGGGGTTGCCGCCGGTCTGCAGTGTATCCCCTTCGAATAAATCGGAGGAATGCAGTGCGTTGACCATAGTGATCCGTGTGTCCAGACCTTTTACTCCTCCTCCCACATTCATCGGCTCAACCTTCGCCCCCTTTGCCTCAAAGCGCGTGGCAAGCTCAAAGATGGCGAAAATGTTTGCTCTATTATTCTTCGCGATTTCCACCGCATCCCCCACATGGTCGGAATGACCATGAGAAACGCAGATCAATTCAGCCTTTATCTCCGATGCCTTTGCCTTCGCGACAGGATTTCCGGTCAGGAAGGGATCGAATAGAACCCTGTTCTTTCCTTCGAGCAGAAACGCCGAATGCCCAAGCCATACTATTTTAGCCATTTTTGAACACTTCCCTCAAACCAGTGCGTTTTGATCCACGATACATGACCAGTTAATTTAATGTTGGTCATCAGAGTATGGCTGAAACCCATGAAATTCAGGTGCATAGGATGCGGCGAGGTCACTGAGCATATTCCCATTTCGAAGACCGGCTGCCCCAATTGTGGCGATCTGCTTGAATGGCTACCTGAGGAAAGGACACAGGTATCTTCCCTGCTTCCCCCGCCGCAAGGGTTCACACTCTGGCGCTATGACTCTCTCCTTCCCCGCTTTGAAGGGCAGCAGATAGTGACGTTGTCTGAAGGGGGGACGCCACTGGCATATGCAAACGAAACTGGCTCATCTTTCAGTATACATGAACTCTTTCTGAAACTGGAAGGAATGAATCCAACTGGCTCGTTCAAGGACAGGGGAATGACAGTGGCATACACAGCCGCGAACGCACTGGGCTATTCAACTGCAATCTGCGCTTCCACTGGCAACACTGCATCTTCCATGGCAGCTTATGGCGCAAAGGCGGGCTTTAAGACTATTGTGCTGCTACCCGCGGGAATGGTGGCAGGGGCAAAGCTTAGACAGGCTGCTGCCTTTGGAGCCTCAATTATAGGAATAAAGGGGAATTTCGATGCTGCGCTCGAAACTGTACGGAATATGGAGAACAAGGAAGGAATAGCGCTGATGAACTCACTGAACCCGTTCAGAATCGAAGGACAGAAAACAGCTGCGTTTGAAATATGCGACCAGCTTGGCACCTCGCCTGACTGGCTGATCATACCAGTCGGAAACGGGGGCAATATAACTTCATACTGGAAGGGCTTCATGGAATTCAAGAAAATGGGTGCAATACAGACGCTGCCGAAAATGGTTGCCGTACAGGCGGAAGGAGCAGCGCCCCTTGCTGCACCCCTAATGCAGGGCAAGATGTCCCCGCATTTCATCGAAAGACCTGAGACTGAAGCCTCAGCGATACGTATCGGAAAACCGGTAAACTGGAAGAGGGCAATGGAGGCGGTGAGGGCATCTGGAGGGTGCGCAGTCACTGTATCAGACAGCGAAATGAAGGAAGCACGAAGAATGCTCGCAGAGAAGGAGGGAGTGCTTACAGAACTGGCAAGCGCCTCAACGATCGCAGCTCTGGGCAAGCTTCGAAAGGCAAAGAGAATAGGGGATGAGGATACAGTTGTTTGTGTACTCACGGGAAACGGACTTAAAGATACTGAGGAAGTACCTGAAGTTGTAACTGCAGATGGAAAACAGGAGCTGGCTTCCATTGTAGAAAGCATTGTGAGTGGGTGATTCATGAAAATTCTTTTGCTGGGCCTCGGTAATGTGGGGCGAGGTCTGCTGGAACTCATGACCGCTTCAGGCACCAGCGATAAACTTCGGCTCGTTGGAGCAGCAGATTCAAGCGGCTACATCACAGGAACTCTGGAGCCTGGCACCATACTCGAATTGAAAAGAAAAGGCATATTGAGTGCGCTTCCCGAGTGGAATTGTGGAACGGCTCTGGAAGCGGTGAAAAAGGCGGAAGCAGACACAGTGATAGACTGCATGCCATCCAACTATACAGACTGCGAGCCCTCCTATTCGTGTATAATTGCTGCGTTGAAGAATGGAATGGATGTTGTAACCGCAAGCAAGGCGGCACTTGCATTTCATATGAACAAACTGGTTGAGCTCGCCCGCAGCGAAGGGCAGCATCTTTTCTTCGGAGGCTCAGTCGGAGGAGGAACACCCTTCGTTGATTTTGGCCGCCTGTGCGTATCGGGAGAGAGCGACAAGGTTGTATCACTGAAGGGAGTTCTTAATGGGACTTCGAATTTCGTACTTGAAAACCTGGCAAGAGGGAAGGACATCTCTGATGCTGTTGAAACTGCAAAGCGAATGGGTGTTGCCGAAGCCTATCCAGAAACGGATTTAAGCGGAACAGATAGCGCTGCCAAGATTACCATACTTGCCAATTCACTGTGCGGTGCGTCGATAACAATGCATGATGTCATAAAAGATTGCGATTTGGTGGTGGCGGCCAGGGACATCGCAGGTGGCACAAATATGAGGCAAGTAGCATCATTTGACAGTGATACAGGGGCTGCTGCAGTACGCTATCTACGAGTGGAAAGAGGAAGCGAGCTCGATGTTCCAGGCACTGAAAATGTGCTAATATATCGCTGCTACGTCGGCGGCACATTCATTCTAAGAGGAAAGGGGGCAGGTGGCAGGGAGACAGCGGTTGCGATTTTACGCGACCTGGCAAAATTGCTCAGAAACGGGAAAGA
>JAVZQA010000028.1:0-14578 GCA_038881315.1 Methanomassiliicoccales archaeon
AAGCTTGTAGAGTATTTCATAATCGCAAAGGGCTATTATTTTCACCTCGCTGTTTTCGGCTATCTCTTCACATGCAGTCCTTATTGCCGCCATGTGCGCCTGTGCTCCATGTGAGGATATAACTACAATTTTTCTAGCCCCGTTTCTTATAAGTTCAGATAATATGTCTTTCACGATAGAGTGCAATGAACTGAAAGACACCGATATCGTACCTGGGAAGTCACGCAATGAGGTGCTTACACCAAACGGAATTACAGGAAGGACCAAACCACCGACGCGCTCTGCCACCGCCCTTGCGGTATATACGGCCTGCATTGTGTCGGATCCAAGTGGAAGATGTCTACCATGCTCCTCAGTTGCACCTATGGGCAGTATGAAAACCGGATCCTCCTTTGCCTTAATCTCAAACATTTCGAAACTCAGTTCCTGCATTTCAAAGGACATTATGATTTACCCCCTGTTCTCAACATCTCTGTTCCGCATACGGGGCATTTCCCTTCTTTAAGACGCGTGTTGTGCATTTCATCCCTCAGCCTCTTTGAAATCTCCTCTATTCTCGCGTCTTCAATGCTCTTCATGCACCGCGGGCAGTACATAGGCATATACTGGTGAATCCAGTAATATTTAATGTATGTGTGCATTGGAAACAATTCTTGTGGTTAAAACCCGCATTTCACAGCTTCTTGCGCTTAAGCCTCCCTTTCAAATGAGTTCTAATTAATACGTAAGTGGAATATACTGCATTTATTACGGTATTGATGTGAAACTCGCCGCCCTTTATTCCGGTGGGAAGGATTCTACCTTTGCAATCTATGTTGCCGAAATGAACGGCAATGATGTGCCACTGTTGCTTTCAGTTTTTCCACATGAGAATTCTATGCTATTCCACACCCCGAATATTGGAATGGTGAGGGTAGAAGCAGAATGCATGCGAAAGGAACTGCTCACTTCAAACGTCGAAGAAGATGAGGAGGAGCCGCTCTTCCAGTTGTTTGAAATGGCGGCGAGACGTGGTTGCAGCGGTGTGCTTACAGGTGCAATCCTGTCTGATTATCAGTATTCGCGAATTGACAGAATCGCATGGGAATGCGGTCTGCTGTCCATTGCCCCTCTGTGGAGGAAGGATCAGGCGTTGCTGCTTAGGGAAATTGTCAATGCGGGCATAAACGCAATAGTAGTGTCAACATCTGCAGAGGGGCTGGACAGTTCATGGCTTGGAAGGAGTGTTGACATGCAAACTGTGGAGGAACTTTTGAAGTTGCGCAGAAGATATGGCATCAATGTAAGCGGCGAAGGGGGTGAATACGAGACACTGGTCCTGGACAGTCCAATTCACAGAGAGCGTCTTGAGATTGTGGATGCAGAAACCATCAAAATAGGCAAAGCATCAAAACTGGAAATAAAAGAGATTAAAAGAATAAGAAAATAAGGGGAGCGCATTTATGCGCTCGTTTTTGGTCTGATGACGGGGAGCGCTGTAGGTATGTTCTCCTTTCCGAGAGCTCCGATGTAGTACTTCTCCGTAATCTGTCTCTTGTATTCCTCTGTGTACTCTCTCCTGAATTTGTCGAACCTCAGCTTTTTCCCAGTCTTCTCTTCGTACTCCTTTGCAGGGATGGAGTATTTGCGCTGAACCTTGTCCCTGTACATTTCTGGTATCACGTTGAATGCGCAGAACGGAACGACACGACCATCGGGCATGGCATAGTGTATGTCACATTTCTCCACTCTGTCCACATCGTAGTTGTACGGATCCATAAAGTGCATGAAACCGATGAACATCGAACGCTTGTGGAAGTCCTTTAGTCCATCGTAGTTGCCACTCATCAGTGCCTTCATCAGCATCCTCTTGATGTGCAGTTCGGGTGGGACCTTCTGGTAGTCGATGAAGGAGTTGATCTTAGCAACAACCTGGAGTCCTGCCTTCAAGCGCGCTATCTTCTTGTTCTTAGAGTTGTTAATGTCATCCGCCCTTTCCTGCAGATAGTCAAATAGGCCGTCAACGTCTATGAATCTGGTTACAGGCACCAGTTTCTTTTCATTTGAGTGGAACACATATGTCCCTGCGCCGCATGCGAAGTGTATCGAAAGTCTGTATTTGTCCTCACCAGTAAAGGCTTCAATGAAGTTGGTCAATTTCGTTGTTGACGGAACGGTGAAGAAATCCTCCTTGGATATTTCCCCGTTTGTCTGCTCCTCGATCCTCTTTATACAGCCAGGAATGGTTATGCGCTGCATTTCCCTCTGCTTCTTTGGCATTCTGCCGACAAGAGACACGGGCTGGAAGTTCACAGCCCTGACTGTGTCGCTGTTGGCTGCACCAAAGCGCAGGATTGCGCCCAGCTGATGGTCATTGACACCGCCAATGACAGTAGGCACAAGCACTACACCCAGATCCGCTTTTCTGCAGTTCTCAATGGCCAGCGGAGCTTCGTAATAATTCTTTCTGTTGACCTCCGGCGTCACACCGTCGAAGCTCATGTAGACCACGTTCGAACCTGCAGCTCTGATTGCCTTGACAAGTTCCGGCTTCCTTGAGAAGTTAACACCATCCGTGTTCAACTGGACGTGCTCATATCCGATCTCCCTCGCCATCTTGACAATTTCCACTATATCGTCCCTGAGAGTGGGCTCACCGCCTGTGATCTGGACAGCGTTGGCTCCAATCGGCTTCTCATTCTTCATCTTGAGAAGCATCTTCTTGATCTGTTCAAGGGTTGGCTCGTAAATCGGCTCTCCCTCCTTGGCATAGAAGAAACAGTACCAGCACGCAAGATCACACCTATTGGTTACTACCACATTACCCAATCCAGTGTGTGATTTGTGCTTTACACAGAGACCGCAGTGTTTCGGGCAGTCAATCTTCGAAGCCTTGAAATCCACCTGCGGATTCAGGAGCTTTATCCCAGGATCCTTGTATCTCTCAGCTGTGATGTACATGTCGAAATCTTCCCAGTACTTGTCCTGGATAATACCGTGCTCGCTGCATTCCTTGACCATGTTGACCATGCCGTCCTGTGCGTAAACAACGGCAGGCACCTTCATGGTGTCCCATTTCTTGTCCGCCGTGCACTCGGGGCACAGACTCATTGTTATCCGGAGCGGTTTCATATCATCCTTGAGAAGGTGCTTGAGTGCATGCCAAGCTTCTTCCCTGGAATTGAAGCGTGCGTTCGGACTGAGTTCAAAATCTGGTATATCCTCTTCTTCAGGATTTACCATATGTTCCATTATCGTCGTCATACTAGCCCTGCGCATTCAACCTTAGGTTTTGATTTAAATATTTTGTAGTGTTAAATGCGACGTTAGCTACAACCTTCCCATGCTCAGTATATATCCTCCTTTTGGCCATTGTTTTCGGCATCCACAACTCGTACAGTGCGTTTATTCATCATAGTAGCTAATGCAAACGCTAATGTTCTCGGAAATATTAAATCACCCCACTTGAATTGTAGCGGCGTACAGGCGATTGCAATATGAAGACGCTTGAAAAGGGTATGGCAGCACCCGATTTCACGCTCAAGTCTCCATCGGGTGTTATATTTAATCTGAAACAGGCGCTTGCAACAGGTCCAGCAGTTGTAGTCTTCCTACCTGATGCACATAATCAGGATGCGCAATACGTCGTTGACAATTTCAGGGACGACCTTAATGAATTCAAGGCTCTGAGGGCGACCGTAGTCCCAATTGTAAAGGCAAGCGAGGAGGAAGTTAGCACCCTACAAAAGGAACACGAATTGCCTTTTCCAGTTTTTCCAAATCCGGACGCATCAGTCTTCCGCAAGTACGGTGCAATGGATGGATTCCTCGTAAAAAAACCGAAAAAGTATGCGTGTGTGGTAAATCCGGAGGGGATAATAACCAAGGCTTTTAGGAGCGTTGACGCCAACAAACTGAGCCGGCAGTCATTGTATGCGCTACGGGACCAGATGGGAAGAAGCGCCCTGAAAAAGCAGACGGTCGAAGTTCAGGGACAAAAGTGATTCCATGTTGTATATTACCGAAACAGACGTTGCTGACCTCTACAGTATGAAGGATGCCATTCAATCCCTCAAAAATATATTCACGCTGCAGGCGGAGGGAAAGGTGAGGATCCTGCCGCGTTCAAGAATACAGACGGATAAAGGAACTCTGAATGTCATGGCCTCCACTTCTGATGAACTTGGGTACAGCTGTGTGAAGACATACTACGGCAGCAGGAGTGGCGCCAGGTTCATTGTTGTTCTTTTTTCAACCAGAGATGGAAATGCAGTCGCGACAATAGAGGCTTCAAGGCTCGGCCAAATAAGAACAGGCGCAGCAACTGCGGTTGCCACTGATCTCCTTTCGAAGCCTGGTTCGGAAATTCTAGGCTGTGTGGGTACTGGTTATCAGGCGACCAGTCAGGTCGAGGGCGTGTGCGCAGTGCGTAAGATAAGAGAGGTGTATGTGCGCGGTAGAAACCCACAAAAGGCTCATGAGTTCGCAGAATACATCTCCACGCATTATGGTGTCACCGCCCATGCCGCAAGCGATAACAGTCTGTTTGAAGGGGCGGACATTATCATCTGCGCCACCACTTCCAAATCCCCTGTGATAGAGGACAGGTATATTGGTAATGAATGCCATATCAACGCAATTGGTGCAAACAGATTCAATGCAACCGAACTGCAGAAGGAGACAGTGTGCAGTGCCTCAACAGTGGTTGTGGATTCAGTTGAGCAGGCAAAGATAGAATCAGGAGATATAGCCCAGGCAATCAATGACGGCTGTCTCACTGAGAGTGAGATTAACGAACTCTGGATGGGCTTCTCCGGAGGCTTCAAAAATAGGAATAAGGCTCCTACCCGCAGAACAATCTTCAAATCACTCGGGGTTGCACAGGAGGATCTGGCTGCTGCGGCCTACGTGTATGAAAAGGCGAACCGTCTTGGATATGGACGGATGCTTTAGGAGGGAATGAGCAGTATTGGGACTGCTTTACATAGAACCTTTGGAGAACTCGGAAGGGAATGCCGGTTGGGCAACTCACATTAACATATTTCAGGACACCGTTGCCTCCGGCCAGTTCGCCATTTCACTTCTTACCGCCGAAAACTCCGTGGCGATGGACAAATTTTTCACAGTGGAAACCTTTGCGCTCCAAATCATCCGTCGCCTGCTCAATCCTCAAGCTGAGTTATTGGAGGAACCGGTGCGCAATACGTTGCTGCTTAATTGCCTCAAGAGGGCTATGCACCGAACGGGTATAGAAATTGGAAGGAACATGCTCACCGCTTATGTGAGGGAGATGGATGAACTCCTCTCGGCTTTCATGGCTTCCGAAATGTCTGGTGAGCCATTCTTTGATGTCTCCGCTTCCAGTCAAGACAGACTCCTGTTCGAAGCCTACGCTGAGGAATATATGTCCGCAATGCACTCGCTCCGTGAAAGAGGGTATTTCGACGCCTATGGTGCTGTGAGAGAAGCAATCACACTCATTCCCTCCTCCGACATCACATTTTCTCATGTCCACATCTGGAACATTCCATTCATTGACGATTTGCTGTGCCTTTTTATCAAAACACTTCTCTGTGTAACGGATGTCACATATCATGTTAGCATATCAGACGGCGGTGCTGTTGCATCCTCCCTGGCCTCCAGACTGGGTGGGGCATTCAATGCTACACCTCTGGCTGATGCTCATACCCGTTTTAGAGATGCGTTGCGTCTAACCGGTTACCCTGATATGCAGCGTGAGGTGGAGGAGGTCGCGAGAAGGGTAACATTTTCCAGTCAGAAGGGGGATGTACGGGGCATTGTAGTAGCCGCACGAAACATCGACGCCTACGTCGACATGCTGCGCAGTGTCTTCCAACGTTACGGTCTCCGGTCTGCACGCTTTCCTGCAAGAAGATATGCCGATGGAAGGGCATTTGTTTTCTTCGACAGTCTCCTTAAACTGGCAATCAGAAAAGACAATACAGATGCGCTTTTGCACCTGCTTTCGCACGAATACCTGCGTTTGCCTGTCTCGGAACTAGCGAAATTGAGAGGAACCGCGCAGGTAAGCACCATCGAGGGTATGTTTCAAACACTAACCCAATCGGATTCAGAAGAAGCTAAGGGGGCAGCAGAAAGGATCAGGGAATTTGTCAAGTCTCTCCCTGATTTTTCCACACCTGCTGGAGCTTCAAGGTGGCGTGATATGGTGCTAGGCATGTATTCACTCGTGCAGGGGGCAGTAAGCTCCAGTGAAGCCGTGGCTGAATGTCTTTCATTTGTCACAGGCATGTTGCATCTCTGTGATCATGTGGAAGCCTGTGGTCTCGAGCTCTCAGGCAGCGAATTTGCGGAATTGATGTACAGCTTTGCCCTATCGAGCCGCTTTTCCTCCACTGAGATTGTTGATGATGGCCTTTACATAACCGATGTGGGTCTCCTTACTTTCGCGAGGCCTTCGCACCTCTTCCTGTTGGGTTTGGATTCAGATTCCTTTCCAGGAAACACGCCTTCTCTGCATTTTATCCCATCGCTGAAATCACACATTCGGGTGCAGCTTTCTCTGCGGTCCGATGGGCATATACGCAGGCAACTCCTCAGGTATCAATTCCTACATGCACTTTCGCTCGCAGACCAGCGATTCATTTCGTTCGTTTACCTAGGGGCGGACGGCCAGCGAAAGATTCCCTCCCCCTTCGTGCTTGAACTCATGCAGAAGGATGAGGACGGCGTTAGTCTACTGCAGCATGTGGAGGAAAACTGCAGACCGCTTTCAGAGTTTTTCCCAACAGGGGAAGGGGTATGCACCCCTGACGCAGAGAGGTACGCCTCGATAAATCAGATAAGCGACTATTTCAACTCCTACACTCAACAGAGAGCTAAACGGTCATCCGACCTTCTTTCCGAGAACGGAATGCCGTGGGACTTACCTCTGGAATTGATGCGGCAATCGGACGAGCTCAGTTTTTCGCCATCCAAGCTGAATGAATTCAGGAAGTGCGGTTTCAGGTATTTTGCGCGTTTTCAGATGAAGCTTGAACCATCAAAAGAAGTCATGGCCGCACTGGAATCTGGCAATATAATTCATTGTGCTCTTAATAAGATCTATTCCTCAATGAGCATACAGGAGATCTGTGATTTGGATGATTCCAACATTGCACGCCTAGTGGATGAAAAGGTGAGGGATTGTCTCCCAGGCAAGGGACCTCCTTCTGCAAGATATGAATTCTTTTTACGCAGTGTTGCAGCTGCGGTTGCCTCATTTCTCATCGCAGACAGAGAGCGGGAGAGAGGGAGGGGAAACACGGTGCATGCACTGGAGAGCCAATTCACTTTCAGCCTATCCTCGGGACAGACTGCTTTCACTCTTTGCGGAAGGATAGATCGTGTGGAAAAATTGGCTGATACAGGCTATCTCTTCCTTATGGATTACAAGACAGGGAGCCCATCAAGGTTTAAAGACTATTTCAAACCCAAGGGTGCAATAAATGATTTTGAAATACCCGTCTATTCACTCTATCTCGCCTCTGCCTACGGAAAGATGGCTGGTGCCTTCTACATTTATGCCGGTGCACCCGTATCAGAAAAGAAGGCGAATGGGTTCTGGCGAAAATCTCTCTCCACCTTCCTTCCGCCTGAACTCGCCAGGGACATCTCGATCGAGGAAGACACTCTCTTCGAGGAGAGGCTCAATTCTTTCAGTGAAGAGATCCTTCGTACTGTTTCCAGTATTGTAGATGGGAGATCCTTTACCTTGGAACCACAAAAGGATGAATGCAGGACTTGTGAATACTATGCGCTCTGTAGATACAGGCAGTTCAGGCAGGGCTGAGTTCACAGAGCTCACCCCACAGCAGAATTCATTCGTCGAACGCTTCATTAATCGCAAGTCAACGCTTGCGATTTCAACGGCAGGGAGCGGAAAGACCACTATGCTTGCGATGTCAATACAACGGCTGCTCGCTGCTAAGCAGGATAAAGAGGGGGTGCTGGACAGAATCGTAGCCGTTACCTTCACTAACGATGCTGCATATCAGCTTAAGAAGAAGGTTTTTGAGATAACTGGTGACCTTAAAGTTCTAGAAGCCAGATACATAGGCACCATACATTCGCTCTGCAACAGCATTCTGAAGTCAAATCTGAGACACACCACATTGAATCCAGATTACTCGATACTGGAGGAATGGCAGCTCGAACCACTGCGTCAGGAAGCGTATAAACTGCTGCTCGAAGAGAAGCGGAAGGACCCCGACTTCGCTGAACTCTATTCAGCCTTCCTGCGTCTGGGCAACTGGCCAACGCTGGAGAATCTGTTGGCCCAAATTCACCGCCTGGCGCTGCAGGCCGGTCTTTCTGCGACACAGTTGAGGGAAGCGCATGAACTGGGAACCAATTGGCTGTTAAGGAGGCCAAACCTTTCCGGCGATGTGGCGATTCTCATAGAGCGCCTGTCCAGGGCACTTGGAGAAACGTCAATCAGGTATTTCGATAAGATTGAAAGTCTAAAGGAAGAAAGAGGTCTGCTGTCCTTCAGTGACATAATTTACAGAACCTGGCGTCTCCTGCAGGAGCACAATGAGATAGCAACCTCTTTTGAAAAATCCACCGGCTATTTCCTGATAGATGAGTTTCAGGATACCGACAAACTACAGAACAGCATACTCAAGCGGCTGATCGGCAACGGGGTGAGGGCCATAGTCGGCGACCCTTTACAGGCGATTTACGGGTGGAGGGGTGCAGATCCCTCCATTCTCCAGGATGAGATGAGGGAGGCGATGGAAAGAGACCGTGATTCTGTAATCAGTGTGAATATCAATCACCGGAGCGCCCCGCCTCTCATACATTTCTTTAACGATATAATACAGCATCTTTTCGGCAATGAGGCTCAGTCCAACAGGATGCAGGTATGGAAGGGCAACATGGCAGTCAAGGGAGGCGTGAGGATAATTAGGCAGCAAAATTGCGACGCTTCTGTAGATGAGCTGAGAAGGAATGAAGCCGTGCAGATATGCGTTCAGATTGCAAAGCTAATAGATGAGGGAATGGAACCCCAGCAGATATGTATACTGTTCCGGAGTTCAAGCGCAATGCATATCTATGAAAGGGAACTCAGAGCACATCAAATTCCATTCGTCAGCCAAGGAGGCTCGCTTTTCGAGACAGACGTCGTTCTTGATTTGATGACCTATCTCCGCCACCTCGTAGATCCCTTAAACACACTCTATATTGCTGCTTCCTTGCGCTCGCCGATGTTTGGTGCCGAGGACGAGGTAATCGTCAAAATCTCTAGGGATGTTTCAAGGATTGGGGATTTTGCAGAAGCTTCGGAAGCTGTAAGAAGCTTTCTTTCAATGGATGAATTCTTTGGTTCTAACAGGGAGAAGACAGCCTCATGGGTTATATCTGAAATAATCAGAAGGACGTCCCTGGAAGCAGTGCATGCGCTCGCATCGGGTCCGGCTGCACTCGCAAATCTGCTTGAGTTCCAGAGGATTGTGATGGAACTGGAGGATGGTAGGACAGTTCCTGTTTTCGAAATTATGCCCTTGCTGGAAACGATATACGAAAACGGTGTTCCTGAAGCAACCCTGAATGATCCAGCTTCCAAGGCGGTCAGACTCATGACGGTGCACGCGAGCAAGGGACTTGAGTTCAGAGTGGTGTTCATAGCAGACACAATCCATGGTGCAAGGCTGGAAGACAGACCTGTCTCATTTGATTCGGAGCGTGGTATGGTCTGTACTATTCTATTGAAGATGGCCAATAAAGATGTCTATGAGGCCGCACGTGATGAAATTGCAGACGAGGAGAACAGTAGAAGGGAAGAGGAAGAGAAACGTCTCCTCTATGTGGCTATCACAAGGGCCAGGGAATATCTGTACCTCACCTCTGTGGAAGGAGGCAGAGTGAGCGGGAAAGGATTCAACAAATACATTAACCAATATTTGCATGTGCTGCTGGAAAGGGGAGACATGCCCGACTTTCTGGAGTTTGTTACACCCCAACCGCACCTCCCCTCCGGGCGACAGCCCGAACGCATGGGTATGCCGAGTGTTGTCGAATATGAATGCGAGCCAAAGGAGCTGGTGATTACTGCCGCTCAACTAGCCTCACTGCTTTCCTGCCACTATCGCTATGTCTTCCGTGTGAGAACAGTAGCCATGCCTCCTGCACAGGCGTTGAAAGGAATGGAAAAGGGGAGCGCTGTACACGAGATGCTCTCAGTTTTACACTTTCAAAATCCCGAGTCTTCTAAAGTCAATGGTGTCGGTCGTGCAGTTGAGAGCGCTCTAGCCTTCTTTGGTCACAGAGAGGTTATGAAGGAGTTTCCATTCATAATGAAAGAGGGGCGGGTTACAGTGAGGGGAAAGATAGATGCTCTCGCTCTGGACGGTGAAACTGCCTTCATAGTTGATTATAAAACCGGAAACATAGAGGGCAGTAAGGAAGAATATCTCAACCAACTCCGATTATATGCCCTCTTCGCACTAAAGCACTGGAAACTCAAAGAGGTCCTCTACCAGATTATACCTGTAGACAGCGGTCAGCCATTTGGCGGTCGGCTGGACACTGCAAGTGCAGAAGAGCTGAAGGGTGAATTGAACCGCATTGCAGACGAGCTACTTTTGCGCAACCCTTCGCCTGCCCCCTCCTCTTCAAGATGCTCACATTGCACCTACAGGCGCATGTGCGAATACAGCATGGCGGATAGTTAGGATTGATAGGCAAACTATAATTAATATCACTGTGCCCACTACTGATTGAAACAGATGGAGAATGCCGTCCACGCCGATATTGTTATGCAGGGTGTTTCCAAGTCTTATTCCTCCAGAATAGCACTGAATGGTTTTTCAATGGATATTCCGGCTGGAGGGAAATTTGCACTGTTGGGTCCAAACGGAGCAGGGAAATCCACTACATTGAAGCTGCTTGTTGGTCTACTCCTGCCTGACATTGGTACAGTGCGTATAGGCGGCTTCGAACCCACATCCCTCGAGGCTAAACGTATCACAGGCTACCTTCCGGAGGACGCTTCTCCGTACAACACTCTATCTGTGAGGGAGAACATGGAATATATTGCTGCGCTGAGAGGGGTGGAGGATCCTGCAGACAGGGTGGATGAACTGTTAGATGTGCTCGATCTGCGCGAATATGAGCGATACAAAGTTTCAAGGCTTTCGCGCGGAACCAGGCAGAAGCTTGCAATCGCCCTCTCCATAATACACAGACCTTCGGTTGTATTGCTCGACGAACCGCTCAATTATCTTGATATACCAACACAGGAGAGTGTTGTCAAACTGTTTGAAGGGCTGCATTCCACAATGCTGGTCTCAACCCATATACTGTCGATAGCGCGCAGGCTAACCACGGATGCGGTGCTTATTTCCCGCGGAAGAAAGATATGGGCAGGTCAGATGAAGCGCCTCGAGGAAAGCGCTTCTGATCATGAAACGGTTGAAAGCGTGATTGTGAGGCTGATTGAGAATGATCGGAAGGCTGATTAAGTTCCTGCTCGTCACGCGCTTTTCAAAGCCTCTGTTGATTATGATATTCGGGCTCCTTGCCTACTCCATACTTCTTGGTACCCTTTCAAAAGATGTCAGATCGCCAGTGTCTTCATTCTTCACCTACTATGTGATAGGTGTCCTTGTCCTGCTCATGGTTTTCATGGTCTACATGGGCGGGGTGGCGATTATGAAATCAGATCTAGACTACCTTTTTACACTCCCGCTCAGCAGGCGCGACCTATCTATCTGTCTGTATACGGTTCAGTTCATAGCTACGGGCATCTCCTTTCTCTTTGCAGTGGGTTACATATTACCTCTTGTTGGAAATGAGGTCTCTTCTGTATACATGGCCGTAGCAGGCATCCTGCTGCTCGCGCTGGCAGTAACTTCTCTCTCCGTGATTTCATACCGACTGGGCTCAGGTTCGAAGGCCGCACTATCAGCCTTTATCGGTGCATGGGCAGTTCTCCCGCTTCTAGGCGTCAATTACTCCTTCACCTCACTTTTCACAGGGAATGTGGGTGTTGCAGTATTGGAATTGGTATTGCTAAACATACCGCTTTCAATTGTTGCTGCAAGGGAGCTCAGGACTGCAGAGATAGGGCTGCTTAGGAATGTCGCGAGAGGTTCAGTATCATTCCGGAGGACGGAACAGTTTACAGGTGCATCGCCGATTCTCGCTATTTACAGGAAGAATCTGCATGAGGTCAATCTTACAGGAAGGATAGGGATAGGCGGTAGCATGAGGGTCAGGGTTTCCCGTGTAAGTATATACACGGTGGTGCTTGCGGCGGTGCCGATTGCAGGTCTCTACGGCTATATTGCCATGACTGTCGGAGCACATGCCATCAGCATTCCAGTGCTTCTGGCCACCCTCTATACAGGCATATTCGTTCCCATTCTGTTCAGCCAGGACGTGCTGGCACATGAAAGGGCATGGCTCTCCTTTACTTCCATGCCACCTCAGCAGTACTGGCGCCATCTTTCGGCTGCCAAGATGGTGCAGTGCTTTCTACTCACACTGCCTTTCGCAGCGGTGGATATGGTTCTCTATTTGCATGGTCAGCTGGAAGCTGCAGGAGCAATGATTTTTATCTCTTCCACTGTTCCATTTTTCACGTGCGTGGTGATATACATGAACGCTCGTCTGGCCGCAATGCAGATACTCGATACTGATTTCATGGCGGGTCAGCAGGGATTGAGACAGGTGGGCGCACTTTTTCCTGTGTTGCTACTTGCAATAATGAGCATACTCTCCGTTCTATCAATTGTGTTTGCTGTGGGTCTGGCTATTCTCGCTGCAATTATCTCTTTCTATTTAACAGCAAGCAGGCGCACCGCTCAGAGATTAGTGAGTGTCCTCACTGAACGGGGCTTTGTATGAGAGAGGTACTCCGTTTTCCACAACATCGAAATCACTTCCAATGTCTCCAATAGCATAATTTGATTTACCTCTACACCCATTTATAATCATGGGAGAAGAAAAGAACGTCATAGAGGCTTTTGTTGAAGCTGTGGAAGGAACAAAGAGCACCGTTGAGTTCACATTTGAGGACCTTAACATAAAGGTGCCTGGAATGCAATGGTCGCTAGTCATAAGCGGAAAGATCTCAGTGCTCGCGAAACCCATGCATGATTGAAAACAAGAGTGAAATGGCAGCGGCCGCGCTCTCCTGTATCTCATCGGGAGGATTTTCTGTCTCGCTGAACAACTCCCCTATTGCAAGAGTGAGGATAAACGGAGTGGAAGCCGAGATTTTGTTGTATGATTCCTCGGTTGTTTCCAAGATTGCACCTCTTGTTCCAGACAGTCTTAAGAAATTCAATTTCCTACGTGAGCTTTCCTCTTCGCTGGATAAAAGAGGTCTGTCTCTGAAAATTCTTGATGAAAAGGGTGAGCTTCTGAGTGCAGGTCACGGTGTGCACTCCTTGCTCGGCAAGCAGAAAGTAAAACTGATGCGGCTTCGCCGTCTGCTGAAATGAACTGCGTAAAATGCACTTCGCATCTTCCTGACGTTTGCATACATAACCTCCGTTATGTGGGTGCAGTAATCTGAGTTACGTCTGGCTAAAGGCTACGATTAGGCTGAATATTACGCAACTCAATACTCAATTTGCTCGAGGATGCATACTTGTTTTCCATAATTCTAAATAGGGTGATGTGAAACACCCTCGCATGGAGGGGTACAAGAAAACCGCTCTGCTGTCGGTCGCGTTTGTTTGGATTGAATTTGTTATCGCTGCGGCGGTCGTGTTTCTGGATCCGGGTAACAATGATTTCCCTTACACAAAGATCGTGTTGACATGGCCTGGTGTTCTGGAGGAGATACACAGACTATGGGCAGCGCTAATCATACTCGTCTTCATAGTCAATTTGATAGTAATTCACCGTTCAAACAGCACTCCAAGACATCTCATGCCGCTCGCAATAATCTCCTTTTTTCTGCTGCTTCTACAAGCACTGTATGGCGCAATCACCATAATCAACTATGATTATCCACCTTATGTTGTGCTGCATGAGGGCAATGCAGGTGTGCTTCTAATGGCTACCGCGTTGATGGCTGCGGTCGCGCTGTACTCTCCTGTTGGTCAGATGAAGGAAGCCACCCCAAATAAAGCGTAAAACCGGCGCCAATGGTCAACAGCCCTCCAACCGCAAAGTGCGCTATCACCACATAGTTGTTGAGCATTGGACTTGAAAGCGTCATTGGAATGAAAGCTCCTATTATGGCCTGTATAACAACCAGTCCTGCTGTGGCATGAGCAAAGCCGCTTGCCCTGCTCCTCCTCAGCATGATCGCGCCCGCTATCCAGAAAAGTATGAGGAAGAGAGCGAAAGCTCTGTGGACTAGAGGCAGCACGGCAGGCCAAGTCAGCTTAAGTGAGTTAAGTGCAAATCCGCTGTTAGACTTGTCATCAAAGGTAACGAAGCCACCCAGAATATATTCGACGATAACCGCTAAAGCGAGGGATAGGACAAGTGCCTGTCTTTTGTTCATCAGTCCTGCCATGGACTGACCCTTTTAAACCCTTCCCTTTTTGTGCGCTTATCGTGCTCAAAGCAAAACCTCCCCGTGACTCCCCACGCCGTGCTAAACGGGCTGCATTCG